>JBEVMR010000093.1:0-29484 GCA_040508545.1 Solirubrobacterales bacterium
ATCAGGAAGTAGGCCAGCACGAAGGTCAGCCCGAGCAGCACCGCCCGGACGACGAACGGCACCCCCAGGTTGGTCGCCTGCGCCAGCACGCCGCCGAGGACCGACCCGACGAGCATCGCGGCCCCCTGCACCGCCTGGGCGCGGCCGAAGACCGCGTCCAGCTCGCCGGTGTAGCCGGTGTGGTGCAGCGCGTCGACCAGCCAGGCCTCCATCGCGCCCGAGAAGAACGTGAAGCCGAGACCGAGCAGCACCGACACCAGCGCCCAGGCCCAGAACTCCGCTTCGACCTGCCAGAGCAGGACGTAGAGCAGCGTCGACCCCATCAGGGTCAGTGCGCCGACCAGGAACGACACGCGTCGTCCGCGCAGGTCGGCCACCACGCCGGTCGGCACCTCGAAGAGCATCATCCCCGCGGTGAAGAACGCGTTCGCGGCGAAGGCCTCGAGGTTGCTCAGGCCCGCGTCGAGCAGGAAGAGGGTGTTGATCCCCCAGATGAACGACGCCGCCAGCGTGTTGCCGAGCAGCAGAGTCAGGTAGGTGCGCTGGATCGTGCGGGGCGTCTGGGTCGCCTGCATGCATACATCCTTGCGGGGGTTGTAGGTCGGGGCGGCATTACCGACCATTGGTAGATGCGACCGATTCTTAGAATCGGCGCATCGGCGCTGATCGTGATCGCGATTGCAGTACCCGCGCGCGCCGATGCCTCACCCGCAAACGTGGCTGCCCTGCAGGCGGCGCTGAAGTCGTTGCATCTCTACCGCGGCTTCGTCGACGGGATCAAGGGGCCGCTCACCCGGCGCGGGGTGACCGCCTTCCAACACCGCCGGGGTCTATCGGCCGATGGCGTCGCGGGGCCGCGAACCCGGCGCGCGCTCGGCTGGCGGGGGAGGCCGCCGCTCGGCAGCCGGGTGATGCGAGTCGGCAACCGGGGCTGGGACGTCGCGGCGCTGCAGTTCTTGCTCCAGCGTGCTGGCCACGGTCCGGGCAGGGCCGACGGTCTCTTCGGCCCGCTGACCAGGGGGGCGGTGCGGCGCGCGCAGAGCGCCGCCGGCGTCGGCGTCGACGGGCTGGCCGGTCCGGCGACGATCCGCTCCCTGCGCTCCGGCGGCGATCCGAGCACCGAACCCGTCAGCGATCCGAGCGGTCCGGTGAGCTTCCTGCGGCCGGTCCCCGGCCCGATCGGCGACGGGTTTGGCGCGGCGCGGGCCGGCGGTCGCACCCACGACGGCCTCGACTTCCCGGTGCCCTACGGCACCCTGGTCGGCGCGGCGGGTCGGGGGACGACGATCTATGCCGCCTACAACTACGGCGGCTACGGCAACCTGGTCGTGATCCAGCACCGGCTCGGCTACACCACCTGGTACGCCCATCTCTCTGAGATCACGAGCTGGGTCGGCGAGCAGGTCTCCGGCGGCACCCGCATCGGTTACGTCGGCTCGACCGGGCACTCGACCGGGCCACACCTGCACTTCGAGGTGCGCCGCTACGACACTCCGGTCGACCCGGTTCCGATGCTGCTGCCGACCGTCGCCCGGTTCCTCCGCCCCGCCGGTCGCCAGCGCACCCGCGAGTGCGGCCCGGCCTGGCGTGAGTCGCGCAAGCCGCCGCGCGGTTCCGACTGGATCGCCCGCGAGCGCCTCTGCTGAGAGTCATACGCTGACGACAGTGGATCGTCCCCGACCATCGATCGGCCTCGGTGCTGAGCCGCCCCCAACGTGGCTCGGGATCGTGGCGACGCTCGCCGCGGTTGCGGTGGGAACGCTCGTCGTCTACCCGCTCAAGTCGGTTGCGCCGGTCGTCTCGCTCGGCATCGTCTACCTCCCCGCGATCCTGCTCATCTCGGTCGTCTGGGGGCTGCGGCTGGGGCTGCTCGCCTCGGTCGCCAGCGCGGTCGCCTTCAACTTCTTCCACCTCCCGCCGTTGCACCGCTTCACGATCGCCGAGGAGGAGAACTGGGTCGCCCTGGCGGCATTCGTGATCGCGGCGGTAGTCAGCAGCACCGTCGCCGGGCTCGCGCGCGCTAGGGCGGTCGAAGCTGAGCGCCGGCGCGAAGAGGCCGATCGCGCGCTGGCTGAGCTCGCAGCCCTCACCCGCGAGCGCGATCGAATGCAGGCAGAGGCGGTCGAGGCCGAGGCGCTGCGCCGCAGCGACGAGTTGAAGACCGCCCTGCTGCGCTCGATCTCCCACGATCTGCGGACGCCCCTTACCTCGATCATCGCCGGCGGTTCCGCGCTCGGGTCCGCGACGCTGACCGAGGACGAGCGAGCCGAGCTGAGCGCGGCCATAGTCGGCGAGGGCAACCGACTCTCCCGCCTGGTCGAGAACCTGCTCGACATGTCGCGATTGGAAGCGGGCAAGGCCGAGCCGCACCGCGAGCCGGTCGATCTCGCGGAGGTGCTCGACGCAGCTCGCGAGGGTGTGGCCGCCCCAGCGTCGATTCGCCTCGCGATCGATCCTGGCCTGCCGCTGGTCGACGCCGACGCCGCCCAGCTCGAGCGGGCCTTCGCGAACCTGCTCGAGAACGCGACTCGCTACAGCGACGGCCGCCCGGTCTCGGCGAGGTCCCGGTTGGTCGGCGGCGACCTCGTCGTCCGCGTAGTCGACCAGGGGCCGGGGATTCCGGAGAGCGAGTGGCAGCGGATCTTCGAGCCGTTCCAGCGTGGCGACGTGGCCAACACCGGCTCGGGGCTGGGGTTGGCGATCGCCAAGGGATTCATCGAGGCCAACGGCGGCAAGATCGCGATCGAGTCGCTGCCGGGGCAGGGCACGAGCTTCGTCGTGACGCTGCCGCCGCGTGCCGGAGGCGACGCATGAACGAGGCGACGCGCGTGCTGGTCTGCGACGACGAGCCGCAGATCCTCCGCGCCCTGCGGGTGATCCTCCGCGACGCCGGCTACGAGGCGGTGACGGCCGCCAGCGGCGAGGAGGCGCTCGACCTGGCAGCGGTCAAACCGCCTGCAGCGGCGATACTCGACCTGATGCTTCCCGATCTCGACGGCGTCGAGGTGACGAAGCGCCTGCGCGAGTGGAGTGAGATGCCGATCATCGTCCTCTCCGCGGTCGGCGAGGAGGAGGCGAAGGTGCGTGCGCTGGCGGCTGGCGCCGACGATTACGTGACCAAGCCGTTTGGCCCGCCGGAGCTCGTGGCACGACTCGAGGCCGCGCTGAGGCGGGCCAAGCCGGAGGCATCGGAGCCGCTGATCAGCGCCGATGGCCTCGAGGTCGATCTGGTCGCCCGGGCCGTGCGGCGCGACGGGGAGCCGGTGCACCTGACCCCGACCGAGTTCGAGCTGCTGCGCTGCCTGGCACAGAACCGCGGCCGTCTGATGACCCATCGCTCGCTCCTGGTCGAGGTTTGGGGCGTCGAGTACGAAGACGACGTGCAGGTGCTGCGCGCCCACGTCGCCAACCTGCGGCGCAAGATCGAGCCGCCGGACGGGCCCCGCTACATCCGCACCGACCCCGGCGTCGGCTACCGCTTCGCCGGCTAGAACCGCCTTTACGAAATCTGTATACGCAGGGCCAGTTCTTCATGCGGCCTTGACGGGGGTGGGCGCATGCTCGGAGGGTGGACCTCGTCTCCGTCGCACTGGCCCTCGTTGCCTTCGCCCTCCTCTACGCCGCGATCGACGCGTTGGACCGGATTCGGTGACCCAGGGCTGGCTGCAGATCGTCGCCTTCCTGCTCGTCCTCACGGCGTTGGTGCCGCTGCTCGGCGGCTACATCGCCCGTGTCTTCGGGGGGGAACGCGTCTTCCTCTCGCCGATCCTCGGGCCAATCGAGCGCTTCGCCTACCGGGCGCTGCGTGTGCGGCCCGAGGAGGGGCAGGACTGGAAGTCCTACGCCCGCTCGATCGTCGTCTTCAGCGTCGTCTCCTGGCTGGTCCTCTACCTGATGCTCCGCACCCAGAGCATCCAGCCATTCAACCCCGAGGGCTTCCACTCCGGTCCTTGGAACCTCAGCTTCAACACCGCCTCCTCCTTCGTCACCAACACCAACTGGCAGTACTACGGCGGCGAGACGACCCTCACCTACTTCGTCCAGATGGCCGGCCTGACGGTGCAGAACTTCGTCTCGGCAGCGGTCGGGATCGCGGCGCTCGCCGCGGTGATCCGCGGCTTCGCGGCGCGTTCGGGCGCGGCGCTCGGCAACTTCTGGTCGGACCTGATCCGGATCAACCTCTACGTCCTGCTGCCGATCTCGTTCGCCGCGGCTCTGCTTCTCGTCTCCCAGGGAGTGATCCAGACCCTCGACGGATCGCAGGCCTTCGACACGATCGCCGGCGGGTCGCAGACCCTCGCGCTCGGCCCGGTCGCCTCGCAGGAGGCGATCAAGGAGCTGGGAACCAACGGCGGCGGCTTCTTCAACGTCAACAGCGCGATGCCGTTCGAGAACCCGAGTGGCCTCACGAACCTGATCGAGCTGCTGCTGATCATGGCGATTCCGGCCAGCCTCACCCACACCTTCGGTCGCATGATCGGCAACCGGCGCCAGGGCTGGGCGCTCTACGCGGCGATGATGTCGATGTTCGTCGTCGCGGTTGCCGTCGTCTACGTCGCCGAGCAGCACGGCAGCCCGGCGCAGCACCACGCCGGCGTCCTCACCAGTGCCTTCGACGGCTCCAGCGGCGGCAACATGGAGGGCAAGGAGCAGCGCTTCGGCATCGCCAGCACCTCGCTGTGGGCCGCGGTCACGACGGTCACCTCCTGCGGCGCCGTCAACGGCGCGCTTGACTCGCTGACCGGGGTCGGCGGCCTGGCGCCACTGGCCAGCATGGGCACCGGAGAGGTCGTCTTCGGCGGTGTCGGCTCAGGTCTCTATTACATGCTGCTCTTCGTCCTGCTCACCGTGTTCATCGCTGGGCTGATGGTCGGCCGCACGCCCGAGTTCCTCGGCAAGAAGATCGAGTCGCGTGAGGTGAAGCTGGTCCTCGTCGGCGTGCTGGTGACGCCGCTGCTGGTGCTGGCCGCGACTGCCTGGGCCGTGGCCAGCGCCGACGGCACGCAGTCGATCTACAACCCAGGCCCGCAGGGCTTCTCCGAGTCGCTCTACGCCTACATGTCGCAGGCCAACAACAACGGCTCGGCCTTCGCTGGCTACACCGGCTTCCTGCAGCCGAACGCGCCCGGCAACGCCGGCGCGGAAGCGTTCAGCTTCGCCAACCTGCTCGGCGGCCTGGTGATGCTCGTCTCCCGCTTCCTGCCGATGATCGCGGCGCTTGCCGTCGCCGGCTCGCTGGCCGGCAAGAGGATCGCCCCAGCCGGCGCCGGCACCTTCCGCGCCGACTCTCCGACCTTCGTCGTCCTGCTGATCGCGGTCGTCGTGATCGTCGCCGCACTCACCTTCTTCCCCGCCTTCCTGCTCGGCCCGGTCGTGCAGGGACTGACCGACCAGCTCTTCTGAGATGAGCCAGCTGCGAAAAGACCTGACCACGGCGACGCTCGCGATCGTCTCCCTGACGCTGCTCCTCGGCCTCGCCTACCCGCTGCTGACGACCGGCGTCTCGCAGCTGGCCTTCCCGAGCGCCTCGAACGGCAGCAGGATCGAGGTCGACGGCAAGCTCGTCGGCTCAGAGCTGATCGGCCAGGACTTCCGCGGCCTGCCGCGTTACTTCCAGGGCCGGCCCTCGGTCACCGAATACAGCGCCGACGTCACCTACTTCAACAACCTCGGGCCGAACAACAGGGAACTGTCCGAATTCTTCGAGGAACGGCTCGCCGGCTACCTGAAGCTGGAGCGGCCCTACGACCCGAGTCTCACCAGGGGCGACGTGCCCGTCGACGCGGTCACCACCTCGGCCTCCGGCGTGGACCCGCACATCTCCGAGGCAAACGCGCGCATCCAGGCCCGCCGGGTCGCGGAGGTCCGCCGCCTGCCGCTGGAGCGTGTCCTCGACCTGGTCTCCGAGCACACCGTAGGCCGCTTCCTGGCGCTCTTCGGCGAGCCCGGGGTCAACGTGCTGAAGCTCAACCTCGCCCTCGACGAGGAGGCAGTGAGATGACCGACGAGACCCTCCGCAACCGCCCCCGCTCGCTGTTCGACCGCGCGATCGTGCTGCGGGCCGTGATCGACTCGCTTGCCAAGCTCGACCCCAGGCACCAGCTCCACAACCCGGTGATGCTCGTGGTCGAGATCGGCGCCGCCGTCACCACCGTCGGCTGGCTGATCCAGGTCTTCGGCGGCCCGCCATTGGGCGGCGGTGACGAGCCCGCCTGGTTCGCCTTCTGGATCAGCGTCTGGCTCTGGCTCACCGTCGTCTTCGCCAACTTCGCCGAGGCGCTGGCGGAGGGCCGCGGCAAGGCTCAGGCCGACGCGCTGCGCTCGATGCGCACCGAGACCGTGGCCCGCCTGCGCGACGGTGGCGAGAAGCCGGCTTCGGAGCTGCGACGCGGCGACGTGGTCGTGGTCGTGGCGGGCGAGACGATCCCCGGCGACGGCACGGTGATCGAGGGCATCGCCTCGGTCGACGAGTCGGCGATCACGGGCGAGTCGGCGCCCGTGGTGCGCGAGTCGGGCGGCGACCGCAGCGCCGTCACCGGCGGCACCCGCGTGCTCTCGGACCGCATCATGGTCGAGGTCACCCAGGAGCCCGGCCAGAGCTTTCTCGACAAGATGATCGCCCTGGTCGAGGGTGCGGAGCGGCGCAAGACGCCGAACGAGATCGCGCTCAACATTCTCCTCGCCGGCCTCACCCTCGTCTTTCTCGCCGTCGTCGTCTCGCTGCGTCCGTTTGCCGATTTCTCTGGCACCGATGCCTCGGTGGTGACCCTGATTGCGTTGCTCGTCGCCCTGATCCCGACCACGATCGGGGCGCTGCTCTCGGCGATCGGCATCGCCGGCATGGACCGGCTGGTGCGCCACAACGTCCTCGCCCTCTCCGGCCGCTCTGTCGAGGCGTCGGGCGACGTCGACGTGCTGCTGCTCGACAAGACCGGGACGATCACGCTCGGCAACCGCGAGGCAACCCAGTTCATCCCGATGCCGGGGATCGAGGAGCCCGAGCTGGCCGAGGCGGCCCAGCTCTCCTCGCTTGCCGACGAGACCCCGGAGGGCCGCTCGATCGTCGTTCTCGCCAAGGAGCACGGGATCCGCGAGCGCCAGCTCGAGTCCCACGAGGCCCGCTTCGTCCCCTTCTCGGCCGAGACGCGGATGAGTGGCGTCGACGTCGACGGCAACCAGTACCGCAAGGGCGCCGGTGACGCGATCATCCATTTCGTCGAGCAGCAGGGCGGCCGCCCACCCGCCGATCTGCAGGAGCAGCTCGACCTGATTGGCCGCGACGGCGGCACCCCGCTCGCCGTCTGTCGCGACAACCATGTGCTCGGGGTCGTCTATCTCAGGGACATCGTCAAGGAGGGCATGAGCGCCCGTTTCGACGAGCTGCGCCGGATGGGGATCAGCACGGTGATGGTGACCGGCGACAACCGCCTCACCGCAGCGAAGATCGCCGAGGAGTCGGGCGTCGACGACTTCCTGCCAGAAGCCACGCCCGAGCAGAAGCTGGAGCTGATCCGCGGCCACCAGGCAGAAGGCCGGATGGTCGCGATGGCGGGCGACGGCACCAACGACGCTCCCGCCTTGGCCCAGTCCGACGTCGGCGTCGCGATGAACACCGGCACCCAGGCGGCGCGCGAGGCGGGCAACATGGTCGACCTCGACTCCAATCCGACCAAGCTCATCGAGATCGTCGAGATCGGCAAGCAGCTGCTGATCACCCGTGGCGCTCTGACCACCTTCTCGATCGCCAACGACGTCGCCAAGTACTTCGCGATCCTGCCGGCGATCTTCGCCTTCACCTACGCCGCCAACCCGGGCGAACGCGGCCCACTCGACGACCTCAACGTCATGTCGCTGGGCACGCCGCTCTCGGCGATCCTCTCGGCGATCGTCTTCAACGCGCTGGTCATCCCGCTGCTGGTGCCGCTGGCCCTGCGCGGCGTCCGCTACCGGCCGATCGGCGCCACTGCGCTGCTGCGCCGCAACATGCTGGTCTACGGCCTCGGCGGCCTGATCGTCCCCTTCGTCGGGATCAAGCTGATCGACCTGGTGATCCACAATCTCCTCGGTGCATGAGATGGGTTCCGGACAGCTCAAGGTCTTCATCGGCATGGCGGCCGGAGTCGGCAAGACCTACCGGATGCTCCAGGAGGGACACGCCGAAGCCGAAGCAGAGCGCGAAGTTGCGATCGGGTACATGGAGCCCCACAGGAGGCCCGAGACCTCCGCGATGGCGGAGGGGCTGGAGACGGTGCCCCGCCGGCGCGTCACCTATCGGGACACGGAGCTCGAGGAGATGGACCTGCCGGCGCTGCTGGCGCGCGCCCCCGAGCTGGCGCTGATCGACGAGCTGGCCCACACCAACGCGCCCGGCGCCGAGCATCCGAAGCGCTACGAAGACGTGCGCGACGTGCTGGCGGCGGGGATCGACGTCTTCTCGACCGTCAACGTCCAGCACCTCGAGTCGCTCAACGACCAGGTCGCCGAGCTGACCGGGACCCGCGTGCGGGAGACGATTCCCGACGCAGTGCTCGGCGAGGCCGACGAGGTGGTCCTGATCGACCTCACCCCGCAGGCGTTGATCGCCCGCCTGCGGGCGGGGAAGGTTTATCCCGGCCAGAATGTTCAGGCGGCGTTGGACAACTTCTTCACCGTCGAGAACCTCTTGGCGCTGCGCGAGGTCGCGCTGCGCCAGGTGGCGCAGGAGGTCGAGGCGAAGCGGTTGACGGTCGAGCAGCCGCTCGGCACGCGCGAGGAGCGGGTGGCGGCGGAAGCCCCGAAGGCCGTGGGGGAGCGCCTGCTGGCGCTGGTCCGTCCCCAGCCTTCCTCGCAGCGTTTGGTTCGGCGGGCCTGGCGCTCGGCGCAGCGGCTCGGCACCGAGCTTGACCTGCTCTGGGTGAAGCCGCCGAACCAGCCGATCGAGGGGGAGGTCGAGCGCCAGGTGACCGCGCTGCGTCACCTCGCCTCGGTACTCGGCGCCAACTTCCTGATCGAGGAGAACGACAGCCTCGTCGACGGCGCCGCGCGGATAGTCCGCGAGCGCGGCTCCACCTACATCATGGTCGGCGAGTCACGTCCCCGCCGTGGCCTGGCGAGGCTGCGGGAGCCGTTGCCCCTGCGCCTGATGGAGGCAACCCCGCCGGGCGTCGACGTGCGGATCGTCGCTCACCGCGGGCTGAAGGAGGGGGCGGAGTGAGCCTCGAGCGGATCCTGATCGGCGTCGCGCTGGTCCTCGGGCTGATCGGCGGCTACCTGATCGCCCGCTCGCGGTTGCGCGGCCGCCGCTCCGAGCAGCCCGAGGCCATCCACCAGATCCTCTTGCCCTTTACCGGCGCCTCGATCTCCCGCCGTGCTGTCGACGCGGCGCTGCGCTTGGCGCGGGCGGAGGAGGCGACGCTGATGCCGGCCTACCTGGCCGCCGTGCCGAAGCGGTTGCCCCTCGATTGCTCGATCCCGGCCGAGGCGGCGAAAGCGATGCCGATGCTCGAGGCGATCGAGCAGCGCGCCGCCGCCCAGGGTGTGCAGGTCGATGCCCGGATCGAGCGCGGCCGCTCCTACCGCCACGCGCTGGAGCGGCTGCTGGGCCGTGAGAGCTTCGATCGCGTCGTCGTCCCGGCCACGGCCGAGATCGGCGCCGGCTTCTCGGGCGACGATCTCGTCTGGCTGCTCGAAAAGGCTCCGGCCGAGGTGTTGATCCTTCGCCCCGATCCCGAGGACGGGCGCTTCGTCACCGCCAGGAACGGCGCCGGCGCCGCTTGAGAGGCGGTTCCGGCGTCGCCAGAGGCGATACTCGGGGCGATGATCGTCAACTGCGCCGCTTACGAAAACGGGCTTCGCTGTGGCGACGACCTCGACTTCAAGCAGGCGGTCGAGGCCGCCCGCAACGACGGCACTTTCGCCTGGCTCGGTCTCTTCGAGCCGACCGAGGAGGAGTTCGAGGCGATTGCGCGCGAGTTCGACCTGCACGAGCTCGCGGTCGAGGACG
The DNA here is from genome assembly GCA_040508545.1 of Solirubrobacterales bacterium. Lineage (GTDB taxonomy): Bacteria > Actinomycetota > Thermoleophilia > Solirubrobacterales > 70-9 > VRUE01. Next base: position 9,983 of record JBEVMR010000093.1, read on the forward strand.
CGATCAACGCGCATCAGCGCCCCAAGGTCGAGCTCTATGGCGACACCCTCTTCGTCGTCGTCAAGACCGCGAACTACGTCGATCCCGACGAGGTGATCGAGATCGGCGAGCTGATGATCTTCGTCAACCCCAGCTTCATCATCACCGTGCGCCACGGCGAGGGCAACCTGCGCTCGGTCAGGGAGCGGATCGAGCGCCGCCCGGAGCTGCTCCGGCACGGTCCCGGCATGGCCCTCTACTCGATCCTCGATCACGTCGTCGACAACTACGAAGTGGCCGCCACGGGGGTTGACGTCGACGTGCAGGAGGTCGAGCGCGAGGTCTTCTCTGGGGACCGCGACAATCCGGCCGAGCGGATCTACAAGCTGGAGCGCGAGGTGCTCGACTTCTACGGAGCGGCGGCACCGCTCTCGGTGGCTGTCGACGAGATCGTCCGCGGTCATTTCGCGGTCGTCCCCGACGGTCTGCGCGAGTACTTCCGCGACGTCCACGATCACCTGCGGCGGGTGGAGGGGCGGATCGCCGCCTTTCGCGAGCTGCTCGGCAGCGCCCTGCACGCCAACCTCACCCAGGTCTCCGTGCGCCAGAACGAAGACATGCGGAAGATCTCCGCCTGGGTGGCGATCCTCGCCGTGCCGACGATGATCGCCGGCATCTACGGGATGAACTTCGAGTACATGCCGGAGTTGGAGTGGCGCTTCGGCTATCCCACTGTGCTGGTCCTGATCGCCATCGTCTGCACGTTGCTCTACCGGCGCTTCAAGCGGTCCGGCTGGCTCTAGGAGGGACTGGGCCGGCTCGGGCGCGCGCTCTCACGTCGGCGCCAGCGCGCCGCTGCCGACCAGCGCCAGCACCAGCACGCCGAGCCCGACCCGGTAGATGATGAAGATCGAGTAGGTGTGGCGGGCGATGTAGCGCAGCAGCCAGCTGACGGCGAAGAAGGCGACGACGAAGCTGACCAGGGTGGCGACGATCGTCGGCCCCCAGCCGACGCCGGCCGAGATGTTGCCGTACTCGTCGACCGTCTGCAGGATCCCGGCCCCGGTCAGGGCGGGGATCGAGAGGAAGAAGGAGAGCCGGGTCACGGCGACGCGGTCGATGCCGCGCAGGAGGCCGGCGGACATCGTCGCCCCCGAGCGCGAGACGCCGGGGATCAGCGCCAGGCACTGGACGATGCCGATGATCAGCGTGTCGCGCCAGGTCACGTCGTCCTCGTGGCGCTCCTGAGTGGCGCGGCTGTCGGCGAACCACATCACGCCGCTCCAGAGGATCAACGCCGAGCCGACGAACCAGAGGCTGCGCAGCGTCGTCTCGATCTCTTCCTTGAAGGCGAGGCCGACGACGATGATCGGCAGCGAGCCGAGGATCACCGCCCAGGCGAAGCGGTAATCGCGGGCCGTGCGCTGCTCGGGACTCCTCAGCCCGCGCACCCAGGCGACGAGGATCCTGGAGATGTCGTGGCGGAGAAAGAGCAGCGTGGCGGCAACGGCGCCGACCTGGATGATCGCCGTGAAGGCGGTGATGTCGGGGTCGGTGGTCGAGTACCCCAGCACCCGCTCGAGGATCGTCAGGTGCCCGGTGCTGGAGATCGGCAGGAACTCGGTGAACCCCTCGACCGCGCCGAGCAGGATCGCTTCCCACCAAGCCATCTAGCTGTTCCGGCGATGTTCGCGAGAGGGGCCCAAATTCGCGGTCAGGATGTCATGCCCCGCGGGCGGCAGGGACGCTGCCGCGCCGAGCAGTCAGCCTTTCCCCTTGCGTTTCCGGCGGAGCGCCTCGCGCGTGGCGTAGAGGGCCGGGAGAGCGGCGGTGTCCTTCGGTCGCCCCAGCTTCTCCTTGGAGGCGATCACCTCGTCGATCGTGATCACGCGGACGGAGATCTCGCCGAGCGCCAGCTCGATCGTCGCGACGTCCTCGAAGCCGCCGATTGCGGCAGCGCGCGGAATGACGTCCAGCGGACCGGCATCGGTGTCGAAGCGCTGCGATCTCCAGCCGAGGAAGTCGGCCCCTTCCAGGTCGGTCCCCGCCTCATGGCCGTGCGGCCGGGCCCCCAGCGCGTTCAGCGCCGCCGCAAGGCGTTCGGCGTTGTCGAGCTCCCGCCGGGGCATCACGTCCAGGTCGAGCGTGACGGTCGGGTTGCCCTGCAGCCAGGCGGCGACTGCGCCGATCACGCAGAACTCGACCCCGTGGTCGATCAGGGAGCGGAGGAGTCTCTCGGGGTCGAGCTCGGTCACCCTTGCCTCCGCGCGAGCTCGTGCAGGCGGGCATAGCGCCGCAGCGCCCGGAGGCGCTGCTCGGGCGTGAGCCGGAGGAGCAAGCCGGCCAGCTCGACGTCGTGTGGGTCGGGCACTGCTTCGGCGCTGATCCTCAGCCGCTGCCCGCATGCCCCGGCGAGCCGCTGGAGCGTCTCCCAGGAAGGCGTCGCGGCGCCGCGCTCGTAGCGGGCGACGGCCGGCTGCGACGTGGCGGCCCGGCGGGCCAGCGCGCGCTGGGAGAGACCGGCGGCAACGCGCAGCTCGCGTACGAGCGTGTTGGGGGGCTCCATGCCGATACGATACCTGATCAGGTATCGACCATAGCCGTCCGTGACCAACTGAAGACTCTGCTCTTGATGGTGACCAAGTTCCTGCGACGGGCTCCAAAGAGCGGCCACCGGGCCGCCGCTCCTCAGCGACGAGGCCGCGCCTATTACCTGGTCGCCGGAGTGGCGCTGGACCAGGAGCTCGAGCGGCTGCGAGCGCTGCCGGTTTTCGCCGACGGCCCGCTCGCGGCGCGGAGGCCCGAGCTGAAGGTGCGGCGGGCCAGCAAGCGCCCGAACCGCCTCGGCTTCGCGGTCCCCACCGAGTTCCGCCTCCAGGTCACCGCCTATCCCGGGATCCGCCCCGGCGACATCCGGGAGACGCTCCTCCACGAGCTGGTCCACTTGCACGTAGGCCGCGCCGCGGAGGCTCATGCCTGGCATGGCCGGACCTTCAAGCAGGCCCTGGCGACGGCGATGCGGCAGGCCTACGGCATCGCCATCCGCCCGCCGTCGAGCACTCTCCACGGCGCCTACGCCGAGGCGATCGAGCGGGGCGCGCGAGCACTCGACGCCAGCTGAGACGGCGAGGTTGTCCCGGTCCGGGCCACCATGCGCTGTCACCCTTGCTCCATGAGGTCCCAGACCCTGCACCCTGCTCGCCTGACCCCGATCGCGATCCTCGCTGCGCTCCTGATGATGATCGCCGGCGGAGTTCCGCTTGCCGACGCCGCCTGGCCCGGTCGCGAGGGCCCGGTTCTCTACGCGGGTCTCGTGCAGGGACAGCCCAAGCGCTCCTATGCGGCGGTCGGCCTGCGGGCCTTCAACCCCGACCTGCCCGCCTCGGCAACCGAGATCACCACGGACCGCTTCGACCTCTACCCACAGGTCTCGCCGGATGGCCGCCTAGTCGTCTTCTCGCGCAGGGTCCGCGAAGGGCCGGGTGAAACGGCCTCCGGGATCTTCGTCATCGGCGTCGACGGCAGTGGGCTCAGGCAGCTGACCGACGGGGGAAGCGGCTTCGGCGGCGACGTCCAGCCGAGCTTCTACCCGTCCGGTCAGCGGATCGTCTTCGCCCGCCTCGGCGACCTCTTCTCGGTCGGTATCGACGGGACCGGCCTGCGCCGCATCACCGCCAGCCACGCCGACGAGCGTGCCCCGGTTGTCTCCCCGAGTGGCCGCCAGATCGTCTTCGAGTGCGCCAACTACATACGCAAGGGCATCGAGTACAGCAACAATCACATCTGCTCGATACGGCCCGACGGCTCGCACCGACGCGACCTGACTCCGCGCTTCGAGAGCGGGCAGGAAGCCTTCGATCCGGACTTCAGCCCCTCCGGCCGCGTCATCGCCTTCAGCGTCGGCCCCGGCGTCGCCGCTGACGTCTTCACGATGCGCGCGAACGGCGCCCGCCTCGGCGCCCTCACCAACCGTGGGCCCCGCGGCGGCCGCAAGTTCCCCCGCGGCGTCGGCTACGACGAACCGGCCTTCTCCCCTGCGGGAGGCTCGATCATCGCCGTCGCGAGGAGCGGCGAACGCCCAGGCTTCGTGCGCATCCGGCTCGACGACCCGAAGCATCCGCAGCCTCTCGGCGAGCAGTTCCTGGGCCGAGCGCCGGTCTGGGCGCCGGCCGGGAGCTGAGCTGGCCGGGCATGAGCTCGTCAGCAGCTAAGTACCCTTTGTTTCTTCGTGGCCGGTAATCAGAGCAGGGTGGGGCAGTTGGTCGGGCTGGGCGTTGGCGCCCTGGTCGCCATGGTGTGTGCCGTGTCGGCTTCCGCAAAGGCAGATGCCCCCGCTTGCACGATCGTAGGATCCGCTCGCTCCGATCACCTGACGGGATCGGCGGCTCGTGACGTGATCTGCGGGCGCGGTGGGGCGGACACGATCAAAGGCCTCGGAAGCAGCGATCGCATTGTCGGCGGCGCTGGCAATGACCGCCTCTTCGGTGGCAAGGGAGACGACTGGGTGATCGGGGGCAAGGGCGATGACAGACTGAATGGTGGCCCCGGTGGGGACGAGCTTCGCGGGGGGGTGGGCTCGAACTCGTGCCTGGGGATAAACCAAAGGGACCGCTATTACAACTGTCGCGTTCTGCGGCGAGGTTCGAGAAGGCCACCTTTCCAATCCAGGCCGTGTCTGGTGGGACCAGGGCCATGTACCGGCTACGTCAACAAGTTCCCGGTCGTTCGCGGAGTCGGCATTTCGCCACCTAGCGCTGACATAACGAAAGGCGCGATTACCCTCAATGCCGAAATTTGGGTGCTCGACGACGGCCCAATCGCCTCAGCTCAGGTTGAGATTCGTGGCCCCGGCGGGTTTGCGCGGGAGATTCAGTTGGTTGCGGCAAACCAATTCGAATTTGAATTCCTCGGGGCGACGACCCTGACGGCATCCAGCGCTCCGGGCACCTACTGGGTCGATCGTGTGACCGTGGTTGATGCCGGTGGGCAGATGACCAGCCTTGGAGACTCGGAGCTCGATTCGGGCAACTTCGGCTACGGCCGAGAACTGGAGGTCTATGTCGGGCCGGACAACACTGCTCCTGAGATAACCGCATTGACCTTCTCGCCAACGGTGGTCGATACGAGCGGCGGTCCGAAGACGGTGAAGATGACGATCCTGGCGACCGATGATCTATCCGGGGTCGGCACCATTGGCGGGGGGTTCGAACTGCCCAATGGCTCGGGTTATGGCTTTGCGGTGCCACGCGTGCGCGGTACCTCTCCCGACGGCGAATGGGTCTACGAGATTTCGCTCCCCAGGCATGCCGCCCCCGGGCAGTGGGAGCTCGACGACCTCCATCTCAGTGATCATGCCGGCAACACCACTCACTACTGGGAGCGCTCTGAACTGGAGGCGGATGGATTCCCGCTTGGGTTCACCCAGAGCGGCGCCGGCGACCTCACCCCGCCGCAGATCCTCGGCCTCACGATTTCGCCGCAAGTCATCCACTCATCACAAGGGGACTCGATCGCCTTCGATGCTCGTCTCGGAGATGATCTGTCCGGCATCGACCCAGGAGAAAGCTGCAGCCTGTGGCTCACCTATCGATCAGTGGCGGAACCGTCTTATGAGAAAGTCGCCACTGGGCTCATCTGGTTGTCGGGAGACGACTCTGACGGTGTGCTGCGGGCGGCAAGGATCTTCGAGAAAGATGCACCGCTTGGCACCTATGTAGTCACGAGCATTTCCACCTGCGACCGCGCCTACAATCTCACCGAGCTAAGCGGTCCGCAGCTCGAAGCCAAAGGCTGGGACCTCAGCTTCGAGAATCTCCCCTAGATCTAGGGGTACTAGCGCCGCCCCGCGGCGCGCCCCTGCAGCACTTCCCGCTCACGCTCGTTGCCGCTGAGCGCGGCGGCGCGGGCGAACTCGGCGCTTGCCTCTTCCTCGCGCCCGAGCTGCTCGAGCAGTTCGCCGCGTGCGGCCGGCAGCAGGTGGTACCCCTCGAGAGCGGGCTCGGAGGCGAGTCCGTCGAGCAGCTCGAGGCCGGCCGCGGGGCCGAACGCCATGCCCACCGCGACGGCGCGGTTCAGCTGCACCACCGGTGAGCCGGTGATCGCGGCAAGGCCGTCGTAGAGGGCGACGATCCGCGCCCAGTCGGTCTGCTCCGGCACCCGCGCCCGCGCGTGGCAGGCCGCGATCGCAGCCTGCAGCGCATAGGGGCCGAGCGGCCGGCCGAGCGCTTCAGCGCGCTCCAGCGCCTTCAAGCCGCGGCCGATCAGGACGAAGTCCCAGCGCGTGCGGTCCTGCTCGAGCAGCGGGATCGCCTCGCCCGATGGGCCGGTCCGCGCTGGGAAGCGTGCCGCCCCCAGCTCCATCAGCGCCACCAGGCCCAGCACCTCCGGCTCGTTCGGGGCCAGCCCGGCGAGGATCCGACCCAGCCGCATCGCCTCCTCGCAGAGGTCGGCGCGGATCCAGTCTTCGCCGGCGCTCGCCGCGTAGCCCTCGTTGAAGATCGCGTAGATCACCTCCAGCACCGAGGCAAGGCGCTGCTCGCGCTCGGCCGCCCCTGGCACCTCGATCGGCACTCGCGCCTCGGCCAGCGTCCGCTTGGCGCGGACGATCCGCTGCGCCACCGTCGACTCCTTGGCGAGAAAGGCGCGGGCTATCTCGGCCGTGGTCAGCGAGCCGACCAGGCGCAGCGTCAGCGCCACCCGCGCCTCGGTTGAGAGCACGGGGTGGCAGGCGGTGAAGATCAGGCTGAGCAGGTCGTCTTCGATCTCGTCATCGGCTGCCGCGGCGAGGTCTAGCTGCGCCAGCGGTGCCTGCAGTTCGACTTCCCGGCCCAGCGCCTCCTGCTTGCGGGCCGCCATCTCGCCGCGCCGCAGCCGGTCGATCGCGCGGTTCTTCGCCGTCGTCATCAACCAGGCGCCGGGGTTGTCGGGGACGCCCGTGCGCGGCCATTGCTCGAGTGCGACGACGAGCGCGTCCTGGGCCAGATCCTCGGCGATCCCGACGTCGCCGGTCATCCGCGCCAACCCGGCGATCAGCCGCGCCGACTCGATCCTCCAGACCGCGTCGATCGCGCGGCGGGCGTCCTGCTCGCTCATCGTCGTGCCCGCCGCGCCGTCCGCGGTGCTACTGGTTCTGCTCCGCCTGGGCCCGGACGCGCTCCTCCTGCTCGCGCAGCTCGGGCGTGAGCTCCTCGCCGAAGTCCTCGGCCTCGAAGACCTGGCGGATCTCGATCTCGCCCTCTTCGTGGTGCGGGTTGGGGCAGCGCTTGATCCACTCGACCGCCTCGTCGAAGGAGCGCACCTGCATCAACCAGTAGCCGGCGATCAACTCCTTCGTCTCGGCGAAGGGGCCGTCGATCACAGTCCGCTCGCCATCGCCGCCAAAGCTGACCCGCGCCCCTTTCGAGCTCGGGTGCAACCCCTCGCCGGCCAGCATCACGCCGGCCTTGACCATCTCCTCGTTGAACTTGCCCATCTCGGCCAGCAGCTCCTCGCTCGGCATCACGCCGGCCTCGGAGTCCTTGCTCGCCTTCACGATCGCCATGACCCTCATCTCGCTGTCCTTTCGGTCGTCTTCGCGGAAGTCGGTGTGCCCGATACTCCCGCCTTTACCCACTACGACGAACGACGGTCGCCGAAATCGACATGGCTTCGAAATCAGCGGCGCTTGAAGGCCAGAAGCGTCTTCGCCTCTATGCCGGCGTAGGGAGCGCCGGGGTGGGCGGCGTCCCAGTCGAAGTCGTAGGTCTCGCGGGCGTAGTCGGCAAACCCGCCGGCATCCGGTCCCCTCGGATCGGTCTCGATCGCTTCGCCGTGGGCGATGACCAGGAAGGTCTCTGAGCCGCGGGACCGTGGCGAGGTCGAGGACCTGCACGCCGGGCAGTTCATCGGCGAGGCTCTGGGCGTCGAGCCGCGAGTCGCCGCCCCAGATCCCCCGCAGATGGGCGCCGGCGCGCTCGTAGCTCCTGTCGAGGAGGCGTTGCAGCTGCTCCAGCTCGGCGGCGGTCTCATGCATCGCCTGATGATTATGCGCCTCGCAGCCGCTCGCGAACGGCGTAGAGGGCAATGGCGACGAGGGGGAAGAGGATGTCCGCGTAGAGCACGGGGCCGGTGTTGTCCGGGTCGTGGTTGTCGTTGACGACGGCCTGGTGGATGTGCCCATAGGCGTCCCCCCAGAGGGAGATAGCGGCGACGATCACGACCGCGAGCAGGAAGCGATCGCGGAACCAGATCGCGAGCACGGCGATGACGCCGAGCGCCAGGTCGCCGAAACCGACCTCGGTCTGAAAGCCGCCGTCGCCGCGGGTGAAGCCGATTTCCTCGGCGATGGCAGGCCCGTCGAAGAGGTGGAAGCCGGCGCCGACGATGCCGGCGACCCCGATCGTGACCACGATCCACCAGATCAGCGCGACCTCGATCGCCCGGTCCGTGGCGCGGTCGGCGGGACGGCGCCAGAGGTGGGCGGCGGTTCCGATGACGGCCACCAGGGCATAGACGACGTAGATCACTGTTCCTCCTCGCTCGGGCTTCCTCGCCGTATCGGTCGCGGGGAGAAACACTTGAGGTGTCGGTATAGCCTCGGTCGAAGGGCGCGAACTACGAGAGGAGACGGCATGGCTGCGGAGAGCAACGCAAAGACGGTGTGGGAGGGCGACCTGGCGAGTGGACGTGGGACTACGAGCGTCGCCAGTGGTGCCCTGCCCGAGATCGAGGTGACCTGGCCGGCACGCACGGAGCGGACCGCCGGTACGACCAGCCCCGAGGAGCTGCTCGCGGCGGCGCACACGTCGTGCTTCTGCATGGCGCTCTCCCACGAGCTCGCTCAGGTGGGTAACGCCCCCGAGCGGCTAGAGGCGAGCACCACCGTCGCGTTCGTCCCCGGCGAGGGCGTCAAGTCGTCGCATCTCGTCGTGCGAGGCAACGTCCCGGGCATCGACCAGGCGGCTTTCGAGCAAGCCGCCAGCGGCGCCGGCGAGAACTGCCCGATCTCCCAGGCCCTGAAGGGCAACATCGAAATCACTGTCGAGGCCACCCTCGAGGGCGAGTGATGATCGAGCGGATTGAGGGGATGCCCGCCGGGACCGTGGGGCTGCGGGCTTCGGGCAAGCTCAGCAAGGAGGACTACACCGAGGTGCTGGAGCCGGCGCTGCGCGAGGGGGTCGAGTCGGGCGAGTTGCGCCTGCTCTTCGTCCTCACCGACTTCGACGGCCTCGAGGCGCGCGCCGTGGCCGAGGACTTCAAGACCGGCATGCAGGTCTGGTTCCGCGACCACTCTGCCTGGAAGCGCTTCGCCCTCGTCACCGACGTCGAGTGGGTCGCCAAAGCGATGCACATGTTCACCTGGCTGACTCCCGGTGAGGTGTTGATTCGCGACCTCGACGGGCAGGAGGAGGCCAAGCGCTGGGTCAGCGAATGACGAACCCCGGGCCGGCCTCGGCGGGGCTCATGACTCCACAGCGCTGACCGCGGCGCCGATCGGGTCTTCCTGCGCGATCTGGGCGGCCAACGCCTTGGCTGCGCCCGCGACCCGGGGATCGAGCACCGCGTCCAGACCGGCGGTCAGCCGCCGCTCGTCGAGCTTTGCGAAGGGGAAGGTCTCGCCGACCCCGAGCACGCGGGCCCGGTGTCCCCAGAACGGCTGGTCGGCGAAGACCGAGCAGACCAGGCCCGGCGTGCTGGCGGCGAAGACCGCGTGCGCGGTGCCGGAGCCGCCGTGGTGCACGGCCGCTGCGCAGCGCGGCAGCAGGGCCTGGTGGTCGACCTGGCCGAGCGTGAAGAGCAGCTCGTCGCGGGCGCCCGGCAGCTCGCTCCAGCCGGCGCCTACGACGCCGCGCATGCCGAGGGCTCGAAGCGCGCTGCGGGCGGTCTCCAGCAGCCCTTCGGGATCGAGCACGGGCATGCTGCCGAAGCCGAGGAAGACCGGCGGCGGGCCTTGCTCGAGCCAGCTCTCCAGCTCGACCGGGACCCCGGCCTCGCCGATGCGCGCCCGCAGCTCCGGCCAGGGGGTCAGGGCACCGACCGAGCGCACCTGCGGCGGCCAGTCCGACGGCACCGGGAACACCGCCGGGCTGTAGGCGAGAAGGGCGTCTCCCTCGCCTTGGGAGATCGCCGTCGTGTACGAGCGCCGCGCGGGCGGGAGGCCGAGCTCGTCGCGCATCTCCGCCACCTCCTCGCGCGAGAGGCGCCAGAGCATGCGCAGCATCGCCCGGTGGGTCGTGCGGTTGAGCGGGCCGAGGTTGCGCCGCGAGATGAACGGCGACGGGAAGGCGCGCGAGGGCAGGACCGGGAAGAAGTGGGCGGCGATGACGCGCACGCCGCGCGCCTCGCCGATCGCGGCGCACCGGTCCTCGACGAGCGGGTGGCAGACGATCACCTCGGCCTCGCGCGTGCCCTCTATCAGCACGGCGCGCAGGTCGTGCAGGTAGGCCTTCTCCTCTCGGCCCAGCCAGCGGAAGAAGGCCCCGATGCGACCAGCCGCGAGCATGCGCTGCGCCTCGGGCTTGGCGAACAGCTCCTGGACGTCGAGGGGCAGCTCGGCCAGGTCCAGCCCCGCTCCCCGCACCATCGCGGAGCCGTTGCGCGGGCTGAGCACGCGCACCTCGTGCCCGCGCTCGGCCAGTGCGGCGCCGAGGCAGACGAACGGCTGCACGTCGCCTCGCGTTCCATATCCGACCAGCGCAACCTTCACCGCCTCGCTCCTCTCGATCCCACCGTCACCGGTCGGCTCGCTCGGATCCGGGAGCATCGCCTCCGGACAGGGGGTCGAGGTCCCACTCGTCCCCGACCGGGCTCTGCTCCGGGGCCAGGGTCGCCACGGACATTCGCTCGAGTGCCTTGAAGGCGGGCACGGCGTCGAAGTCGCGGTCGATCAGCGCTCGCACCGCGAGGCCGTCGAAGGCGGCGAGCAGCGCAGCGGAGATGCCTTCGACGTCCTCCGGCGGGGGCACGTCGAAGGCCCTGCACACCGTCTCGAAGTACGCGCGCGCGTCGGCCTGCCCGCGGTCCTTGTTCGCCGCCGCCAGGGCGGCGAGGTCGTCGTCGCGGAGCGCCTGGGCGTCGAGATCGGCGCCGACGCGGTACCAGTCCGGCATCACGTCGACGAGCCCGCGCGTCATCTCGAGGATGCGCCGCAGCGTCTGCGGCCCCGGTGCGTCGGGCACCCGCGTCTCCGCCAGGCCGAGGAAGTGGCTGCGACTGGTGGCGATCACGTCGGCGAGCAGCTCGCGCCGTGAGTTGAAGTGGTAGTTCGCCAGCCCGACCGCGACGCCCGCCTCGCGGCCGATCGCCCGCATCGTCGTCCCGGCATAGCCCTCCCGAGCGAGTACCGCTCGCGCAGCCTCGAGAATCCGCTCGCGTGAGCCCGGAGCTCGGCCGGGAGAAGTTGCGGCGGTCATGAGCGGATCAACTTGAACATATGTTCAAACATACCGTTCATCTACATATCGAGCAAGCCTCTCGGTAACTGTTCTAATTTTCTTGTATGGTCCTCAAAAGGCAGTACGTTCCACACTTCGAACCAAGGGAGAGGGTTAGATGTCACAGGAGGCGCTGCGAGAGTTGATGGACAAGGCCGCGAGCGACGAGGGGTTCGCCGCGCGCCTCAAAGAGGAGCCCGTCAAGGCACTCATCCAGCTCGACCTCAGCTCGACCGAGCTCTTCACCCTGTCCTGCGCGGACGAGGATGCGCTCCGCCGGCTCCTCGGCACGGCCGAGTACGAGTCGGACGTCGACCTCGACCTCTCGATGTTCGGCGAAGCGGCCCTGCCGCTCTTCGACGAAAAGGTGATCACGGAGGTTGTCGATGAATTCGGCGCGGGGGGCAAAACGACCAAAGCGACCACGTCCGGGACCAAATGCTGCTGGGGTTGACCCAGTCCAGCACTCGTTCAAACGCAGTTCCCATCGACGTACCCGAGGCCGAGGACCCGGTCTGGCGGCTGCTCGAGCGGCAGATGCCCTGGGCGACGCGCGGGAAGCCGTTCAGCGTCAACTTCCTCGCCGCGGGCTCAGCGCCCAGCCAGGGTTGGAAGGTCCATGTGAGCGCGACCCCCTGGTCCGCCGTCCCAGTTCTCGAGCGAGCCCTGCCGGTGATCCTCGAGGCCGGCGTCAGCTGCAAGGTCGTCAACACCCGCCTTCGGCTGCTGTTGCTCAACAACGGCAGGTACGGGCCGCCCCAGGCCGGCAAGTTCATCACCCTCTACCCGTCTGACGAGGACCAGGCGGTTCGGATCGCACTGGCCCTGCACGAGGCCACGGACGGCCTGCCGGGCCCCCGTATCGCCACCGACCGTCCCCTGCGGCCGCGCAGCCTGGTCCACTACCGGTACGGCGTCTTCAGCTCTCCGTCGGCCCGATCGAACGGTGGGGGGAGTGAGATCCCGGACGCGCTCGGCGGCCTGCGCGACGGCGCGGGCCGGCTCCTCCCGGATCGCCGCGAGCTCGACTTCGTCCCACCCCCGCCCGGCGTTTCCGACCCCTTCGAGGCGCGCGGCGCATACGTGCGCGAGGTTGCCCGCAAGCCTCCGCTGGGCGGGCGCTACCTGATCGCCGACGTCCTGGCGACCTCGGCCTGCGGCGGCGTCTACCAGGCTGTCGACGTGGGGTCATCGCCGCCCCGCGCCTGCGTCTTGAAGGAGTACTGGCGGGACGCCGGGGGTGATTTCGAGGGTCGCTTGGCTCCCGCATGGGGCATGGCCGAGGCGGATCTCCTCGCCCGGCACGCCGGCGACCCCTACTTCCCCGAGTACCTCGGTCGGTTCGAGCTCGACGGGAACCTCTTCGTCGCGCTCGAGTACTTCGAGGGACGATCTCTCGCGGCCGAGATCGAGAACCGCCAGCACCGCGCTGCCGGATTTTCCCCAGCCGAGATAGTGCGAGTGGGCATCGAGTGCGCGCGAGCGCTCGCGCACTTCCACGAGATCGGCCTGGTCTATCGCGACTGCAGTCCCGCCAACCTGATCGGGACCCCGTCCGGCGGATACCGGCTGGTCGACTTCGGGATCGCACACGAGGAGGGCGGCACCGACGTGCCGCGGGGCCTCGGAACGCTCGGCTACTGCTCCCCCCAGCAATGGGCCGGAGGGCCACCGTCGGCCCCCGACGACGTCTACTCCTGGGGCGCCGTGATGCATTGCCTGGTGTGTGCGCCGAGGGAGCTCCGCGCGTCGGGGTTGGGCGCCGATGGGGCTCGCGGGCCGGTCGAGCGGGAGTCGGTGGTCGGCTTCCGTCACGACTTTCCCGACGCGCTGGCGAGCGTGATCGACCGTGCGCTCAGATGGGAGACGGCGGATCGCTACCCATCGATGACCGAGTGCCTGGTCGCGTTCGAACGGGCGGTGGAGCAAGTCGACTCGACCGGGGGCCCCGAAGTCGCGATCGCGGGCGGGTCGGAAGACGGCCCCGGGCCACCGCCGGTGGAGGGGTTGTCGCTGGCGCGCGAGGTCGGCGATGCGTTGTGCGAGTCCGCGATCGAGCGCGACGGCGGTCTCTGCTGGGCGAGCGGGGGAGATGGCGCCGCCTTCTGCAGCCCCGACGTCTACCACGGCGCCGCCGGGATCGCGCTGTTCCTCGCCGAGCTCGGCGGGACCTGCGACGAGCCGCGGTACCTCGATGGCGCCGAGGCCGCGGCGCGTTGGATGGCGGGCTCCGTCTGGGCTTCGGGCCGGGCTGAACCGGGGCTCTACTGCGGCGAGTCCGGCGTGGGCTGGTTCTTCCTCCGGCTAGCCGAGCTGACCGGCAAGCCCGGGTACGCGGTCGCCGCGGAGCTGCGAGCCCGCCGGCTTCGCGGGGTCCACCTCGAGTGCCTCGACCTCAACGACGGCGCCGCCGGGCTCGTCGTCTTCCTGGTGCGACTCGGAGCCGCGACGGGCGACCCGGCCTATCTTCGGGAGGCGCGCGACATTGCCGACCTGCTCGTCCGCGCCGCCCGCCCGATCCCGCGCGGCGCCCCCGGCTGCCACTGGCCGACGCCCGCTCGCGCCGGCGGATCGCCCGGCGCGCCCCTCCTGGGCCTCGCCCACGGCGCCGCCGGGATCGCGCTCGCGCTGGTCGAGCTCGCGGCCGCGACAGACGATGAGCGCGCGCTCGGGGTCGCGCGGGCGGCGGCGGAGCTTCTCCTGGCTGAGGCTCAACCGCATCCGGATGGCGGCTGGTGCTGGCGGGAGAGCCTTCACGGCGATGCGATGCGGCTCCAGGGGCAATGCCACGGCGCGATCGGAGTGGGCCAGTTCTTCCTGCGGCTGGCGCGCCTAGAGCCCGAGCCCGCCTATCTGCAAGCCGCCGAGCAGGCGGCGCTTACCGCTGCGCGCGAACTGCCCCACCGGGCGGCGGCGGGAATCTGCCACGGCCTCGCCGGCGACGGTCACCTGCTGCTCGAATGCGAGAACGCGCTGGACGCTCCCCGCTTTCGGGAAAGCGCTTTCGAATGCGCCGCACAGCTCCAGCGCCTCCGCGACCCGGACCGCCCCGGCAGCTACATCTCCCCGGCAACCGGCGCTTCCCGCCCCGACCTCCTCACCGGCGACGCCGGCGTGGGTTCCTTCTACCTGCGCCTCGCGTCCGGGGACACCGCGCGAGAGCCCGTACTGGGCTGAGCGGGCCCTTCAGGCCGGCTGGTCGAGGAAGCGCAGCACGGCAAGCACGCGGCGGTGATCCTCGTTGCTGGCGCCGAGGTCGAGCTTGGAGAAGATCCCGGTGACGTGCTTCTCGACTGCGCGTTCGCTGACCACCAGCTCGGCGGCGATCGCCCCGTTCGAGCGGCCCTCCGCCATCAGGCCCAGCACCTCGCGCTCGCGCGGCGTCAGCTGCTCGAGCGGGTCGTCGTCGCGGCGGCGGCCGAGCATCTGCGAGACCACCTCGGGGTCCAGTGCCGATCCGCCCGTGCCGACGCGGCGCACCGCGTCGGTCAGCGCCTCGACGTCGGCGACCCGGTCCTTCAGCAGGTAGCCGAGCCCCTCGGCGCTCTCGGCCAGGAGCTCGCGGGCGTAGGCGACTTCGACGTACTGGGAGAGCACTAGGACCGAGACCCCCGGCAGCTCGGCGCGGATCTCGCGCGCCGCCCGCAGCCCCTCGTCGGTGTGGGTCGGCGGCATCCGCACGTCGACGACGGCGACGTCGGGCTTGTGGGCGCGGACCTTGCGCAGCAGCTCCTCGCCATCCGCGGCCTGGCCGACGACCTCCATGTCCGCCTCTTCGAGCAGCCGCACGAGGCCCTCGCGCAGCAGCGTCGAGTCGTCGGCGACGACTACTCGCACGGGATCCTCGCTTCGACGGTGGTTCCCTCGCCGGGGCCGCTGCGGACCGTGAAGCTGCCCTCGAGCGCGGCGACGCGGTCTTCGAGTCCGCGCAGGCCGGTGCCGGCGTCGAGGTCGGCGCCGCCGACGCCGTCGTCGCGGACCTCGATCTCGACCACGCCGTTTGCGCGGCCGACGCGCACGCTTGCCCCATCCGCTTTGGCGTAGCGGGCGACGTTGGTCAGCGCCTCGGCGACGACGAAGTAGGTCGCCGACTCGACCGGGGCCGGCAGCCGCTCGCCTGGCGTCTCGATGATCCGAACCGGCACCGGCGAGCGTTCGGCGAGGCCGCCGAGCGCCGCGGCGAGGCCGCGGTCGCTGAGCACGACCGGGTGGATTCCGCGGGCGAGTTCGCGCAGCTCGGCGGTCGCCGCAGCGAGCTCCCCCATGGCCTCGTCGAGCAGCTCCGCCGTCGCGGTCGGGTCCTTGGCGAGCTTGTCGCGGGCCAGGCGCAGGTTCATCGTCAGCGCCATCAGCCGCTGCTGGGCGCCGTCGTGGAGGTCGCGCTCGACCCGGCGGCGCTCGGCGTAGCCGGCTTCGACGATCCGCGCCCGCGAGGCGCGCAGCTCCTCGACCTTTGCCCGCAGCTCGGCGGTCAGCTGCTCGTTCTCGGCGCTGAGCGCGGTGGTGATCTCCTCGGCCTTGCCGATCCGTGAGCGCAGCAGCCCGAGCAGGAAGGCGAAGGGGAGCGTGGCGAAGACGACGATCGAGGCGATGTAGGCGCCGTCTTCGACGGCCTGGGGTATGCCCATTTCGCTGAGGATCAGCTGCGCCAGCAGGATCGTGAAGGCGACCGCGCCGGTGAGGACGACCGGGGTGAGGGCGCGGCGCTGCGCCGCCGTGCTGCGGCGCCAGCGCAGGTAGACGATCACCACGGTGGAGGCGATCGCGAAGGAGGCGAGCGAGACCTGGAAGACGTTGATCACGTCGGCGAGCCCTTCGTGCCCTTCGATCAGGATCGGGTTCTCCGGGCAGCCGTCGCAGTCACCTTGCTTGGCCGGGTCGATGAAGATCGCCCAGGCCAGCTGCATGACCGTCGTCGTCATATAGGCCGCGGCGACGACGATGCGCTGGAAGCGGCTCTCGAGGCGCCCGGCGGGGAAGCTGACCAGGAGGTGGACGAGGATCGCGTAGGGGAGCGAGGCGCCGAGGATCCCGATCGCGAAGACGACGCTATCGCCCGACGACGTCAGCGCCTGGAAGAACCAGGTGAAGCCGACCGCGGTCATCAGCGGCCCGATGTTGTTGTTGGGCCGGCGGTCCCAGGCGTAGAGGCCGGTGCCGGCGAAGCTCCAGCCCGCGGCCACGATCAGCGCCGCCGCGAGGCCGCGGGTGCTGGCGTGGTCGCTGGTCAGGATCAGCGCGGCGCTGCCGATCCCGGCGAGGAAGGCGAGCACCCCGAGCGCGAGCAGGGCGCGGCGCAGACTGCTCATCCGGTCAGCTCCGCGAAGGTCTCGCCGCTCAGCTCACTCTTGGCGATGAAGCCGCGGGCTGGGCTCTCGGCGACCGCCTCGCCGAAGTCGGAGCGGTCGCGGCTGGAGGTGAGGACGATCGCCGGGGCATCACCGGCCAGGGCGGCGATCCGCGCGGCGACCTCGAAGCCGTCGAGGTCGGGCAGCTGCACGTCGAGCAGGACCAGGTCGGGACCGAGCTCGCCAGCGGCGGCGATCGCCGCCTCGCCATCGGCCGCCTCGCCGACCACCGAGTAACCGCTCGCCTCGAGCATCCGCCGCGCGCTGGCGCGGAAGCTCGGATGGTCGTCGACTATCAGGACTGACGTGGGCACCGCTCGATTGTCCTTCACCGAGAGCGGCCTGGGGGTACGGGCAGCCACACCTTTGGCGCGGAGAGCCGTACCCCGAAGACGCCTGCAAGCCGCATTGGAACGCCGCCTGCGCGATGTGAAGCTCGACCGGTCCCATCCAATCCAGACCGAGAGGACCAAGATGCAACCGAGAAAGAGCAACATCGCAGCCCGCGCAGCACGTTGGAGCGCCACCCATCGCAAGGTGGCGATCTTCGGCTGGCTGGCCTTCGTCGTCGTGTCGATCATCATCGGCGGCGCGGTCGGGCAGAAGCAGCTGACCGACGCCGAAGCCGTCTCCGGCGAGTCCGGGAAGGCCGAGCTGGCGCTCGAACGCGGCAAGCTCAACCCCAACGAAGAGATGGTGCTCGTCCAGAGCAACCGCTTGACCGCAACCGACCCGGCGTTCGAAGCCGCGGTCGGCGAAGCGACGCAGCGGCTGGGGCGTGTCGGCTCGGTTGAACAGATCAGCTCGCCGGCCGACGACGGCGGCCAGGTGTCTGCCGACGGTCACACCGCGCTGATCGAGTTCCAGATCTCCGGCGACGCTGAGCAGGCCGAAGAAAGGGTCGAGGCCGGCCTCGCCGCGACCGCGGCCACCCAGGCGGGCAACCCGGACGTCCGCGTCGAGCAGTTCGGCGGCGCCAGTGCCAACGTGGCGCTGGAAAAGGTCTTCAAGGACGACCTGAAGAAGGCGGAGACGACCTCGCTGCCGGTCACCCTGCTGATCCTGCTGGTCGCCTTCGGCGCTCTCGTCGCCGCCTTCGTACCGCTGCTGATCGGCTTCAGCTCGGTGGCGGCGACGCTCGGCCTGCTGGCGCTGCCGAGCCAGCTGGTGCCGATGGACCCCAACGTCTCCTCGGTGGTGGTCCTGGTCGGCCTCGCGGTCGGTGTCGACTACTCGCTCTTCTACATGCGCCGTGAGCGCGAGGAGCGGCGAGCGGGACGCACGGCCTCTGCTTCGCTCGAAGCGGCGGCGGCGACCTCGGGGCGGGCGGTGCTCGTCTCCGGCCTGACCGTGATCGCGGCGATGGCGGGGATGCTGCTCAGCGGCGACCCGACCTTCACCTCGTTCGCGGTGGGGACGATGACGGTCGTCGCGGTGGCGATGTTCGCTTCGCTGACTGTGCTACCGGCGGTGCTCTCGAAGCTCGGCGACCGGGTCGAAAAGGGCCGGATCCCGTTCGTCGGGCGGCTGCGCGAGCGGCGTCACGGCCGCTCCATGTGGGCCGGGATCATCGACGGCGTGATGCGTCACCCGGTGATCGCCGTGATCGCCTCGACTGGAGTGCTGGTTGCGCTGGCTCTGCCGGCGTTGAACATGCACACGGTCGTCAGCGGGGCCGACGACCTGCCGCGGGACATCCCCGTGGTCAAGACCTACGATCGCGTCACCGCGGCCTTCCCGGGCGAAGCGGCCGGGGCGAGGGTCGTGGTCGAGGCCGAGGACGTCAGCTCGGGCCCGGTCGCAACGGCGATTGCCGATCTGCGCAGGGGCGCCGAGGCCGACCCTGCGGTCGCCGGTGAGGTGACGGTGTCGCGCAGCGCCGATGACACCATCGCGGCGATCGACATCCCCACCGTCGGCAGCGGCAGCGATGCCGCGGCGACGCGGGCGACGGAGCAGATCCGCGAGCAGGTCGTGCCGGCGGCGTTCGCCGGCGTGCAGGGAGCAAACGTCAACGTCACCGGGGATGCCGCCCAGTCGAAGGACTTCAACGATCAGCTGGCCCAGCGCCTGCCGCTCGTCTTCGCCTTCGTGCTCGGGTTGGCCTTCCTCCTGATGCTGGTCACGTTCCGCTCGATCGTCGTCCCGATCAAGGCGATCGTGCTGAACCTGCTCTCGGTTGGCGCCGCCTACGGAGTGTTGGTGATGGTCTTCCAGAACGGACTGGGTGAGTCGCTGCTGGGCTTCCACTCCAACGGAGGCATCAGCTCCTGGCTGCCGATGTTCCTGTTCGTGATCCTCTTCGGGCTCTCGATGGACTACCACGTGCTGATCCTCAGCCGAGTCCGCGAGGCGTTCGACAAGGGGATGAGCAGCGACGAAGCGGTCCGCAGCGGCATCCTCGCCACCGCGGGCACGGTGACCAGCGCGGCGATGGTGATGGTGGCGGTCTTCTCCGTCTTCGCCACCCTCAGCATCATCGACATGAAGGAGATGGGAGTGGGCCTGGCCGTGGCGATCCTGATCGACGCGACGATCGTACGGGCGATCCTCCTCCCAGCAGCGATGAAGTTGCTCGGCGACCGCAACTGGTATCTGCCGAGCGCGCTCGGCTGGCTGCCACGGGTCGAGCACAGCGAGCCTGAGCCGGCTACGGCGCAGGGCTAGCGGCGGGCTACAACGCGGCCCCGGTCACATTTGGCCGGGGCCGCGTGCCCCACCAGCGGACTTGAGGGCTCCATCTCGCCTCATTCCGACATGCTCG
>JBEVMR010000009.1:0-43914 GCA_040508545.1 Solirubrobacterales bacterium
GGGGACCGAAGGGGCCCCGGCGATGCCGGACGGCGCTGGGCTCGAAGGGGAAGCGGGCGGCGAAGAAAGCGCTGCCTCACCGGCCGCAGCCGGCGGCGAGCCGGCGGCCACGCCGGCGCCGGGCCCAGATCCACCAGCCAAAGGGGATGAAGATCCGAGCGGCGGCAAGCCGATCACCGAAGGGCCGGAAGAAGACGTTGGCATCGCCAAGTAGGGACAAGCTTCCGTCGTCCGCGCCCACTCTCCTCGCCGGCCCTCTGGCCGGGGCGCTCGCTGTCGTCGTCCTTACCCTTGCCCTTCTCAGCGGCGCCTCGACCGGCGGCGCGCAGACCGGGGCGCTGCCCGTGCTGCCGCACGAGGCTCCGATACTCCTGCTCGGGAACACCCTGAAGCGCGGCGACGAGCGGGTCGGGCGGACCTTCAAGCGCCTGATCGGCACCGACCTCCAGAAGGTCAGGGTGCGGATCCGCTGCCGCAGCGGCTGCCCCGGTGACGGGCCGGCCACTCGCCGCTTCGTCAGGCCGAAGGAGATGCGCGGCCAGTGGATACTCAACCCGGCAGTCGTCCTACTGAAGATCACCCGCAAAGGCTGGATCGGCCTCTTCGTGACGCTGCGCCGGGCCGGCGGCGAGGAACCGGTGAAAAGCGTGCTCTGTCTATGGCCGGGAGCGGAGCGGCCGCGGCGCTGCCCGGCCGAGGTCGACTCCATGGACCTCGGCGGCGGTGGACCCTTCCCGACCGGCCCGGCGCCTGTGCCGCCGCCCCCCGGGCCGCCCGCCGACCGGGAAACGATTACCAGCGTCGACGGCACGAACGGCGATCGGGCTCCGTTCTCGAGCGGGTTCAACTTCGCCCACCAGTCCTTCGTCGCTGCGACCGACACCGTCACCTACCTGGGGGTGACCGTCGGCAACCCGAACCTGCCGGTCGGGCCGTCCCCCTCCGACGATCTCGTCATGCGGTTGTGCGAAAGCGCCAGTTGCGCCGGCACCGAGCTGGCAAGCGCCAGCCCGCCTGTCAACAACTACGGTCTCACCAGCGCCGACGTCGGCGACGTCTCCGTCGTCCCGGGTGAGACGTACTACCTCAGGTGGGTGCCGCCGGAAAACTCCCACGGTGCCGTCTGGTCGACCTTCTGGCACGCCGGTCAGCCCACGATCGAAGGCAGCGAGCGGATGGAGGCAATCGTGCGGGGCTATGAAGAGCTGGGCGCCGGCCCAAGCCCGGCGCGCCGAGCCGTCATCCACTACGGGGGCAGCAAGCCGCCCCCGGCGCCCTTCTCTGGCCCCTTCGCCTTCGGCTCCCAGTCCTTCGAGGCGGCGTCGGACACGATCACCAAGCTCGGCGTGGTACTCGGCAACCCCAAACGCCCGCGCGGCTCCGTAGGGCCGCAGACGGTCACGATGCGCCTCTGCGAAACGCCTGACTGCGCGACCGGGATACTTGCCACCGCAACTCCCGAGATCGTCAACTATGGCCTGACCCGAGCCGACATCGGCGACGTGCCGGTCAGCGTGGGCGAGGAGTACTTCGTCTACTGGCAGGCGCCGGCGAAAGTCGAAGGTGCGGACTGGATCTCGTTCTGGCACGGCGCCGGGCCTCAGATCGAAGAATCGACCCTGCTGCAGGCATTCGCCCGTGGCTACAACCGCAGTGGCCAGCCGCCGGCCCCCGTCACCCACGAAGAGCAGGCCGGCGCCTTCGGCGTGCCCACCTTCGGCAATCCCCACAACGCATCGGGCCAGGGCCCGGCGATCGGCTCGATGGCGTTCGTCGAGGTCAGCTGCCGCCTCTTCGCGCCCGAGATCCAGTCGGTCGAACCGGATGGCTACTGGTACCGGATCCACTCGCCTCCCTGGAACGACCTCTACTACGGCTCGGCCAACTCTTTCTGGAACGGGGCCGTGCCCGGTGGCGGCGGTGAAGTCGTCGACACCGACTTCGACGTGCCCGACTGCCGGACCGAAAACTGACCTACTCTTGGTTCGCCGCTGATCGGCGTATCCGGCCTCAGGCTGAGGCGAGCAGGTCGTGCCAGCGGTGCAGCCATGCCTCGCGGCCGAACTCGCGCTCGGCCGCGGCGCGGCCGGCGGCGCCCATCGCGGCTCGGCGCGCGGGGTCGCCCGCCAGGGTCGTGAGCGCCGCGGCTAGGGCGCGGGGGTCCTCCGGCTCGACGACGAGGCCGCATCCCTCTGCTTCGACTAGGCGAGCCGCCTCGCCGCGGGCCGCGAGCACGACCGGGCGGCCGGCGGCCATCGCCTCCAAGAGCTTGGTCGGCAGGGCGCCCTCGAAGATCGGCAGGTCGCGCAGCATCACGACGGCGACGTCGCTCTCGGCGTAGAGCCCCGGGATGCGGTCGGCGGGGACGGCGCCGAGCATGCGCACGCCGGCCGGCCCCGTCGTCGCGAGGCGGGAGCGCAGCGCCGGCGCCTCGGCTCCGTCGCCGGCGATCGTCACCGCGAGGGCGGGCGTGCCACCGTTCGTTCCGGTCCCGTTGCTCCGGCCGGCCTCCTCTGCCGCGTCGAGCAGCGTGCCTAGCCCGTGCGCGAGGCCTACCGTGCCGGCGTAGAGGACGGCCAGCGGCTCTCCGTTCGCCGCTGCGGATTTTGAACGTGCTACGGCCCGTCCAAGGTCCGCGGCGGTGGGCTCGAACCGGGCGAGGTCGACGGCGGGGCGCATCAGCGCCACCTTGGCGGCGGACTCGGGGCGCGCCCGCAGCGTCGTGAAGATGCCCTCGGTGGGGCAGGCGATCGCGGCCGCCTCGCGGTAGGCCGTCCGCTCGATCCGGCGCGCCGCTGCGATCGCCCGTGGTGAGCCGAGCGTCCCCATCTCCACGGCCGAATCCGGCCAGAGGTCGGCGACGTTGAGCACGAGCCGCGCCTGCTTCGCCCGCGCGTAGGCGATCGCGGCGCCGGCCAGGAGCAGCGGCGGGGTCTCGACCAGCAGCACGTCGACCGGTCCGCCGCTGGGTGCAGCAGCCAGCGTCGTGGTCGCCAGCGAGGCGTGGTTGGCGAGCCGGCGGGCGAAGCCCCGATTGGGCGCGGCGTAGACCCAGCTGCGCATCACGCGCACGCCGTCGACCTGCTCCACCTGGAGCGGTCGGTTGCGGTAGGGCGGCTTGATCACGCCGTCCGGGTAATGCGGGAAGCCGGTGTGGACGGTGACCTCGGCGCCGGCCTGCGCTAGGCCCCGCGCCAGCGCCGCGAGGCGCACCTGGGGCGCCCCGACCTCGGGCGGGTAGTAGTGGGTGAGGATGCGCAGCCTCATCGGCGGGCCGTCCCAGCGCGCGCGATGTCTACTGCGAGCTCGTCGTAGACGGCCAGCAGGCGCCGCTTCTCCCGCTCCCAGCTCAGCTCAGCCGCCGCTTGATCCAGCCGCTGTCTCAACGCCGGGTCATTGTGCTGGGCAAGCGCCTCGCGCAGCGCTGCGGCGACGCTCCCGGGATCAGCCGGATCGGCGCACCAGCCGATCCCGCGCTCGCGCACGAGTCTCCCGGTTTCCGGCAGGTCGGCGACCACGACGGGCAATCCCGCGGCCACGTACTCGAACAGCTTGTTGGGCAGCGCCAGGCGGTGGTTCTCGCAGCTGTCCTCGAGCAGTGAGACGCCGACGTCCGCCTGCGCGGTGTGCGACAGCAGCGCCTGCGGCGGCGCCGGGCCGAGCAGGTGGGTGCGAGGGGCGAGACCGAGGTCGCCGGCCAGCTCGCGCAGGCGCCCCGCGTAGGGCCCCTCGGCGCCGAGGTAGAGGAGGTGGGCGCTGGGAACGAGAAGCAGTGCGCGCAGCAGCGTCTCGCAGCCACGGCCAGCGGCGACCGCTCCTTGGTGGAGGACGAGCGGGGCATCGCCGACCCCCAGCTCGCGGCGCAGGTCGGGCGCCGGCACGGCCCCGGGCGGCGGCAGGTCGGGAAGGTTGCGGATCACCGCCGGCGGGCGCCGCGTCGCGTAGCGCTCGCTCAGCCTCGCGGCGATCCCGTCCGAGACGGTGAGCACCGCGTCGGCCCGGGGGGCGCCCAACCGCTCCGATGCGGCCACGACGGCGGGCCAGGCGCCGCGGCGGTAGGGGACCCCGGTGGCCAGCTCGTGCGAGTCGTAGACCAGCTTCGCCCTGCTGGCGCGGGCGGCCAGCAGCCCCGGCAGGAGCATCGCCGCGTCGTGAGCGTGGACGACGTCGGGCCGGCTCGAGGCCGCTCGCCGCGCCAGGCGCGTCGCCTCCAGCCCCAGCCGCGCCGCGTGGGGCAGCCGCTGCCGGCCCCTGCCCAGCGTCGCCGGCATCAGCTCGAACGGCAGCTCCTCGCGGTCGGCGGACGACCCGGGAGGGGGGAGATGGACCACCGTCACCCGGTGCCCGGCTGCGGCCAGGGCGGACGCCTCTCGCCGCACGCGGGTGTCGTGGGCCACGTCCTTGTGCAGGAGCATGGAGATCCGCAGTTCGCCACGCCTTCCCGGCTTGCTGCCGGCGGGTGGCGAGTCCGCGGTGGCCTCCGTTCCGGCCCCGGCGCTAGCCGGCGGCGACGGCACTGCGGCTCCGCGGTTGGGCGCGGCCGGGCTCCGCGCGCCCGGGCGCCGCCTCGAGCACCGCGTCGATCACGAGGTCGCGCTGCCATTGCTCCATGTGGGGGAAGATCGGCAGCGAGACCGCGCGCGCCGCGAACGCCTCGGTCAGCGGCAGCTGCATCCGGGGCGCTTCGTAGGCGGCGCAGCCGTGCAGCGGGGGGAAGTGGATGCTGGTCTCCACGCCGCGGCTGGAGAGGCGCTCCCGGAAGGCGGCGCGGTCGATCCCCTCGCCGAGGACGATCGCGAAGACGCAGTGGCTGGCGCGCTCGCCGGCTGGCGGCTCGGCGACAGAGACCAGTCCGTCGACGCCGTCGAACGCCGCCCGGTAGGCGTCGATGATCTCGGCCCGGCGCCGGTTGTCCTCGTCGAGGCGGCGCAGGCGGGCATTCACCAGCGCCGCCCGCGGGTCGTCGATCCGGTAGTTGAGCCCGACGTCGTCGACCGTGTACTCGGGGGCGGCGGCCCGCCGCCGCTCCCAGGTTGAGGCGCTGATCCCGTGCCAGCGCAGGCTGCGGGCCCGGCGGGCCACCTCGGCGTCGTCGGTCAGCAGCATGCCGCCCTCGCCGATGCCGAGGTTCTTGCTGGCGGAGAAGCTGAGGGCGCCGGCGAGGCCGAACGTGCCGACGTGGCGGCCGTCCTGCCAGGAGCCACTGGCGTGGGCGGCGTCCTCGATCAGCGCCAGGCCGCGGCGCTCGGCCAACTCGGCCAGCTCGGCGATCTCTCCGGGGTGGCCGCCGTAGGACATCGCGACGATCGCCCTGGTGCTCGGTTCGATCGCCGCCTCGGCGGCGGCCGCCGAGAGCCAGGGCCGGTCGAGGGCCGCGATCTCGGCGAAGCGCGGCGCGGCGCCGGTGACCGCGACGGCGTTGACGGTCGCGGCAAAGGCAAGCGAGGGGACGATCGCGGTGTCGCCCGGCCCGAGGCCGGCGGCGAGGCAGGCGATGTGTAGGGCGGCGCTGCAGCTGGAGACCGCGATCGCATGGCCGGCGCCGGTGTACTCGCGCATCGACGCCTCCAGCTCGGCCGTGCGCGGGCCCATGCAGAGCCAGCCCGAGCGGTAGGCGTCCATTGCCTCGCGCAGCTCGGACTCGCGCAGAAGCGGTGAGGCAAGCGGGACCCTGCGGTCCGTCGCTCCCCCGTCAGAGCTCGAAGACGAGCCGTTGTTACCCACGAAGACTGCCCCTCCCCACATCGGGAACTTGGAGGTAGTCTAATGGGTATCTTGCGGTCCTGGGGGAGATGGATATGCGCTCGGGTTGCCGGCGAGGCACTCGGCCTGGGGTGCGGGGAAACGGTTGCCTCCCTGCTCGAGCGCGAGGGCCATCGGGTGGTTCTCGTCGAGCCCGAGCTTGCCGCTGCACTCCCGGCCGAGGACGCCAGCTTCGACACCGTCGTGCTCGGCGACTTCCTCGCCTCCTGGGCGAGCCGCGAGCGGCCGCTCGCCGAGGCGCGGCGGGTGCTGCGTCCCGGCGGCCGCCTCGTCGTCGCCCTCCCCATTGCCGCTGGCCCCGGGGAGGAAGAGGAGCGCCTCTCGCTGGCGCTGCTCGTGGAGGAGCTGAGCAAGTTCTCGGTGAAGGAGGTCGCGGCGGTCGACGGGCGTCTCTGCCTGCTCGCCGAGCACTCGCGCGAGAGGAACCGGGCGGCGGTCTGGCAGCGGGTGCTGGAGGTGGCCGAGCAGATCCTGGCCGAGCGTGAGGAGGAGAGCTTTGCGCTTGCCGCCTCGGTCGCCGAGCTGGAGGCGGGCCGCGAGCGCGAGGAACGGGCCCTGGCCGACGCCCGGGGCGACGTCGTCCGGCTGGAGGCGGCGCTGGCCGCGGCTGCGCACCGGCGCGACCTCGAGCAGGAGAAGGCCCGCCTCGCGGGCGATGGAGTGGCCCAGCTGGAGCTGCGGCTCGAGCGGCTGAAGCGCAACGGGGAGCGGGAGCGTGGTGAGCTGGAGCGCGCGCTAGCCGAGGCGCGGGCGCGGCTCGAATCCCGCGAGGAGGAGCTGGAGCGCGGTCGGGTCGCCGCGCGGCAAGCGGAGCGCGAGCGAGCGGCGGAGCGCACCCGCCACGAAGCGAACGCGCGGGATCTGGAAACCGCTCGGCGGCGGCTCGAGTCCCGCGACGCCGAGCTCGAGCGCATGCGCGTCTCGGCCCGCGAGCGCGATCGCCAGCTGGCCCTCGTCGAGGCGCGGCTGGAGAAGTCCCAGCAGCGCGCGGAGCGCTTCCGCAGCTCGCTGGTCGCCCTGCGCGAGGGCCGCTCTTACCGGCTGATGCGCGTCCTCTGGCGCCTGCGCCGTCCCTTCAGGCGGACGCCCCGTGCAGCTGGCGCCGCCGAGGTGAGCGCCACCGACGACGCCGATCCCGCGCCGCCCTCGGTCAGCGTCGCCGAGCGAAGGCGACCAGCACGGTCGCAGGGCGATCCCCTGCGCGTCGCCTCGATCCTCGACGAGATGTCGGCGGCCTGCTTCGGGCCGGAGTGCGAGCTGGTCCCGCTCAGCTTCGAGCACTGGCGCGACCAGCTCGACGAGCGCCAGCCCGACCTGCTCCTGGTCGAGTCGGCCTGGAACGGCAACGACGGCGAGTGGCAGTACCGGATAGCCCAGTACCCGCGCAGGGACCTGGCCGGGCTGCCGGCGCTGCGCGAGCTCCTCGACGGCTGCCGCGAGCGCGGCATCCCGACCGCCTTCTGGAACAAGGAGGACCCGGTCCACTTCGACCGCTTCCTCGAAGCTGCCTCGCTCTTCGACCACGTGTTCACCACCGATTCCCGCTGCGTCGAGCGCTACCGCGAGCTGCCGGGCGAGCGCAGCGTGGCGGCCCTGCCCTTCGCTGCGCAGCCGCGCATCCACAACCCGGCCGCCGCGGTCCCCGAGCGCAGCGCCTCGCCCTGCTTCGCCGGCGCCTGGTACCGCGACCGCCACCCCGATCGGCGGCGGGCGCTGGAGGCGCTGCTCGATGCCGCCAGGCCTCACGGCCTGGTCATCTACGACCGCAGCTTCGACGGCAAGGACGGCGCCTTCGGCTTCCCCGAACGCTTCGCGCCCCATGTCCTCGGCAAGCTCCCCTACGAGCGCATCCTCGACGTCTACAAGAGCCACCGCGTCTTCCTCAACGCGAACTCGGTTGCCGACTCGCCGACGATGTGCTCACGCCGCGTCTTCGAGCTCGCCGCCTGCGACACCGCGATCCTCAGCACTCCCGGGGCAGCGCTCTCGGCGCTGCTGGGCGAGGGGGTGGTGGAGGAGGCCGGCGAGGAGGGGGACGCTGCGACCGCGCTCGAGCGGCTGCTCGGTGACGAGGCGGAGCGATCCCGCCGCACCCGCGCCGCCCGCCGCGTCGTCTTCGCCGAGCACACCTACGCCGACCGCCTGGCGGCGATCGCCGATGCGGCCGGCCTCGACAGCTCCTCGCTGCGACGCGCGCCGTTCGCCGGCGGCGAGGCACCGGCCCGGCCTGGCGACCACCCCTGGCTGCTGGCGATACAACCGGGCGTCGAGCTGTCATCCCCGGCCGTCGCCGACCTGCGTGCCGCCGCGATCTATGCCGACGCTGACGTCATCGGCGCCCACCCCGCCAACGGTGCCCCCGCGATCGAGCATCGCCACGTCGCCGACCTCGACCCCCGCGCTCTGCTTCTGCGCCGCGACTTCGCGGAGGCTCACGGTCCCCTGCCGGCCGACCCCGACCAGGCCCGTGCCGGGCTGGGCGAGTGGCACGACCAGGGCGCCCGCCTCTACGCCGCCGACGCCGATCTGCTGGCCGGCGCCACTGGGCGAAGCGGCTGAGGCGTAAAAAGCGAAACTGAAGCTAGGGGCGCTTCAAGATCTCGTGGTTGCAGTGGTTGCGGAGCACGACTACCCCGTCTTCCCAATGCCACGTCACCCGGTTCTTCATATCGACGTAAGCCTCGAAAACCTTGGGTTTCTTCGTGCCCCGGACTGGGTGCGTTTGGAGGGAGGGGTGCCGTGGGTTTTCCCCCAGGCGTTGGACGCACTCCAAGATGGCAGCCTGCAAGTCAGGCTCCTTGTCTTGAAAGCGCTTCTTGAAGGAAGCGGCGATTCGGATGCCAGGCATTAATCGTCCAGCAAGTGCCGAATGGCGTCCTGTGGATCGTCAAACGTCCGCGAGCGTCCCGCCTCGAGGTCAGCCAAAGACTCGGCCTCGTCACGCTGCCACTGATTCGACCAGTAGTAGAGCTGGTCCGCAGGGATGAACCACGGGACGCGACGAGGGGTGTCGGCGCCGCGACTCGACACAGTCGCGGAGAGCCCCCGCTCGCGCTGGTTCGTAAACGCTACGTGCCTGATCAGCGTTTCCTTTTCGGTGAAGACCTTCGTGCTCATGGTTTCTCTCCGCTGTTAATGGAATTCCATTCCCTGCGGGCGCTCTCCAGCGTTGCGATCAGACCGTCGAGGTTTCCAGGCGCCAATGCGATACGCGCGATTGGCTTGACGGGGATGAAGCGGAACGCCGCAAGCTGCTCCTCCGTTTCAACGGCCGGCGGGACAAGGGAGCCGATGTTGAGGAAGACCGCGTTCTCTGCGATGACCGCAGCAAAGATATTCGCGAACTCGACCGGAAGATCCTCGGCTCCTACCCACGCGATTTCGGGCTCATTCTCGGGCATCTCTTTCTCCTCGGCAAAGGCCACATGAAGCTTTAAGCCGTTTGACCAGCATACGGGGACCAGTGGCTTCGGTACGTGCACGGCCTGTAAAGGCCCCAGGAAGTGAAAGTCTCCCCCCTCAGATCCGGCTCTTGCCTTGGCTCTTCCGCTTGCGTTTGCGGAAGAAAGCCCTGCGCAGAGAGAAGCCGTGCATCTCGGGCTGCATCGGGCTCGGAGACCTTTTCGGCTCGGGCGGCGGGGTGGGCGTCGTCTTTGCCATGTCGAACTCCTATCTGGTCGATGCGATGGCGCCGATCCACAAGACTACCTCGACCGTCAGCAGGGCACTCGCAATCTGGAAGCAGACCGCAAGCTGTTCGAGGCCCTCTTGGTTCTCTACGAAGCTCTTGCCCATATAGAGGGAGAGATCGCGACGAAGCTCGTCGATAGGTGCTGGCTCGTCGGCCTCGACGTAGGTCTGGATCACGCTGCGCGGGTCTGCCGTGAACTCCCACCGCCTGGGCCAGAGAATGGCAAGGGACGCCAGTGCGACACCAACGAATCCGATCATGGCTAGCCACACCAAGACGCCTGAGCCATCGCCGTCGAGAGCCTGAGCACCGAGAAACGACGTGGTGATCGCCGCCGATGACAGCAGGAGGCCGGCGCGGGTCCGGAAGCTGTCGATCACGCTCTGCTGCTCGGAAAGCGCGCGCGCTGCCTCGCCGTGTGCAAGTTCATAGAGAGCCGCTTTGCCAGATGTCCGTGCGATGCACGTTCAAGGTTCCAGCGCCGCAGACTCTCTCCCTCTCAACCGGAACCGAGAGATAAGCTAATCGGTACTGTGGGTTATCCAGGGAGATCGGCGTCGATGGATGACGCGCCGTGTCGCATTGCCGTCTACGGGGAAATCGACCCGAACCTCGTCGATGGCTCCTCGGTCTGGCTGCAGTCGATCTGCCAGGTCCTCGCCTCCCTCGACGAGGTCGAGGTGACGCTGCTGCTGCGGCGGCCGCTGGAGCCGGACCGGCGCTTCCTCTTCGACGAGCTGGAGGGGAACCACTCGATTGAGCTGCTCGATGCCGCACGGCCCGGCCTGCTCGCCCCGGCCGAGGCGCTCGACCGGCTCGAGGCTCTCGACCGCGAGCGCGGCCCATTCGACGTCGTCCTGCTGCGCGGCCAGGCAGTGCTCGCCGAGGCCGCCGAGCGGGACGCCTTCGACGGCCGCCTCTGGTCCTACGCGATGACCGGCCGCGGCATGGCGGACGAGACGCTGCGGGCGCTGGCCGAGCGCAGCCACCGTCTTCTCTGTCAGACCGAGGCGGTGGCGGAGGAGCTGCGCGAGATTGTTCCCGGTGCAGACGGCTCGATCCTGGTCCTGCCGCCGATGATCCCTGACTTCGGGCGCCTGCCCGCTCGCCGAGCGGGGCGCGGAGGAGACCTACGGCTTGTCTATTCGGGAAAGCTGACTCCCGAGTACTGCTGCCTGGAGATGGTCGAGGCATTTGAGGAGATGCGCGAAGCCCACCCGGGGAGTGAGATGCACGTGCTCGGCGACAAG
Organism: Solirubrobacterales bacterium; assembly: GCA_040508545.1. Lineage (GTDB taxonomy): Bacteria > Actinomycetota > Thermoleophilia > Solirubrobacterales > 70-9 > VRUE01. The sequence continues at coordinate 10,705 of JBEVMR010000009.1, forward strand.
ATCCCTCGCCCTGCGGACCGTCCGGAGTTCCATGACCGGGCGAGACGGGCGCTGCGCGAGACTGAGGGTGTGCGCTGGCACGGCGCTCTTCCACGGGCGGCCGTCCGCTCGCTGCTCGCCGAATGCGATCTAGCCATCTCGGTCCGGGACCCAGGCGTCGAGGCCGCTCGCGAGATCTCTACCAAGGTGCTCGAGTATGGTGCCGCCGGCCTCCCAGTTGTCCTTAACCGTGCCCCCGCCTACGAGCGTCTGCTGGGCGAGGACTACCCGCTCTTCGTCGACGGACCGGAGGAGGCCGCTGGACTCCTTGCCGGTGCCGCTCGGGATTCCCGCCTGCGAGCGGTCGCTGCCGAGGCTTGTGAAGGTGTGAGTCGAGGGTTCACCCACGGCCGGGCAGCGGCGAGACTCGCCGGGCATCTGCGTCCCCAAGAGAACTCAGACAGCAGCGACGGTGCAGTTTCGATACCGGTGAAGGAATCGCCGCCTTTGCTGGTCACGACGCGGTTCGGCATCGGCGTCAGTGATCGCGCTTGGCTCGATCACCGCCTGGTCCTGCTCTCGGCGATAACGGCTCCTTCCCTACTGGCCCAGGACGATCAGAGCTTTTACTGGGCTGTTTATGTTGATCCAGACCTATCTCCGGAGGTCAGATTTGGCCTTGAGGAGGCGCTTGCTCCGTTCGGAGGTCGGGCCTTCCTTCAGTTCGACCGCTATGGCACTGCCAGCAGCCTTGCTCTGGCGCAGAAGCTGGGTGCGGTCGGGCCCGAAGGGCGTGTGCTTACCGGACGGATCGATGACGATGACGCTTGGAGCACTCGGGTTGTGGGCATGGTTAGAAGGCGAGCGGATCGGTGGCTCCGGGGTCCACGTGAGACGTTAGGGGTTGGGATTACCTTCGAGTACGGCTACGAGTGGGTCATGTACGACATGCTCGATGTTGACGCATGGCAGAAGAACGGCCGCAAGGTTCGCCGTCGGGCGACGATACGCCCGTATCACTACCCCTTTCTGGCGACGAGCGTCTTCGTGCTTGCGAGTCTTCCGAACCGGGTGTCCGCGCTATCGGCGGGGCATAGCCGCATCGGGAGGTGGTTGGCGGAAAAAGACTATGAGGTGGACAACGTCTCAACCGAGCGGCCTATGTGGTTGTACTGCCGGCACAAGCAGGCAGGATCGGGAATTCAGAAGTCAAACGGCGCCAGTATTGAGCTGACCGTGCGCGATCTGGCTGTTGAGTTCGGGCTCGACGAGGTTCGCGTCGCGCGCTATTTGACTAGTGCCGACAAGTATGGGTACGGCGTCCTCAAGCGACCTCTGGAATATCGAGCCAACCTCCAGAAGGACCTACGAACGGTGAAGCAGCGATTCAAGGACCCGGCGATCGGGGAGGCCGAGAGAGTCCAGCTGAGAGAAAGGGAAGCGCAGCTGGCCACGGAGATGTCGCATATGGCAGAAAACCTGGTCGGGGAGCTGGATGAGGCGCGTGAAGATCACGATAGTCGCTGATCGAGCCTGCTCCCGCGAGGTTGTCCAGGCGCGGATGCGATCCAGCGCGCTGAGGCGGCTTGGCTTTGAGGTCACCCAGTTTTCCCGCCCGGTCGACGGCGAGCGTAAGGACGTGCCCGAGCTGGTATACGGAGTTGGAGCTGGAGGGTTTTCGGCTGCACGGCGCCTAACGAAACGATCCAGGGCACCCGTGATCTACGACCATCCACCCGGCGGTCCCTTACCTAGAAGGCTGCGAAAGGCCGATGCGGTTGTCGCATCGGGTTACGTCGATGCTACGTGGCTCAAGCCCCAGCTTGGACGGCACACTAGGCTCATTGTCGCGTCACCCGAGCTAAGTCACCACTCGCGAGAGATTCGACCCCGAATCCGACAGCGATTGGGTCTAGGAGGGCAAATTATGGCCTTGCAGGAGGCAGAGGTCGCCTCCCTTGATCAGGCGGAGGCGCTGGTTCATGCGGTATCGGCGCTAGAAGGCATCAACCTCGTCTTCCTCGGCGGCCATCGGTGGAGCTGCAGATCGGATTTGGCAAGGACGGCCGTTGATGCCGGTGTTGTCGGCCGTGTCCATTTCGTGAGCGACGTCCCCCGGGCTCGCCGTGTCGCTTATCTGCATGAGGTCGATGTCGGCTTGGCGCTGGCGGTGAGGTCGCACTCGGACGGACGACTGCCAGCGGCGGACGTCTTCGAGATGCTGGGGATCCCGTACATCACCCTGAACGAGCCACGAGACCCGGAGCCAGAGAGCCGCATTGTCTCTGGAGATGATCCCGAGGCGTTGTCGGCGGCGATTGTGGCGGCAAGTCAGATCCAGCGTGTTCCGGAGCGCGAGGAGGGGGCAACGGTTCTGGGGGGTCTGATTGAAGATCTTGCGCGGGAGGGGGGGGAGCAAGATGCAGCAGATGCGCCGCCCGCGGCATCTCGATCGACTAGCGAGGTGGGCATCGGGAAGGACCGGGAGAGCACCGGCAAGCTGCTCGAGCACGCCAAGGCCCTTCGCGAGCGCGGGGAGGATCGGCAGGCGCAGAGTCTTTACATGCAGGTGATCGAAGGTTCCGGTTCGGGCGACGCGATGGCCACCGCGGCGGCAGGTTTGGCACGGCTGGGCGCGCGCGGGGAGGCGCAGGCCGCAATCGAGCGAGTCATGAATGCTGTCGAGCCTTCTCCCTTGGCGACTGTGCGAATAGCCGAAGCGGCTGCGCTGTTGGGTAATTTCCCTCAAGCTCGTGCTCGGGTTGATGAGGTTCTGGGGGAGGCGAGTGCTCCTGACCTTGCGCTGCGAGGCGCCCTCCGGGTGCTTGAGCGGGTGGGCGAGCCCCGGGTCGCGCTGCGAGTGGCGCGGCGCGTAGGCGATCAAGCCAGCGTGTCTCGCATTTTGGGAACGCTTGAATCCTATGACCCGACCTGGCTTCCCACGAGTGGGCGAGTAAGCGCCCGGGCAGGGAGCCGAACCCGGCGTTCCCTCACCCTGTTAGAGACTTCGCTTCCGCACTCCAGCTCGGGCTACACCTACCGCGCTCAGACTTTGCTGAGGGCTCAGTTGCGTGCTGGCATTGAGCCGACGGCCCTTACCCGTTTGGGTTTTCCCGCGAGCCGTGGGATCAGCCCCCCCGCCAGCGAGGAGGTGGACGGAGTCGTTCATCATCGGGCCAGCCTGCCTGGAGACAGGCGCCAATCGGCTGTGCCAATTTCAGAGCAACTGGAGGAAAACGTTCGCTGGGCTGCAGCCATCGCGCGCGATACTCGACCTGAGGGGATCATCGCGACTACCCCTCATCTAAACGGGCTGGTCGGACTTGCCTTGCGGAGGGAGCTAGGAGTACCTCTGATCTACGACGTACGAGGCTTTCCCGAGATGACGTGGGCGGTACGCGATGGAGGGGGCGATACGGATGTGTACGGCCTTCGCCGCGTCGCCGAGACGCGCTGCATGAGGGAGGCGGATCTCGTCACGACGCTGAGCGAGACCATGCGCAAACACATACTCAGCCGCGGGATCTCGGCGGAAAAGGTCTTTGTTCTGCCCCACGCGGTGGACACTGCCGCATTCGCGCCGAGGGAGTGTGATCTTGCGCTCGCGGCGAAATTGGGTCTGACGGGACGGTCGGTCGTTGGCTACATATCCTCACTGGTCGCTTACGAGGGAATCGAAACGCTGCTCGATGCGATCCTGCTTGCCAGGCGGCGCGATCCGAAACTCGCCGGGCTGATCGTGGGAGGGGGCGACATGCAGCCGTCGCTCGAAGCCCAGGCCCGACAGCTTGGCCTCGACGGGCACATCGTTTTCACCGGGCGGGTCGAGGCGAGTGAGGTGGCGCGTTACTACTCCCTGACCGATGTCTTCGTATGCCCTCGTCACGATCACGAGGTCACTCGCTACGTGACGCCGCTGAAGCCCTTTGAGGCGATGGCCGCCGGTTGCTGCCTCGCCGTCAGTGACCTTCCCACCCTGCGCGAGGCTGTCCGGGACGGCGAATGTGGGGCGCTCTTCCGTCCTGGCGACGCGGAGGCGCTGGCGGTGACCATCCTTGACTTGGTCGGCCGGCCGGAGTACGGACAGAAGCTAAGGCACGCTGCCCGGGATCACGTGGTCGCGAACCACGGCTTCGACACTCTGTGTACCCGCTTCGGGGAGACATGGGAGGAGCTGATGAGGCGCGCTGCGGTGTCGGCTTCGGCGAACAGGGGGAAGCCAGGCCTCGCCGCTCTGGCTCAGAGCCGATGAACCCTGATCGGGCAAAGGACATCGAGCGTGAGCTGGAATTGGCCCGTGAAGAGCTGCACGCGAGAGGACTGGAGCTGGAGCGGTTGCGATCCGCTCTGCACGAGCGGGACTTCGAACTATCTTCGGCGCGGAAAAGACTCGCGCGAAGCGAGCAGCTCATGGACGGCTGGCGGGAGACGGCGGACCGGCAGGAGCGAGAACTGGCGGTCGGCGAGGAGGGCCTTGTTCAGGCGGAACTGCGGGCTGAGCGCTTCGAGGACGCACTCACCTCGATCCGCACCAGTCACTCCTACAAGCTGATGCGAATCCTGTGGCGAGTGCGCCGGCCATTCAGCCATCCCCGGGCGGGCGAGTAGAGAGACGGATGGGCTGGGAAGCGCTGGACCCAGGAGCTATGGATGCCGAGCAGAGTCGGCCTATCGTCGTCTGTGGACCCGGTCGAAGCGGCACGCTCATGATTCGGGCCATGCTGAATCTACATCCCGACATCGAGTTAGCCGGGGAGGTACCACTACGCAGATTTCCCTCGTTGAAGGCGCTGATTGGGGAGGCAGCCGAGTATCAGGGCGGCTTCTGGACCAAGGAGCAAAAGACAAAGGTCGTGCGAGCGATCTGGTATGCCATGTCGCGGCCTAGCGGTGGCCCGCCCGCACGGAGGTGGGGCATGAAGACGCCGTGGGCCGAGCTCGATCACAGCTTCTGGGGCTCGCTCGTGGATCCACTGTACGTCTATGCGTTGCGTCGTGGCGATCGTGTGTTCCAGTCTCGTATCAAGCTCGGCTGGCACAACGGCTCACCGGCAGGTTGGATCGATCGATACAAGCGGTCCATTCGGGCGTTCGAAGATTTACGCTCGAGAGGCGCGGCCCATATCGTTCAGCTCGATCTCGTCAACGGCCCAGACGATCGTCGTCGGATGGCCGAAGAGATCTTTGACTTCGTCGGCGAGGACCCTGAAGCAGGCATGCTGGAGCAGATCGCGCAGTTCTCGCAGCGACTGAACAACCCGACCAGCAAGCCGGGTGAGGAACCGCAGCTGCCGGACGAGTGGCGTCTGCTGCTAGAGGCGGACGACGAGTACCAGAAGTTGATGGCAGCGTTTGGGTACTGAGCCCGGCAGGCACACCCTTATGGGTTCGGCGTCCGATTGGGAGACTTATCCAGGCGCGACCTCGCTGTAGGAGTTTCCCCGCATGAAGGAGTCGATGTACAGTCGGGTTTTTGGTTCTTCGATCGATGGGCCGCGATACATACCGAACTTTAGATAGGCACTGTTGTTGTGAACCATTGGAGATCCATGCCACACAAGAGGCGGGGTAAGAACAGGTAACGTTGGCGTGCCGAGAACCTTTTTGCCGTCCATCCAGACCTCGCTCACAGAATCTTCAGGACTCCCTTCAAGATGGGTCCAGTGAGTGTGGAGTACGAAGTCATACCAGCGACCGCGTTCAACCAGGCCGATCACAAAGCGTTCGGTTGCTTTGATCGTGTCTGAGCAGTCTTCTTTGACTTGCCCGCCATAGAACCACACTTCGAGGTAGTCGCCGTCGACAGGCGTGGCCCAGCTACTGGAACCGGGGTTTTTGAAGCTTTCTTTCTTCCGCCAGCGGGCGCCAAACGCAATGGGCACTCCCCCGCCGTCCCCGGATGCGCAATCGAGCCCGTCATTGGCAGCCTCGTGGTGCCACTGGGCAAAGACATTCCAAGTGCCCGCAGTTGCTTCGGGACTATCCGGTTGCGGAACTTTGAAATCCTGAGGAAAGTAAGCCGAGAAGCCGTACCAAGCATCCTCGCCGAAATAACCTCCCGAGGTCCGCTTATCAGGAGGATTGACTTCAACTCGACGCCGTTCCTCGGGATCTTCGCCTTTGTCGTTGGAGAAGTCGAGATTTACTTCCATCGATTTTTCGCCCTCTCGCGCCAGTGCTGAGGTGACGCTGGCCACTCCGTCGTTGTCGAAGCGGAAGAACTGGTCGAGAGATCCATCCTCGTAAGTCGCGTTTAACCCGAAGGTTGGCTTCGAGCGCGTAAATGAAAGGGACGCGCCTTCGACCTGCATGCTTTTGGTTGTGTCAGCGTGGCTGACATAGACGACGAAATTTAGATGCTTCAGCCCGAGTTCGGCTTTCGGCACCACGTAGATGCCCTCCTTGACGGAAGTGTGGACTTGCATTGAACCGGGCGCCTTGTCGCCGCTGAAAACGCCCACCGTTTCACCCGTCGTTGCAGTTGGGCTATCGGCAAGCACAAGCCGGGTGAGAACCTGTGCGACCGCCCCGTTCGGAAGGCTTCCAGTCACTAACCCGCGAACTCGAAGGACTTCGTCCTTCCACATCCCGTCATAGACAGGGGCGCTGGCCACCACCCTCTTTTGGCACCCCCCAGGGCAGAAGGGAATCGATTCGACATTGGGATCTATGTCCCAGCCGACCTGCTGCAGGGTTCCCTGTCGCAACGAGGCAGTAGGGTCCCCGGGGTTCGGCTTCAATCGCATTACGTTCAGGACTGCGCTTCCCGCAGTGACGGTAAGCGGTGAAGGGCTGCCTGACAATGGTTTAGCCCGAATCACAAGGTTGATATAGCGCCAGGCAGGATCGGACGTTGGAAACTGGTTGCTGTGCACAATCCGGTCGAACGTCACACCTGGAATCAAGCGGTCAGTAATGGTTGGCGACGCGGTATCGCCCCCAACCGACGGTGCCATGCTCGTCGTGAGCCTGGATTCCACCTGAACCGGAACACCGTTTGGGTTCTGCACCTCCAGTTGGCTGGTGAGGTCGAGGATGTCGTTAACCGATAGGTCATTCACTTTGCGCGAGAGGACCAGCCTCCATCCTTCATCGACGGGGATACTCGTGGCTCTCTCTTTCATCTGGTCGGTCAATACCTGCAGCTGGTGCGTGGGCTGGGACATCGGGCCAACCGCAGGCGTATAGCGAGTTACGCCCAAGCGCCCGAAGTTCGGCTGCACCGTGAGCGTGTCACCAGCTTTGGCGCTTGCCGACGAGGCCTTAACGACAGCCTTGAGATACTGGGTGCCTGAATTAGAGGGAGAATGGTAAAGGCCGTTGATTGGAAACGTCCAGTGCAGAATGTCTTTGGTGTGCTGGAAGCTCGTCCAGGGCGTGACGACGGTGCCGGTGGCGTCGGTGGCGCTGGAGCCGAGGACCAAGCGCACCGAATCGGTCACGTCGTAGGTGTGGGTATTGGTCATCTCGAGGTTGCCGGTCGCCCGTAGGACCTCATTGGCCTTGAGCGAGGGAACCGCCAGTGAATAGACAGCGGTTTCCGTGCCGCTAGCGGTGATTGGCACGCTCGAGACTTTCTCCGACGAGGGGCCAGTGTCCAGAACGCTGGTCGTTACCTCGCTTGGTGACGGTGGCTGGATGCGATTGTCGCGATCAGTTTGGATCTGGGTTTCCGAGAGGGTCTCGTCGTAGATGCGTACCTCGTCGATCAACCCATCGAACCACTTGTTCAGATAGGCCCAGTGTCCGATCTCCAGAGCGCTGGCGGTCGTTCCTGCCGTGCTTGCGGAGGCGGGCCCGCCGACGAGGGTGCCGTTCAGGTAGAGGCGCAAGTTGGTGCCGTCGGAGGTAAAGGCCAGGTGCGACCACTCGTTGGTGGGCAGCGCAGACGGGCCGGTGACGGCTTTGGTCGCACCAGCGTTGGAAAGCCAGCCCCGCGGTTTGCCCGGCCCTTGTGAAAAGAGCACATACCCCGACCCGTAGCCAGATTCGGGATTTTCGTTCTTGGCTATCACCGGGCTCCAGTCGGTTGCGGTGTCCGGCCGGACCCACGCCTCTAACGTGAATGTGCTGGTCAGGTCGAGGTCAGAGGCATCGGCGATCGAGACAACGTCGTTTACACCATCGAAGCTGAGCGCACCTCCGTACTTGCCGGAGGATGACCAGGTGGCGCCGCTGATCGTGCCGTCGTGGTTGTCGATGGAATCGCCGAGCGTCGTGCCGGCGCCCTCGTCGAACGAATAGGCAGCGACCGGGATTTGATCGAGGCCAACTGCGGTGTCGCGATCGACCTGGATCTCGCTTTCAGAGAGCGTGTCGGCGTAGATGCGCACCTCGTCGATCATGCCGTCGAAGTAGCCGCCAAGGATCTGGCCGTAACCGATGACGAGATTGGCGGCGGTGGCTTTGGCCGCAATGGCGGAAGCCGTTGCCGCGAGCTCGCCGTTGACGTAGAGACGGAGATTGGCGCCATCGGAGGTAAAGGCGAGATGAGACCAGACGTCTTCGGGAAGCGGCGAGGGGCGGGCGACGCTTTTGGCCGTGCTCAGGTTGGCGACGAGGCCGGTCGGGTTGCCGGCATACCGCGCGCTCAGCACATAGCCCGCGCTGCCTCCGGCACTTTCAGACTTGGCGATCACCGGACGGGCGGCGGTGATGGTGTCGGGCCGCACCCAGGCCTCGAGCGTGAAAGAGCTCGTCAGGTCGAGGTCCGCGGAGTCGGCGATCGTGACGAGATCGTTCACGCCATCGAAGTCGAGGGCAGCGCCGTACTTGCCCACTGGGGCCCAGGTGGCGCCGCTGATCGTCCCGTCGTGGTTTCCGGCGCTGTCCTTGGCGATCGTGCCGGAGCCCTCGTCGAAGGAGTAGGCCGCTACGGGGACTGGGTTGGCTTGCGCTGCGGCGCTGCTGTGAGTGGCAACTAGAAAGGCGGTCACCAGAGCGATGAAAAGAAGCTGTGGTGGGCGGTGGCGAGCGCGACTGCGCAGCGCGTAGCCCTGGTCCTTGCTGAGAGTGATCATTGCCTGCCTTCCCGTGCTGCCGATAGGTATAAGGAACTAATACATACCCTCTACGGTACGAGGAGAGTTGTCAAGCTGTTGTCTGCTGGAGATTTCTCCAGCAGACACGTGTTGACCGAGGTCGGCTTTGGCGGGCTCGATCTCGTCAGCTCCTGTCCAGCAAGCCCGCTGGACTGCGTAGGCGACGGCAGGTGTGGGCCGAGCAGTGCGGCTCTGGCTCTCCCAGTTCTCGCAGGCGACGCAGAGGGTCTTGATTCAAGTTCGGTACCCGTGAGCGACCATGAGCTCCCGATACGCATCGTCGGCCAGCCAGCAGCTCCTGCCATTCATCGGGCAGTTCGACCGGACCTCCATCGCTGGTTGGATAGCTCGGTGTTTTCGTTACCCATCGCCGACCTACCGGAGGGCGGGGTACTGGACGCCCGATAAGAGCCACGGTCTTGACGACTTCATCCCTCCGCTCCTGTATCCAGCTATCACCGTGGTGGAAGGCCGTCTCTGTAAGTGGTGGAGTTAGTGATGGCAGCTTGTACGGCTCAATCGGTCCGCTCAGAATGCCAAAGCTGCCAACTATCCTACTGGCTTTGCGCTTGACTGAGTCAGTCATTTGACGTAGCGTCGTTAACTGTCCCGCTGGTCAAGCACACCGAAGTGAAGTACCCGAATGGCAGACACCAACGCACAGATATACGCCGATCATAGACCCCGCTACCCGCAGAAGTTAATCGACGATTTGCGGAGTCATACGGTCGGCGATCGTGGAGAGTTACTGATTGATTGGGGCTGCGGCACTGGTGAGGTAACCCTTCCACTGAGTCGATACTTTGAGCGGGTCATAGCAATTGACGTTAACTCGGAGTTCGTTGCCCTTGGGCAGGACAAGGCCCGACGAGAAAACATCGAGAACGTCGTGTGGCATGTCGATCAAGCTGAGAACATCCAGATTGCTGATGAGAGCTGTGACTTGATTACGTCCGCCTCGGCATTTCACTGGATGGATCGTGAGTTGCTATCGGAGCGTGCCTTTCGCGGGCTCAGGCAAGATGGTGCGCTTGCGCTCGTGGGTGGGGCGGGTACGAATATATGGAACGGGGCTGTTGAGTGGCATAAGGTGGCTGTCGAGTGCTTGAGTAAGTACCTGGGCGAGCAGCGACCTCCGGAGGTGAACCGAGATGGTGCAGCCAAGAAGAGGCACGATAGTTTTTTGGCTACGGCTGGTTTCGAGATTGAGAAATTTCGATACCCCACCGAATTTTCGTGGCCGGTAGATAAGGTCGCCGGATATATGTACACGATTGCGGGTGGTCTCCCGTGGAGTCATGGCGATCGGCGCGCCGATTTCGAGCGTGAGTTCAGCGAAGCGCTTGCTCGACTCAATCCGTCCGGCGTCGTGCACGAGACGATCAACTTTTTCCTGTTGATAGCTAGCAAGCCCTAGATAGACGTCCGTCCCATTGAGGACCGCTTCGACCGACTTCAGTACCTCCTGCTTCAGTTCCGCAGCGGGCGAATCGGGGTAGACGCCGTTGGCTCCCTTCGGGATGACCTCGAAACGATGGTCATCTGGATCCCCAGCCCCAGCGCTCGCAGGCGCGCTCGCGACGCAGCCGCCAGGCGAAGCGGGCCAGTTGGTACCAGCGCGAGGCGACGATCTCCTGCTTGTCTGCTGGAGATTTCTCCAGCAGGATGCGAGGACGGTCCCATTTCGCTGAGGGGAGAGTTTCGGCCGCTGTTGCCTTGTGTGACCAAGCAATGGCTGCGACCGATCCCATCCGAGAGAGCCCAGACGTTGGCCGAAATGTTTACGATGCACGAATGGAAGGCATGGAAGCGGGTGCGACAGATGCCAGGTTGAACGCCCTCGGCGAGAAGATCGACGAACTGGGCAAGAGCATCGATAAGCGCTTCGACCAGGTGGACAGGCGCTTCGAGAAGCTCGAGGGACGATTTGATCGCCTGCAGCTGACGCTGATCGCGGGGGCCATCACCATCATCGTCGCCCTGATCGGGTTCAACTAGCCCGACAACGCACCTTCCAAAGCTGTCTACACGATCATGTCCACTGAGCCAATGGCGAAGACCGTCCCGGTGCGCGATCTGCGTAGCAACCTCAGCAGCCTGCTCGATGATGTCAGCGACCGGCGCGATCACGTGCTCGTGACTCGCAACGGCGTACCGGCCGCGGCCCTTGTTCCGGTCGACGAGTACGAGGCGCTGGAGGAGGCCGCCGAGGTTCTCTCGGACCCAAATGCTCTCTCCGCCCTGGAGGCCGGTTTGGCCGAGATCGCACGCGACGAGACGATCACCCTTGCCGAGCTTCGCAGCGAGCTGGCCGAGCGTCGAGCCGCAACTGGCTGAGCGTTGGCGCGGCTCGTTATCGCCCGCCGCGCAAGGCGGGAGCTGCTCGAGCTCAGTTGGCCGCTGATCGACGCAATCGAGGATGCGCTGAGTCCAGTTCGCGTCGCTGCTATCCGCCACCGCGGTGTCGCCTATGAAGGCGATCCTCGCTAATCAACCGCTACGCCTAGGGGCAAATCGCTCGAGGGGGGAGAGTTTCGGTCGCTGTGGCCTTTGGATTGGACGATGCCCGCGGCTGAACCCATCCGAGAGAGCCCAGACAGCAGCCGAAACGTTTACGATGCAAAGATGGAAGGCATGGAAGCGGGCGCGATTGATGCCAGGCTGGACGCCCTCGGCGAGAAGATCGACGAACTGAGCAAGAGCATCGACAAGCGCTTCGAGCAGGTCGACGGGCGCTTCGACCAGGTGGACAGGCGCTTCGAGCAAGTGGACAGGCGCTTCGAGAAGCTCGAGGGACGATTTGATCGCCTGCAGCTGACGCTGATCGCGGGGGCCATCACCATCATCGTCGCCCTGATCGGGTTCAACTAGCGCCTCCGCCCTCCGCGAAAATGCGCCCAGTCGCGGACATTCTTCCCACGGTTGAGCTGAGCCTTTTCCTGAGCGACTGGAAACAAACATTGGAGTACCTCGCCCCTGCCTCGCGGCAGTTCCTGCAATTTGGAGGGATCGTGGGCGGATGGCCAGCTGAAGCTTCGGAGTACCGCCCCTGGGAGAGGTATTTTCCAAGCGAGGAGGGCTCGGGGTACGTTGAATGCTTGGCTCAAGAAAACGCAGGCTCTTTGCGAATACGTCGCCGTCGGCGAGGCGGACGACCGTGAGCCGCTTTGCTTCGTGCTCGGGGCCGGCGACTCACTCAGCTCTGGCGCTCCCACCACCAAAGCGCTGATCAGGCGCTTCAACAAGCTCACCGATGGGCGCTTTGGGGCCGAGCCCGAGAACCGCAGGGGGGCCATCGAACGAATCAACGAGGATGAGAAGCGGCGGGCGATAAAAGATCTCTTCCGGGACGTCAGGCCCTACATCGGCTACCGGTGCCTGGCGGCGATGGGCTTCACGCGCAGGATTTACGTCTTCACGCTCAACTGGGACACCGCGCTCGATCAGGCCTGCCGCGAGGCGGGCGTCCTGCTCGCCTCGGTGAGCCTTGACGAGGGGCCCGAAGCGCTCGCCTGCGCGCTCGAGGGGGAGGGGCCCGGCGTCGTCATCATCCACGCCCACGGCCAGTGGGACAAGGACCATCCGCTCCGCTGGGGAACGCTGGAGACCCTCTCGATCGACGACGAGTGCCAGCGCCTCCTGGCAGAGCGCGTCTTCAGGCACGCGACGGCTGTGATCGGCGCTTCCCTCAGCGGCGACCTCGATCTTCAGGAGCTGATCGAGAAGCTCTCAGCGGAGGAGCTTCCGCCGATCGAGACTCGGCCCCTCTGGCTGCTGGCACGGGAGGCATCGACGGGCCTGAGCGGGGCCAACGTCGCCGCCTGGATGCAGAGCCGCCGCTCCGCCTTCAACGAGGTGGTCGACCCCAGCGTCGACTTCGACACCGCGATGGCCGCCCTGCGCGCCGCCCAGGCCGGTCTGCCCTTCTCCCAGGTCCAGCGGAAGGCCTCGCACCTCGACCTGCCCGATTGGGAGGAGATCGTCTGGCCGCGGCCCGAATTGCTGCGCCCGCTCCTCGACGCAAGGGCGATCGCCTTCGTCGGCGAACCGAAGCTGGGCAAGTCGACCGTGGCCCACCTGCTCGCCTGGCTCACCGCTCTCTGGCAGCGTGACCCACAGCCGCCAGTCAGTGTCTACGGCCCTTCCTCGACGATGAAGGCGCTGGCCGTCGCGGGATCGCCAAGCTCCGACGCGGCTCCCGCGGCGCTCGTCCTCGATGACCCCTTCGGCGACGAGCATGCCGACCCCAACCCCGATTTCATCTCGATCCTGGAGGAAACGGACCCTGCCAGCGCGCCGCGGATCTTCATCTGCTCGCGCCTCGCCAACTGGCGTGAAGCGGGGGAGGACCTGCCCGCTGATCTCGCCCAGCCCGCCTGCGCGCCGACCAAGTGGTATGCCGAGCGCTCCCTGCTCGCCTACCTCGGCGACCTCGGCGAAGACGCCCTGGAGCGCTGGGAGGAGCTGGTTCGCACGCGGGAGCTGAACACGCCCTCCAGGGTTCTGGCCGCGGCCCAGAGCGACTTCGCACCCGACGCCGACGACCCCGGCAACGTCGGCGACAAGACCCGGCTGCTGTGCAAGGGGCTGCGGGATCCCAAGCAGCGCCCCGCTGCCCTGATCGTGCTGCTCGCGCGTTTGCAGGAGCTGAGCGAGGAACCGAAGACTCGGGGCGAGCTCGAACTCGCGGCCGGGCCGATCGACCAGGAAACGTCGTCGTGGCGCGCGCTGGGAAGCATGCTCAACGACTTCGATTTAGATGGGGTCGAGCGCATCAAGCTCGCCCACTCCACCGACCGCAGCGCCGTCGACGTGGTCCTCCGCGAGGCGGCGGAGGAAGTGCGGGAGCTGCTGATCTCACTCGGCCCCACCGGCGCTTGGGCGGTGCGGGCCATCGACGTCTTCGAGGCAGTCGACTCCCTTCGGGAGGGGAAGCTCGAGCAGTTATGGAGCTTGCCCGAAGAGCTGCGCACAGCCTGGGGCCCATCGCTGATAGGCCCTGCTCTGGCTCATTCTCCGACGGCGGCCTGGGACACGATCGAGTGGCTTTACCGCGACTCGCCGCAGGACTTCTGGTCCTGCTGCGAGCTGGTCTACGACGTCGTGCGCCTTTGGCGCGATCTCACCCCCGATCAGCCGAGCGCGAAACGAGCGCGAGTCTTCCTAACCGACCTGCTCGACAACCGCGCGCTGATGGGCGCCTACGTCCTGCTCGAGGCGACCCTTTACCACCGCAGCGTCGACAAGAAAGCGATCTGGTGGCCCCTGCTGACGAAGATCACCGAGATGGCCGGAAACGGCAGGGAGCACGACTTCGAGCTGGGGCTGATCTTCGACGGGTTGGTGTGGCGCTCGCCGGCGGCGGAGGAGGATCGCGACCAGCTCCTCGAGGCGCTGTTCAAAGCCGCCGAGCAGGCCGACGGGCTGCTGGGCGCTTACGCCTTGGCCTGCGCCTACCACTCGGCTGGTGGCGCCGCCGTCATCGAGGAGTATCCGGAGCTGGCGGCTATCTGGGGCCGCGAGCTGAGCGAGCCCGAGGCGGCCCAGGCCGCCCGCTTGATCCGCTTCCATTTCGCCCACCAGAGCCGCGCCCGTACGATGCTCGCTCGCCGCCCCTTCGAGGGGGGGATGGTCAGCTATCTGAGTCGCACCCTCTACCCGGAAAGGCTCGACCAAGGGGACTTGATCGTCTCCCTGATCGAGAAGATCTCCAAGTACGAGGATCATGCGGGCTGGGCGGTCTACACGGCGCTCAACCTCAGCACCACCCAGGGCGAGTTCAGCCGCGCTCAGATGTCGCGCATCTCCAAGTGCCTCCCTGCCGCCGCTGACGACGCGTTGATCGCTGGCGCGATCACACACGAGCGGCCGCGGGGGATTCGCCAACTGCTTCTGAAAAGGCTCCGCGCTTCCGGGGTCGGCGAGACGATGCTCGACCGCCTGCGCGACGGCTTCCCGATCGACGGCTGGACCGTGATCCCGCCCCGCTTCTGCTTCGTCCGCGATCTGACCGATGCCTATGACACCTTTGGAATCGACTGGAGCGAGCTGGAGAAAGTGGCGAAAGTGGACACGAGCGACCCCAGGGCATTCGTCCTCTCCTACGAGGCTGTCGCCGACCGCGCGGTCGAGCTCGGCGCTCCCGAAGATGCGGTGAAGGTCTTGCTGGAGAGGATCCGCTGCGGTGACCGGCGCGACCTCCTCGTCGCAATGCCGCCCGCCCGCAATGAAGAGGACCCCTATCTCTACAGCCTCCTCTTCGCCGCTAAAACCTTGAGCGAACAAGGGGAGCTCTTCTGAGCGAGGCTCAGCACGCAGCCTGGAGTCGGCGCCTTGCCGAGCCTCGAGACGAGCGTGCCTTGCACCGGGCCATGCTTGCGGTCGCGAAGGATGCACGCAGACGCCTCGAGCCCGATCGATCGGTCAGCCGGCGCTGGCGGGCGCTCGGCGTCGATGTCCAGGTGACGGCGCTGCCGGCCAGCGGCGCCGCCGTCGCGTCTGGCTCGCGGCGCACCGCGCTGATCGGCAAGCAGGACGACCGCCTGAGGCGCCAGTACACGATCGCCCACGAGTTCGGCCACATGCTGCTTGCCGATGCCAAGCCGCGTGCGCGCTGGAAACTCGACGCAGAGGCGGAGGAGACCCTCTGCGAACAGTTTGCGAGCGAGCTCTTGATCGGGCGCGACCGGCTCGCCTCCTACCTGCGGATGCACGGCTACCCGACCGACCCTCGCGCTCTCCTCGCGGTCTGCTCGGCATTCAAGGTCAACCTCCAACCCATGTTCCACGCCCTGCGGGCGCCGATGGCGGATACGTCGACCCTTCTGATCGCCAGTCGCCTGCGCGGCCACGAGAACCGTCCCGGCGAGCTCGCCTTTCGGGTCGAGGCGGCGGTTGGCAACCAGCGCATCTTCGTTCCGCGTGATCAGCGGCTCGTCTCACTCGGCCTCGACGAGCTGGCCGAGCAGGCAGGGAGGCTCGCCGACCGCGAGACCGTCGTCGGCTCGGACTGGCCGACTTTCTCGCCCCGTCGCGTCGCCCAGCCGATCAGCGTCGCCGAGGCGCAGTGGAAGGCAATGATGGTTGGCGGCAAAGACCGCCTCGTGCTGGTCGCCTTGGACGTGGGCAACGTCGTGCAGCCACCGATTGGCCCCGTCGCGCTGACTGCTTGAGGGGAGGTCTCCTTCGCGCAGGGGGGGAGAGTTTCGGTCGCTGTGCCCTTGGCATGGACGATGTCCGCGACCGATCCCATCCACGTCGAGGCCTCCAGCCGCCAGCGAAACGTTTACGATGCAAAGATGGAAGGCATGGAAGCGGGCGCGATGGATGCCAGGCTCAACGCCCTTGGGGAGAAGATCGATGATCTGGGGCGGCGCATGGAGAAGGGCTTCGACAAGGTTGACGAGGGGTTCAAGGAAAGCGACGCCAAGATCCAAGCCCTGAGCCTTCGCATGGAGAAAGGGTTCAAGGAATCCGACGCCAAGATCCAGGCCCTGGGCCTTCGCATGGAGAAAGGGTTCAAGGAGTCCGATGCCAAGATCCTCGCTCTCGGCACTCGTATGGAGGACCGCTTCGACCGACTCCAACGGCTCTTGCTTCAGTTTTGTGGTGGGTTCATTCTGGTGTTGATCGGCTGGGTCCTAACGCAGATATAGGGCGTCCGCGTCGGCATGAATTGTCTGTCAATCTTTTGTCTTCAATTCTGCTAGGATGTCGCTCATGAATTCGCAAGGAATTAAGTGGCGCATCGATTGTATGGAAATAGAGCTCAAGTACCTCTCCAGGCAGGTAGAGCGAGAACTCGAGTACCTCTCACAGCAGGTAAAACGAGAACTCAGATATCTCTCCACGCGTGTGGAGGAAGGGTTCGCTCGCACCGAGGAAGTCATACGAGCTGAGAACAGATCAGGGGAGTCCGACTGAGCGTTCTCATTGGGTGGATCGCACGCGCCCACGCCGCCTTTGCCTCAGTTTCCGCTTGGCGTGACTGGGCGAAGGCGGTGGGGGCGTCTGCGGAAAGATGCCTTCCTGTGGATTACTGCAGGTGGCATATTTATTGCAGGCATAGTTATCGCCCTTGCGCATTTGCCGATCGAGCCGAGCCGAAGGATGCGTTCGGCTATGTGGCCGACCTGCTCGACGCCTATCGCGCGCCGGCCTCGTAGAGCGCCAGCAGCTTTGGGCTCTCGTGCTCCCAGGTGTAGCGAAGGGCGGCTTCGTGGGCCCGCGTCTGCATTTGCGCGTAGCGCTTGGGGTCGGCGAGGACCTCGTTCAGGGCGGTGGCCAGGGCCGTCGGGTCTCCCGGCGTGAAGGAGAGGCCCATGCCGCCCTGCTCGACGAAGCGGGTCAGCTCGGGGAGGCGGCTTGCGACCACCGGCAGGCCGGCGGCCATGTAGTCGAAGAGCTTGTTGGGGGTGGTGTAGGTGTTGTTTAGGCCGATCGGTTCGTAGGGGATGACGCCGATGGTCGCCCCGGCGGCGGCGGAGACCACTTCCGCCGGCGGGACCGGGGGGACGATCGTCACCCGCTCGCTGAGCCCCTCGCGGGAGATCAGCTCTCGCAGCTCGTCCTCCAGCCGGCCCCAGCCCATCAGGACGATCCGTCCCCGCTCCAGGCCGTGGGCCGAGCGCACCAGCGTGTCGAGGCCCCGGTAGGGGGCGAAGCCGCCCTGGTAGAGGACGATCGGCTCGTCGTCCCCACGCGATGCCCTGTTGGGCGCCGGCCCGCCGTTTCCCCCTCCGCCGACTGGGCAGTTGAGCAGCACCGTGGGCCGGTCCACGCCGTAGCGCTGCTCGAGCTCGGCCGCGATCGAGTCGCAGACGGTGAGCACGTGGTCGGCGCGGCGCGCGAGGCGGCGCTCGAGCCAGCGCCAGGTGGCCGCCTCGCGCTCGGACAGGGTCGAGATCTCCGGATACAGCTCATGGGCGTCGTAGGTCAGCGGCAGGCGCAGCTGCCGGGCGAGGGCCGCGGCGACGGGCAGGGTGTTGAGGTCGTGGGCGTGCAGGGCCTCGGGCGGGCTGGCGCGGACAAGGCGATAGGCCCTGCGGTAGTAGTCGAAGAACATCAGCGGCTTGTGCGGCACCAGCAAGAGCCGCCGGCCGGCGCGCTTGAAGGGCCTCGACGCCGCCGCCCAGGTGCGCCAGAGCAGCCTCAGGCCGCGGACGAGGAGGGCAAGGGGGGCGGCTGCCACGACGACGGCCCGGGTTGCGGACTCCTCCTGCGCCATCGTCGCCAGCGGGCGCCGCCAGAGGCGCCCCGCCGCCTGCGCCGCGCTCAGCGCTCGGTAGTGCAGCGGGTTGCGGTCGATGCGCACGATGCGAAAGCCGTCGCGGTCCTCCGTCGGCTCGGTCGTGGCGTCGAGCACGGCGACGATGCGGACCCGGTGGCCGGCCTCCGACAGCGTCCGCGCCTCCTTGAGCACGCGGGCGTCGGTGGTGCAGCGGTTGTAGACGAACATGTCGATCCGCATCGGATCGCCGCCCTCAGGTCTGCGCCTGCGCGGCAATGCCCGCCGGGCGGCCCGCCCGGCCGGTCAGCAGCAGCTCGTCCCAGGCCGGCCCCAGCCGCTCCCAGCTCCAGCGCTCGGCGAATCTCCGTGCCGCCTCGCCCTCCGCCGCCGCCTCGCCGCGAGCCTCGGTGGCGAGGATCGCCTTGGCCGCCGCGGCGGCGTCGCCGTGCACCCAGCGCTCCTCGTACTGCTCGCTCGCGCCCGGGCGCTCGATCACCACCGGCACGGCTCCCGAGGTCATCGCCTCCGCCAGCGCCACCGAGTGGCCCTCGACCTCGCTGGTCGAGAGGATCCACCCGGCCTGCTGGAGGAAGGCGGGGACGTCGTCGCCGAACGGCTCGAAGCTGACCGCGCCGCGCAGGCTCGGCGTCCGCTCCAGCCGCTCCGAGATCGCCTCGTAGTAGGCGCGGTCGTCGTCGCGCCCCGCCATCCAGGCGTGCTCCCAGGGCTCGCGCCCCTTGACGACCAGGCAGTAGCGCTGGTTCTCGCGCCGCAGCAGCTCGAGCAGGTCGAGCGCCCGGTCGATGCGCTTCAACCGCGGCACGTAGCCGATCGCCGCCAGGCAGAACTGGGCGCCGGGCAGCTTCGGCAGCTGCAGCGGATCCGGGTCGACGCAGTTCGGGATGACCTCGAAGCGAGGGTCACCTGGATCCCAGCCCCAGCGCTCACAGGCGCGCTCGAGCACGTGGCCGGCGACGAAGACCATCGCGTCGACCTGGGCGAGGTCGACTTCCCCGGGGTAGTCGGTGTCCAGCTCCATGCGGTGGAAGCGGACGACGAGGCGCTGGCCCGGCCGCTTGTTGCGGCTGTACCAGACGGCGTTGCCGAGGCACCACTCGCAGTGGACGACGTCGGCCCAGGCGAGCGCCGCGAGGCTCGCCTCCTCGCTGTGGGCGCCGTGGGTCTGCCAGCGGTCCTCCCGCACGACCGCGCCGCCGTTGCTTGCCCGCCGCGCCAGTCCGGCTGCGAACGAGAGGCTGTGGCCAGCGAGCAGCAGCCGCGTCGCCGCCTCGCCGCTCTCACCCTGGCGCGCGGGCTCTTGATCGCCGGCCCGCGGCGCTTCGAGGCCCGGAGGCGGCGGGCCGGGCGCGGGCTCGCGCCGATCGAGCTCGGCCGTGGCGCTGTCGAGCGGTTGGGCGAAGGAGCCCTCGCCCGCCATCCTCGGCGGACCGGCCTTGCGGAGCACGGCGCCTCGACGCAGCCGCCAGGCGAAGCGGGCCAGCCGGTACCAGCGCGAGGCGAAGATCTCCTGCAGCTGTTCCGAGCGTGCTTGCAGGATCGCCTGGGTACGGATCAAGTCGGCGACCAGTGCCCGCCGCTCCGCCTGCTGCCCAGTTCGAGGTCGCTCCCCCATCGATACAGATCGTGCATAAGGTACCGCGATGGTTTTAGACGGGACTCTGGAGGAGCTTGAAGGGCTGGGGTCGACGGGCACGCGCGGCTTGGCGCTGCCCGAGGCGCATGTGGTCGGGCCGGCGCGGAGGAGGCGGCCGACTCGCAAGGCGATGCTCGGCAATCTCTTCTACGTCTACGGCAGCGAGGCGGAGCTAGCCCCGCCGATCGATTGGCTGCAGGATCCGCAGGGGAGCCGCAGCTGGCGCTACGAGCTCCACACCCTGACCTGGCTGAAGGAGGCGCTGGCGCGGCACGCCGAGGGAGGCGACGTCGAGATGCTGGCCCTCGCCCGCGACGTCGCAGTCGACTGGGCGCGGGCCCACCGGCAGGAGACCGCCGGGCAGAGCGAGTTCGCCTGGTACGACATGGCTGTCGGGCTGCGGGCGCCGTACCTGGCCTACGTGCTGCGCGCCTGCCTCGCCGAGCAGATCCTGGACGACGAGAGCGCCGCCCTGCTGCTGGAGGCGGCCGAGCGCCACGGCGCCGAGCTTGCCGACGGCCGCAACTACGCCGCCGGCAACAACCACGGCCTCTTCCAGGACGAGGGCCTCTACCTCCTCGCCCGCCTGCTGCCGGTGCTGCCATCCGCGGCGGCCTGGCGCGAGCTGGCGCTGAACCGGATGCGGGCGACCCTGGCGGAGACGATTAGCTTCGAGGACGGCGCCCACCTCGAGCACTCTCCCGCCTACCAGCTGGCGATGGTCGACCTCGTGGCTCGGCTCGCACCCAACGTGGGGGAGCTGCCCGAGCTCGGCCCGCTGCTCGACCGCATGCGCCGCACCGCCGCCTGGCAGACGACTCCGCTGGGGCGTATGGCACAGCTCGGCGACACCGACGACCTGCCGGCGCCGCGCTGGGCGCGCCAGGCGGCCAACGGTCTGCGTGGAATCAACGTCCTGCCCGAGGCCGGGCAGGCGTTCGTGCGCGAGGGGGGCAGCTACCTCGCCGTCGCCGCCGCCCACCACGGCCGGGCGCACAAGCACGCCGACGACGGTGGTTTCGTGCTGGTCGAGGACGGCAGGGTGGTGCTCGGTGACGCCGGCCGTTGGGGCTATTACGAGGACGAGCCGGACCGCCTCTACGCGCGCAGCGCCGCCGCCCACAACGTGCTCACCGTCGATGAGGGCGACTTCGAGTGGCGCGGCGGCGATCCCTACGGCAGTGGCTTCGAGGCGGCCGGCGAGGCCGACGGCTGGTACGCGATCGTCGTGCGCAACCCGCTGCTCGAGGGCCAGGGGGCCCGGCACCGCCGGGGCCTCTTCTACCGCCCGGGGAGGGCGCTCGTGGTCATCGACCAGGTTCGCTCCGAGCAGCAGCGCGCATACGAACGTCATTTCCACTTCGGCCCCGAGCTGGAGCTCAGCCTCGAGGGCGACGGCCGGATCGCCTTCAGCGGCGAGGGCATGGCGGGGGCGCTGATCGAGCTGACCGGGGGCTCCGAAGCCAACGTCACTCGGGGCCAAGAGGATCCGCGCTGCGGCTGGACCTATCCCAGCGATCGGCAGCGGACCGAGGTATCGACCGTGAGGCTGCGCTCGCTCGGCAAGGACGCGACGCTGCTGACGGCGGTGAGCATGGACGGCGAGCCGGTCGAGGAGATCCCGGCCGCGCTGGGGCGCCTTCTCTAGTTTCGTCGGAGCGCGAGCGTTCCCGATATCCGGGCGATCAAGGCTAGACTGGATAAACCGCATTGGACCGCCGAATCCGGCACACAAGCAAAAAGTCCTGAGTATTTTTCGGTTTGAGCGCGGAAATTGCGTTGCAGGGTTTCTGAATCGCCCGAACGGGTGCTATGGTCTCGACATACGCTCAGTCGGCCCCCGGAAGAGGGGTAGCGGACTGGGCGCCGTCAGGCCCATCTTTTTGGTGGGCCTGATGCTTTTCCAGGGGACATGCGAGAGTCCGCGCGTGCCTAAAGCGAGCCTCAGAGACGAGGACTATGTCGCTTACCTCGACGAGTCGGGCGAGAACGGCCTGCAGGTCGTCGCTGGGGTCCTGATACCTGCTCGCTGGCTCCGGGGGGCCGAGCGTCGCTGGCGTGACTTCATCCGAGGCGAATTAGGCAGCAGATCGGGACGGCTGGAGGTGAAGGGCCGCGATTTGCTTGCGGGCAAAGGAGTCTCGCTGAGGGCCCAGCAGGTGATCCTCGCCGGTGGCTCGCCACCGTTGAGCGCGAAGGCGGCAGGGCGCATGTTCTACCGAGACGCGCTAGAGCACATCGCCATGATCAACCAGGTTCGTGTTCTGGCGGTGGGTCTGCCGACGAATCATCCACTCGAGGTGTATCGCCTGTGGTTCTGGATGGCTTACGCCCTGCTTGTCGAGAAAGCTCGAGCGCCGCGCCCGCGACTCCCCCTGACTGTCATCGACGGGGAGGACGCGTCATTTCGCGCGGCCCAGGATCTTGTCGCCCACCGCTTTTACCATGCCTTCCCGAAGTGCCAGCCCTATGTAGCCAGGGGTTCCCTATGGTTCGTTGGGGGCTCCGTTCACCAGGACAGCGCACTGCATCCGCTTATCCAGATGGCGGATCTCGTTGCGGGGGCGGCGCGTCATTCGATTACCGGCCGCAAACCTCAGGGGGGTTGGTATGGCAAGCATCTGGTCGGTCGTGCCAAGAAATCGAAGAGGCGGATAGACGTCTCGGCGCAGGCCTTATCGCGGCTCAAACGACTCTCCAAGACCGACAACTGCGGTAGCGGTTGGAGAGACGCGCTGCTTCCCTGAGCCGGCCGGTCCATTGCTGCAGCTGCTCACGACTTGAACTAGCCTCACGCCGAACGGCTCGAGCAGAGATACCAGCGCATCCCAAAACAGCGCACGGGCGTAATCTATGCGCTGTTCACTTCAGCCTGGGGGAGCGGTGACTACGAGCATCCTGCTGGTCGACGGCGGCGCGGGCCTCGCTCGTGAGGTCTACGAGCGCGAGGGGCGCGCCGACTGGGCGCAGGCGATGCCGCTGGTGCTCGAGAAGCTCGGCTACCTGGGGTTGGAGATCGCCGGGCCGGCGGTGCTCGCCGACGCGCGCACCTGGGAGCGCCACGCGGCGATCCTGGTGCCACGGTTGCCGGCCGGCGCCTGGGCTCCCCGCGCGCTTGCCCTGGCCGGATCGGGCAGGGCGCAGCTGCTCGCCGAGCTGCCGCCGCGCGAGCTGCACGATCGCCTCGGCATCCTCACGGCGGAGCCGGCCTCCCGGGAGGGAGCCGTGACCCCGACCGACCCGGCGCTGGCGGCGGCCGTCGCCGCCTCCTCGACGCGGTCGAGGGCCTACCTGCAGCCGCCCGGATCGCGGCCGGTCGACCGTGCCGAGGGGCTCGGCTGGGACGAGCTCGGGGTGCCGATCGAGCCGGCGCAGGCGGAGCGCTGGCGGGCGCCGGGCTGGGACGCCGAGAGCTGGGCACTGTCGGCCGAGGCGCAGGTCCTGGCCGAGTGGCGGGACGCCGGCGGGGCGCGGGAGAAGCGGCCGGCGCTGATCCGCCGCGGCCCGCTCCTCGCCGCCTCGTTCTCGCTCTTCGGCTTCCTCGGCCAGCAGACGACGATCCAGCCCTTCGCCGGCGCCGAGCACCTGATCTGGCCGCGGCCCTTCGCCCTGGAAGCGCTGCTCGCGGCGCTGCTCGACGACATGCACCGCCGGGCGCGGGTGACCCGGCCGCGGATCATGCCCTGGCCCGAGGGGGCCGAGTGGGCGTTCAGCGTCCGCCACGACTTCGACCGGGCACAGTCGCGCGGCCAGGTCGGCCGCGTGCTCGCCGCCCACGACGCGGCCGGCACCGCCGCCACTTGGTACTGGCGCGCCCGCCACGTCGACGGCTCGCGCTCGGCCGCGGACCGGGTGCGCTCGCGTGGCAGCGACGGCGCCGCGGTGGCGCGGATGGTCGCCGGCGCTCCCCGTCAGGAGGTCGCTTTGCACACCGAGCTGCCCTGGGTCTCGGCGGAGGTCGAGCGGCGGGCGCTGGAACGCGCGACCGGCAGGCCGATGAGCGGTACCTCCGCCCACGGCGACCCCAACTGCTTCCGCTGGCAGGGCGCCCCCAACGTCCTCTGGGCCGAGCGGCAGGGCTTCGACTACACCGAGTTCATCTCGCACTCGCACCTGCACCCGCACCGCTTCGCCGCCCTGCGCGCCGACGGCACGATCGAGCCCTCGCGGATCATCTGCCTGCCCCACCACGAGTCGCTCGACCGCTCGACCAGGCCCGGCGACGCCAACGTCGACGGCGTCCTCGCCGCCGCCGAGAACTACCGCCGGGCCGGCGGGCTGATGCAGGTGCTGAACCATCCCGACCTCAACCTGGAGGAGCTCGCCGAGGTGCTGCGCCTGCTGCCCAGCGCCGGGCGGCTCGACTGGACCGCGGCCGAGGCGGCGGCCTGGTGGCGGCGCACCCATGTTCTCTCCGAGCTGCGCCTGGACCAGGGGGAGGACGGCGGGGTGACGCTGACCTCGGCTGGCGGCGTGCGCGGCGCGGTGCTCGAGCTGCTGCGCCCCGACGGCCGCCGCCAGAGCTACTCGCTGCACATCGAGGCGGGTGGGTCGGTGACGGTCGGCGGCGCGCGCGCGGCGAACGGCAGGGCGCCAGCGCCGGATTCCAACGGGGCTGGCGAGCGCTGGAGCGAGGCGATTGCGCCGGCCTTCGTCCGCGCCGGCCGCGACTACTACGTGCAGGCGGGGCTCGACCCGGGATCGCCCGACGCCGAAGGCACCCTGGCGATCAACTCGAGCCTCGTCCCCAGCCGGGTCGGGGCGGTGCGCCGCTACCTCGAGGAGCTTGGGGGCGTCAGCTCGCTGCGCGGCGCCCGCGTGCTCGACTGCGGCGCCGGCTTCGGCGCCTTCGCCGCCTACTTGACGCTGGGCCGCGACGCGCCGCTGGTCACGGCGATCGAGGTGCGGCCCGAGTTCGCGGCGCTCGCCAAGCGGGTGGCCACCCAGACCGGCCTCGGCGACTCGGTGTCCTACGAAGTGGGGGACATGCGCTCTCTCGACGGGATCGCCGACGACAGCTTCGACGTCGTCGTCGTCAACAACTCGTTCATCTACCTGACCTCGAAGGAGGACATGCAGCGCGCCGTCGCCGAGCTGCGCCGGGTCACGGTGCCGGGTGGGCACGTCTGCTTCTTCCACGCCAACAGCTGGCAGGCGCGCGAGCCGTTCACCCGCGCGCCGGTCGTCCACCTGCTGCCGGCGGCGCTCGCCGACGGCGTCTCGCAGCTGACCGGATGGCAGCACAACCACGGCCGCGTGCGCCTGCTCTCGCCGCCGGCGCTGCGCCGCATGCTGCGCCGGAGCGGCTTCGACCGGGTCGAGATCGGCGCCGTGCGCGGCGGTCGCGTCGCCAGGCCGCCCCGCGCCTACCTCGGCCGTTTCTACGCGGCGGTTGCGCGGCGAGCGGAGTAGGCGATGCCCGACGCACCCGGCGCCGAGGCAATCGAGGAGGAGGTCGAGGGGGAGATCCAGGCCGAGGCGGCGGAGGCGATCGCCGCGGAGGCCGGGGGGGACGGTGAGCCAGATGGGTCGCAGATGCAGCCGATGTTCACCGGCTCCCACGGCGTCGGCGCCCGCTTCGCCGGCCGCATCGGCCGCCACGCCACGGCCTATGGCGTCGCCTCCGTCTCCGGCATGCTGGCCGGGCTGGTCAGCGTCGCTGTCTTCACCCGCTTTCTCGACCAGAGCGAATTCGGCAAGATGGCCGTGCTCTCGACGGTTTCGACGCTTGTCACGCTGGTCGCCACCCTCGGCGTCATGCAGGGGACGATGCGGCGCATCTACGGGACGACCGGCGACGACGAGGCGGGCGACATCGACGCCCCCGGCGCGCACGCGGTCGCCGCCGACCCGCGCTTGGCGCTCAGCAGCGGGCTCGCCCTGACCGTCGCCCTCGGCGCTGTCGTCTTTGCGCTCGCCTTTGCGCTGAAGGGCCGCATCGCCGGCCTCTTCGGCGGGCCCGGGGACGAGGGGCTGATCCTGCTCGCGGCGGGGGCGGGGGCAGCCGGGGCCGTTATGCGGTTCAGCCACAACATCCTTCGCCTGCAGCTGCGCTCGGGGGCGTATGTGGTCGTAACCATGATCTACGCTTTCGGTGGGATCCCCGTGGCGATCCCCCTGCTCGAGGCGGGGTTGGGAATCGAAGCGATCCTGATCGGCTTCATCGTCGCCAATTCCCTCTCCGCGGTGATCTGCCTGCTGCTGCTCGCAGCCGACCTGCGGCCCGCGGTCTCGCTGCGCGAGGCGAAGGAGATCATGGTCGGCGGCGCCCGCTACCTGCCGATCGTCGTCTCCTTCCAGGCCGTGCAGATGGGTGACGTGCTCCTCGTCGCCGCCTTCGGCAGCTTCAGCCAGACCGGCCTCTACCGGGTCGCCCAGCGGATCGCCATGCCGGTGTCCTACGGGACGTCGGTCTTCCAGCAGAGCTGGGGGCCGCTGAAAAGGGACATGACGCACGTCGCCGTCGACCGAGTCGACGAGGCGCGAACGTACGCCGCGCGCCTGTTCACCTACTACGCGGTCTTCGTCACCGTCCTGATCCTCGTCGTCGCGGTCTTCGCCGACCAGCTGGTGCGGGTGGCCTCGGGGGATTTCGGCGAGGCGGCGACCCTGGTGCCGCTGACCGCCCTCGGCGTCGCCGGCCACGGCTGGTTCGTCTTCTCCTACCGCAACGCCCGGCTGCCGGGACAGATGTATTGGATGGTCGGGCTCTCGCTCGCCTCGGCGCTCGTGTTCGTCGGCCTCTGCGTCGTCCTGGTGCCGGCGATGGGCGCGGTCGGGGCGCCGGTGGCGGCGATCGCTGCCTGGGGGATCGCGACCCTCGTCATGCTCGGCGCCAACCAGCTGATCGGCAAGCCGATCCCCTACGAGTGGAGGAACCTGCTGCTGCTGGGCGCCCTCACCGTGCTCGCCTGGCTCGTCTCGAAATGGGTCCTGCCGGACACGGCGCTGGGGACGGTGGCGACGATGGCCCTGCTGCTCGGCTGGGCGGGGGCGCTGCTGGGCGCCGGGATCGTGCCGGCGGCGGAGGTGCGCGCGGTGGGGCGGCTGGTCCGCGACGCCTCCGGGATCGATTCCAGGCGGCAGCTGCGCGCCCGGATTGCCGCCCTCGACGGCGCCGACGCCCAGCTGGTCGACGAGATCGTGCGCCACAAGCGCCCGCCGGGGGAGGTGGGCGAGCGCCTTGGCCTGTCCGAAGAGGAGGCGATGGCACGCACCGTCCACGTCCTGCGCCAAGCGGCCGGGGGAGGGGAGGCGAAGAACACCGACGCAGACCTGGGCGCCCTCCTTCTCCTCCCGATACCGCGGGCCGAGCGCGACAACGGCCTGATGAGCATGGTCACCGCCGGCGCGGATCCGCTCGATGCGGACCTGG
Organism: Solirubrobacterales bacterium; assembly: GCA_040508545.1. Classification (GTDB taxonomy): domain Bacteria; phylum Actinomycetota; class Thermoleophilia; order Solirubrobacterales; family 70-9; genus VRUE01. The sequence continues at coordinate 37,983 of JBEVMR010000009.1, forward strand.
TCAAGCGGGCGGTGGCGGCGGCGGGATCGGGACGGCGGCGGGCAGGAGCGGACCGCAGCGCCTCAGCGCAGCAGTTGCGAGACGGTGACCGGGCGTAGCCCGCGTTCCAGCAGCGCCGGCACGATCTGCCTGACCGCTTCGAGCGTGGGCTCGCGGCTGTCGGTATCGCGCTTGTCGCCCGAGACCCCGTCGTGCAGGCAGACGATGTCCCCGCCGCCGGCCTGCGCCAGCACCGGCTCGGCGATCTCGGCGGCTGAGTCGGCGGCCCAGTCGGAGACCGCGATTGAGCGCATGACGATCATCCCTATGCCCGACCCCTGTGCTGCGGCGGCAACCTCTTGTGGGCCCTTGAAGTAAGGCGGCCGGACAAGGTCGGGCCGCCCGCCGCCCGCCTGCTCCACCGCATCCGCCGTGCGCTCGAGCTCGGCCCTGATCTCGTCGTGGCTGAGGGTGGTGGCATCGGCATGGCTCCAGAGGTGGTTGCCAAGCTCGTGGCCGGCGGCCGCCAGCGCAGCCACCACGTCTGGGCGCTCCTCGACTGCGCGGCCGCGCAGGAAGAAGGTGGCGTGGCAGTCGTGAGCCTCGAAGACGGCGGCAACCTTGGCCGTCCAGCGCGACGGCCCGTCGTCGAAGGTGAGGGCGATCTCATCCCGCCCTGCCTCTCCCCGGCTCACGATCGATGGCTGGGTTCGCGCGGTGCGGTCCAAGGCCCTCGGACGGTAACTCCTATCGCCCGATGGATGTGGCCACGGATCGCCCGCATCTGATCCTCTAACCTCCGCGCCGAGAGGATGCAGCAACACGGGATGCCCCTCGACTTTCTAGTGATCGGCGCCCAGAAGGGAGGAACCACCTCTCTCTGGCGTTACCTCAGCCCGCACCCTCGGCTTTGCATGCCGGCGATGAAGGAGGCGGCGTTCTTCAACGAGAGCGAGGACCTCGACTTGCTGGAGCGTCACATGAGGGTCATTTACGCCGATGCGCCCTCCGGAGCCCTGCTCGGGAAAGTCTCACCCAATTACATGATCGGCCAGCCAGGCGCTGGCGTCGAGATAGTGGTGGGGCGGATTGCCGCGGTATTTCCCAATGTGAAGCTCATCGCCTTATTGCGGGACCCAATTGAGCGCGCGGTTTCGAATTATGTGATGGCGGTCCGGCGAGAGCAAGAGGCGCGCCCGCTCGACACTGCGTTCAGTGAGCTTCTCCAGCCGGACCAACTGGCAAGCTCGCGAGTGTCCCTAGGGCCGACTGACTCATACATCGTCGCCGGCGAGTACGGTCGTGTCCTCGGGGCATACCGGGAGGCCTTCCCGGCGGAGCAGATGCTGGTCACCTTCAGTGACGACTTGGCGGGCGACCCCGGGCGGGTGATAGCCAGTGTGCTGTCCTTCCTCGGACTGCCGGCCGACTTTCGTCCACCGGATCTCGATCTGCGCCATTTCCGCAGCGGGACTCGTAGGTTGTTGGACCGTGAGGCGGAGCGCACGCTGTTCAAGTTCTTCGGTGAGGAGATCCTGCCGAAGATGCGGGGTTCTTCACACGCCAATCGCGTTACGTTCGACTTCTTCTATGAGACCTGGAACGTGGCGCCCGACGAGAGCCCGCCGCGTGTCTCGGGAGAGGTTCGGGCAAAGCTCGAAACGCACTTCGAAGAGGATGCGCGCCGCTTGGAAGACCTGGGCGTGCAGGCGCCGTGGATTGCCCGGTGGGAGAAGGCGCGCGCTGCCACTGAGGGGGCTTTGCAGGGGCGTTTACACGCGCCGCATTCGGCTTGCCCAAGCGGTCCCGCGAAGCGGTGCCTCCCTCTGTGCCACCGCCAGGACGACTAGCCAGCCCCGTTCGCCCCAAGAGTGCCGCTCTCACGACCGCTTTGACTGGTTCTCGTTACTTCCAGGTGCCGGCGCCCTAACGAGGCCAGTCCCCTTCCTCATCCCTGCGTGACCAACGTCAGGCGGCCGGAGACCCTTCGCCGGTTTGGATACCTGCCGTCTCAAGCAGCTCGTCCTTCGGCTGGTAGCTCAACCAGATCAGGAACCCGCGGTCAACCACGCTGAGCCGCCGCGCCGACTGGTCGTAATCCAGAACAAGCGGTTTGATGTTCTTCTGGACCTGCAGGGACGCGGACGACTTCAGCGCCTGGGTCACGTTGCCCGGGTTTAGCTCTCCGCCTTTCGGATGAAACTCCCGAAGGGTCCGATTAATGTCGGTCAATCGAAGACCGCGCTCCAGATCTCCGGCTTTTGAGTTCAGCACCGGATAGAGCAGCCACCGGTACATCTCCAGGTCGGTCCGGCTGAAGCCGTCGGCAAAGTTGGAGATGAAGGCGTTGTAGCGAGCCGACTGCTCATCGACGACAGCCTTGATGAGGTCGGCGGCCCCGAGGTCCGCACCGATCGTTCTGCGGTCTTGCTGGGTGACCAGGACACTCTCGGCCTCGCAAGCCCGGTAACAGGCTTCCTGAAGTACCGAGACGCTCTCTGAGCAGCCCTTGATGATGTCGTCCGCGAGTCTGGCGTCGAAGTCGACGTTGAGGAGGTCTTGGCCCTTTTCCATGACCGACCGAAGTCCTTCCTCGCTCCACTCGTCGGCATCGACCGCGATGACCCGACCGGAGAGATCGCCGTTCAACTCGATGAGGCGGTTCTCGTCCAGCCACACGCCGACGACGATGAAGCAGTAGCTCGAGTTCTCGTGAAACGCCTTCAGCGACACCGAGAAATCATTCTGCGTCTCGTCGCCCAAGTAGTGGAAGTCCTCAAGGACGACATAGCGCGGAGCTCCACAGGCTTCCATCGCAGCAATCACGTCGTTGACATCTTCGGGGTCCAGCTCCAGCGGCTCGGTCGTTGTCGCGCGCTGCGTGTCGCCGCCCTTCTCTCCACCGATCGAACCACCAATCTCGCCGACCCCTGGGACCCCGACCTTCCCGGTGAAGCTCGCGCTGATCTTTCGGACCCCGCTCTCGGTGAGCGTCTCGGTGGCAGCAACCGTATATCCGACGCTCTTCAGGATCGCCGTGTGGAGCAGCGCCAACGACCACTTGTTCGAGCAGGTGACGACGGCGTGTTCGTGGTCGCTCAGGTTGTACTTCCGTAGGCAGGTCTTCCCCTGCTTCGAGCTGCCGTAGACCACGACGTGCTTCTCGCGAGTCAGAGAGTCGATGAAGGCGCCATCGACCGTGTCCCGTGCGACGTAGTTTGCCGGGATATCCCGCGCAATGCCGAAGACCTCGCTGAGCGATGACATAGACGGAGCCTATAGCCCAGGTGTCAGGGGGTTCAGACGCAGCATTGCCATGCGGCGGGGTCGGGCTTCTCTCCTCCCCGTGTCGCCCAAGCAGCCGGTGTAAACGGCTTAAGGTAGTCAGGCGCGGGCCCGCAGGTCATCGACGAAGTGCCGCTGCCTGGGTTGGCTGACGTCGAGCTTCTCGCCGGGCGCGGCGATGCGAAGCTCCGATTCGCTGGGGAGGTGGATGTCCTCGGCCTGGAGGTTCGCGCGCCAGCCGTGCCAGCCGTCACGGATCTCGCTGGGCTCGTAGCGCCGCTCGACGTACTTCTCGATTGCGTGCGGAACGCTGAGGAAGAGGTAGTGCTTCATCGGGAAGGACTCGGGATGCATGCGGATGTCGCGAAAGGCGACGCGGTGTCCCCCCGAGGCGACCAGGTCGGGCTGGGGCGCGTCCGCAGCCTTCCAGGCCGCGAGCTTGTGGGGGAATGACGGGCAGAAGGCGTAGTACGCCTGCATCGTGCGCTGGAAGTCGGGGTGATCGTGATCGGGCGCCTCGCGGGTCGGCACGAAGGTGCACTCGAGAAAGTTGACGGCGTTGTAGCCGGCGCGGTCGACCCCTGCCAGCGCCTCGGCCAGCGTGCCCTCGCCCGCCGGCGCCAGCCGTATCTCGTCAGGGTCGAGGTGGAGCAGCCAGTCCGCTTCGCGCTGCGTGGTCAGCTCCTCCGCTAGCTCCTGCTTGCGCCGCAACAGCCCGCGCCAGTCATAGACCCCCTCGCGGGGAAACTCCTCGATCGCCAGCAGGCCGCGGTCGAAGAACCGCTTCGCGATCTCGACGGTCTCGTCCGTCGAGCCGTTGTCGATCAGATAGCTCTCGACACCCTGAGCATGGAGATACTCGAGGCATGGGCCGATGAAGCGCCGCTCGTTGTAGCTGGCGAGGAGTGCGAGCACCCGCATGTTCTCGATGCCGGATCATATTCATTGCTCGTGAACTCTTGCTGGATGCATTGGGTATTCTCAAGGTCATGGCTCAGAATCTCGTTGGTAGGGGCGGCGAGACCACCGAGCCTCTGCCCGGCTACGGCGGGCTGTGGTGCGGCGCACTGGATCAGACCTTGGCCGAAGCGCTGATCGAGCGAACCCTCGATCCGCACGACGTGCGGCTGCGCGAGATGACCCACGACCTGGAGCGGTTCTCGAGCAGCGGCCAGCTTGCCGAATGGTCGCCGGGTCGCGACCTGATCTGCCTGCACGATGCCGCCAAGTCCCTGCTGGGAGTCCTCTGGGTCGCCGCGAAGCGGATGCCCGAGCGCGACGATTACTTCGACCCGGAGTTGATGCGCCGCGGTCCGCGCATCACCTTGGCGCTCAGGACCTACGGCGTCGCCAGGGGCCACGGCATGGCGTTGGCCTTCACCGAATACGGCCTCGACAGGCTCCTGCGCGATCGTCCCGAGGGGCGCTCGCTGTGGTACGAAACGAAGGCCGTGAACACGGCGGCTCGCGCCCTGGCCAAGCGGCTCGGCTTCTCCGAGGCGAGCGGCGAAGCCGGTGGCACGGTGGTCGGCGTTCGCTTCGCGCTGTGACCAGTCCGAGAACGGCCTAGTCCCTAGTTATCCCCGTCAACCCCCGGCCCGGGTTGGCTCAGGTGCGATTCTGGTCGGGAAGTCGAGCTCCTCGGCGCGCGCGAGCACGGCGTCGACCAAGTCCACCGCGGGATGCTCCTGACTCAGCGTCGCCACCGGCGTTGTAACTCCTTCGCCGTGCAGCCGCTCGGCGTGTTCGCGCGCGCCGACGGCGACGAGGTCATATCGCGCGCACTCGATTGCGCTTACGGCGTCGAAGTGGCTGACCATCCACAGCACGTTCAACTGGCCCGGCTGGGGCAGGTACCGGTGGGCGCCGCGCAGATGGACCGCAACGTCGAAGAAGAGACCGCGGGGGTCGCCGCCGGAATCGCCCTGCAGCGTCACGTAGCGATGGCCGCGCCGGTCCAGCTCGGCCTCTAGGTCCTCCACCGCGCCTCCGGGCCCGGTCGGCAACCCGTCCGTCCTCAGGCAGAATCCCGAGGCCATCACCTCCTCGCGCAAAAGGTGGTCCGGCGACGTTTCCTCACCAGGCGCGGTCCAGGTGCCGCTACCGGCGAGACGGTCCAAATGACACTCTCGCCACAGGCGCGCGCTCCACACTCGACGGAAGTGGCGGGCGTTGGCGCGGGGGATGGAATACCCAGCCTCCTCGAGGAGTGCTTGAGTGGTGCTGCCGCTGTGGTGGATCAGCAGCGAACGACCGCTGTAGAGGGTTTTCCTGCCCTTCGCTCGCACCTTGAGGGAGATGTCCTGGTCCTCGCCGCCGTAGTAATAGCCGTGCGTGAATCCACCGATCTGCCCGAAGAGCGTGGTCTCGATCAGGATGCAGGCTCCGATCAGGAAGGGTGAGTCGAAGTCTTCGCCGAGGCCCTCGTCGAACACTTCCCTCCGCCTGCCGACCGGCTCCATCGTCAGCCGGTCCATCCCCGCGACGAGCCTGACCGGCTCGGTTTGCACGCCATATCCGGATGGTGAGCCGTCTTCCTCCTCCCGACACAGCAGCGTCGCCCCCACTGCGCCCGCCCCCGAGCCCCCCAGGCACGCCACCAGCTCCGTCAGCCAACCCGGCTCGAACGGCTCGATGTCGTTGTTGAGGAACAGCAGCAGCTCGCCTT
>JBEVMR010000050.1:0-6073 GCA_040508545.1 Solirubrobacterales bacterium
CGCAGGGCCGCGAGTCAGGGGAGGGGACTCCCCCTCCCGGCGCGGCACACTGACCGGGCTATACTGAGCACAAGCTTTTTGTCCCTAGTGCAGTAACGAGAAGTGGGCCTGGCCCACTTTTTTTTCGTCCCAAAGCGGACATTTCGCCCTGAACCAGGCATGGAAGACCTCAAAGACAGCATTCAGCAGCAGCTCGCAGAGCTCGATTCCGAGCTCGACCTCGTTGCGCTCGAGCAGCCGGGGACCGAGACCCTGCGCCTCTTCATCGACCACCCGGCGGGTGTTGATCTGGCGCTCTGCGAACGCGTCACCAAGCACCTCAACGACCTCCGTATGGAGTATGCGCTCGAGGTCTCCTCGCCGGGCCCCAGGTACCGCCGCACCGACCCAGTTTCCGAGACGACCGAGGAGCAGCCGTGAGCAAAGAGATCGTCGAAGCAATCAAGGCGCTCGAGCAGGAGAAGGGCATCTCCGCCGACAAGCTGATGGACGCCCTCGCCGACGCCCTGCTCTCCGCTTACAAGAAGACGCCGGGCGCCGCCAAGTACGCCCGGGTCGACCTCGACCACGAGACCGGCGATTTCCGCGTCTTCGAACTGATCCTGCCCGCTGAGCTGGAGGAGAAGCTGCTGGCCGAGGCGGCGGAGGCCCAGGAAGAGGAAGAGCGCGAGATCGATCCCGAGACCGGCGAGCTGAAAGAGCCGGAGGAGCCCGAGCTCGACCCGGAGATGATCGCTCCCTACGAGGACCAGATCGAGACTCGCGACGTCACCCCCGAAGACTTCGGCCGGATCGCCGCCCAGACCGCGAAGCAGGTGATTCTGCAGCGGATTCGCGAGGCGGAACGGATGATGATGTTCGAGGAGTACCAGGACCGGGTCGGCGAGCTGATCACCGGGATCATCCAGCAGTCCGACAAGCGCTACACGCTGGTGCAGCTGCGTGAGCGGGTCGAGGCGCTGCTGCCCAAGTCCGAGCAGGTCTACAACGAGCGCTACGACCACGGGATGCGGGTCAAGGCCGTGATCACCGACGTATCCGACTCGACCAAGGGGCCCGCGATAGTCGTCTCGCGACGCAGCCCCGAGCTGATCAAGTCGCTGTTCGAAATGGAGGTCCCCGAGATCGCCGACAAACTGGTCGAGATCGTCGGCGTCGCTCGCGAGCCCGGCTACCGCTCGAAGATCGCGGTCGTCTCCCACACCGACGGGGTCGACCCGGTCGGCGCCTGCGTCGGACCGCGCGGATCGCGCGTGCGGATGGTCGTCTCCGAGTTGCGCGGCGAGAAGATCGACATCATCCCCCACAACGACGAGCCCGCCCGCTTCGTCGCCAAGGCGCTCTCACCGGCGCGCGTGCGCGAGGTGATCGTCGACGACAGCGAGCGCCAGGCGACCGTGATCGTTCCCGACGACCAGCTCTCGCTGGCGATCGGCCGCGACGGGCAGAACGCCCGCCTGGCGGCCCGGCTGACCGGTTGGCGGGTGGACATCAAGTCCGAGACCGAGTTCGCTTCCGAGGACGAGGAGGTCGAGTACGAGGGCGAGGAGCAGTCCGACGGGCACTGCCTGGCGGTCCTCTCCAACGGCCGTCGCTGCCCCAACGCGGCGATCGGCGATTCCTCCTACTGCGGCCTCCCGACCCACCAGGCGCTGAGCCGCTTCGCAACCAACCAGATCGCCGTTATCTCCCCGCTCGAGGAGGCCGAGGTGGCGATCCTCGCCGACGCGGCGGCCGACGGTGGCCAGGTCAGCGAGATCGTCGCCAAGGCCGAGGCGGAGTTCGTCGAGCCGGTCGAGGAAGAGGAGCAGCCCGAGCCGGAGGCACCCACGGAGGAGGCCTCCGAGGTCGAGCAGGCTGAGCCAGTCGCCGAGGAGGCTGAGCAGGCCTAGTGGCTAAGAAGCGCGTCCACGAGATTGCCAAAGCTCAGGGGTTGAGCAGCAAAGAGCTGCTCGCTGCGCTCAAAAAGGCCGGGATCGAGGCAAAAGCCGCGGCCTCCAGCGTCGAGGAGGCCGATGCGCTGAAGGCACTTGGAAACGGCGGGGCCGCCACGGCGACCACGCCAAAGCCGAAAGCCGATGCCAAGCCGGCGCCTGCGCCGCCGAAAGCAGAGGCGAAAACGCCTCCGAAAAGCGACGGCCAGGCGGCGAAACCGGCTGCCAAACCGGCGCCAAGCGCGAAAAAACCCTCTGGCTCGACGAAGAAACGCCGCGTGGTCATCGACTCGCAGGCCGCTCGCCGCGACCAGATGGGCGGTCCGCCGCCCCAGCGCCCGCCCCGCCGCCGTGGCGGCAGGCGCCGCCGGCCGCTGCTCGAGGAGCCGCCGGTCAGAACGGAGGAGCCGGCGGAGCCCGAGGCGACCAAGGTCAACTCCGGGGCCACCGTGCGCGAGGTTGCCGAGCTGCTCGGCCTCGGCAGCGCCGAGGTGATCAAGAAGCTGATGACGATGGGGGAGATGGCGACGCTCACCCAGACCCTCACCGACGAGTCGATCAAGGCGATCGCCGACGAGTACGACCGCAAGATCGAGATCGTCACCGCCGCCGAGGAGGAGCCCGAGGCGCCCGAGTTCGAGGACTCCGAGGAGAGCCTCGTCGACCGGCCGCCCGTGGTCACGATCATGGGCCACGTCGACCACGGCAAGACCTCGCTGCTGGACGCGATCCGCGAGACCGAGGTCGCCGCCGGTGAGGCGGGCGGGATCACCCAGCACATCGGCGCCTACCAGGTCCACCACGAGGCGAAGACGATCACCTTCCTCGACACGCCCGGCCACGCCGCCTTCACCGCGATGCGCGCCCGCGGCGCCAAGGTCACCGACATCGCCGTAGTCGTCGTCGCCGCAGACGACGGTGTCATGCCCCAGACCAAAGAGGCGATCGACCATGCCCGCGCCGCCGACGTGCCGATCCTGATCGCGGTCAACAAGATCGACAAAGAGGGGGCGCAGCCCGACCGGGTCCGCAACGAGCTCGCCACCGATGGGCTGACGCCCGAGGATTGGGGAGGAGAGACGGTCTACTGCGACGTCTCGGCAAAGACCCACGAAGGCCTCGACAACCTGCTCGACATGATCCTGCTCGTCTCTGAGCTCGAGGAGCTCGGCGCGAACCCGGACGCTCCGGCCTCGGGGACGGTGGTCGAGTCTCAGCTCGATCCCGGGCGCGGCCCGGTCGTGACGATCCTGGTCCAGCGCGGCACCCTCGCGGTCGGCGACTCGCTGGTCGGCGGTCCGCAGTGGGGCCGCGTGCGGGCAATGCACGACTTCACCGGCGAGCGGGTGCAGGAGGCCGGCCCCGGGATGCCGGTCGAGGTGCTCGGCTTCGACGGCGTCTGCGAGGCGGGGGAGCACGTGCACGTGGTCGAGAACGATCGCCGCGCCCGCCAGCTCGCTCAGGAGCGGGGCAACCGGCTCAAGACCGAGGCCTTGGCCCGCCGTCAGGCGCGCAAGGTCAGCCTCGAGGAGGTCTTCTCGCGCGCCCAGGAAGGCGACATCAAGGAGCTCAACATCGTGCTCAAGGCCGACGTCGCCGGCTCACTGGAGGCGCTCCAGGACGAGATCGCCAAAGTTCCGCAGGAGCAGGTCGGGATCAACATCATCCATTCCCAGACCGGTGGCATCAACGAGTCCGACGTGATGCTGGCCTCAGCCTCCGATGCGATCGTGATCGGCTTCAACGTGCGCCCGCTGGCCGATGCCCGCCGCGCTGCCGAGCGCGAGGGCGTCGACGTCCGCACCTACTCGGTCATCTACAAAATCACCGAAGACCTGCGTAACGCGATGGAGGGACTGCTGGAGGCGGTCGAGGTCGAGCAGATCCTCGGCGAGGCCGAGGTCAAGCAAACTTTCAAGGCCTCCAAGGTCGGTCGCATCGCCGGCTGCATCGTCAACGAGGGCAAGGTCACCCGCACCGCCAGCGTGCGCTTGATTCGCGAGGGCACCGTGATCTGGGACGGCAAACTCGGCTCCCTGCGCCGCTTCAAAGACAACGTGCAGGAGGTCGAGGAGGGCCAGGAGTGCGGCATCGTGCTCGACGGCTACGCCGACGTCAAGGAGGCCGACGTGCTGGAGTTCTTCGAGACCAAGCAGGTCGAGCAGACGCTGGACTAGGATGCCCACCTCTCGCATGCGCCGCATCAACGAGGTGCTCCGCGAGGTGGTCGGCGCAGCGATAGCCGAACTGAGTGACCCCCGCATCGGCTTTGTCACCGTGACCTCGGTCGAAACCAGCCCAGACCTTCGCAGCGCCAAGGTGCACATCAGTGTTCTCGGCGACGACGATGCTCGCGAGGACGCGCTTGTCGGGCTGCGCTCCTCGCACGGGGTCCTGCAGTCGAAGATTGCCGCCGAGACCCGGATGAAGCGCACCCCGACCCTGACCTTTCACTACGACCCAACCGTCGAGCAGGGAATGAGGATCTCCCGTTTGCTCGAAGAAGAAGACCGATGAGCGAGACCACTGACATCGGCGCCACCGCGATCGAGCGGGTCGCGAGCGAGATTCGCAGCCGCGACCGCTTCATCCTGACCGCCCACGAGGGCCCCGACGGCGACGCGCTCGGCTCGCTGCTCGGCATGCACCACCTGCTGAAGCAGCTCGGCAAGGACTCGCTGATGTTCCTCGCCTCGAAGGAGTTTCCGCTGCCGATCGAGTACCGCTTCCTGCCCCTGGAGGAGGTCTTCCACGAGGCGCCAGCCGACATGGCGGACAGGACGGCGATCTTCCTCGATTGCGGCAACATCGACCGCATGCCGGTCGATTTCCTCGCCGCCGAGGACGTCTTCACGATCAACATCGACCACCACCACGACAACACGCTGTTCGGCGACGTCAACCTGGTCGAGGTCGATGCCTCGAGCACCGCCGAGATCGTCTACGAGCTATCCGTCCTGCTCGGCGCGCGGATCACGCCGCAGATGGCCTCGGCGCTCTACGTCGGCCTCGTCACCGATACCGGCAAGTTCATGTACGAGAACACCAACGCTCGCACCCACCGCATCGCCGCCGACCTGATCGATGCCGGCGTGCACGTGGACGAGACCTATCGCCGCCTCTACGAGCACGTGCCGATCGAGAAGCTGCGCCTGCTCTCCCGCGCGTTGGACGGGATCCAGTACCACTGCGAGGACCGCCTGGTGCTCGCCTACATCGCCGCCGCGGACTACGAGGCGAGCGGCGCCAGCGAGGAGATGACCGAGGGGATCATCGACCACCTGCGCTCGGTCGAGGGAGCCCGGGTCGCGGCCCTGATCCGCGACCTCGGCGACCGCGGCCGCGCCGCCCGCAAGGTCAGCCTGCGCTCCAGCGACGGCGAGGTCGACGTCTCCGCGATAGCCCGTGAGCGCGGCGGAGGCGGGCACAAGCGCGCCGCCGGCTTCTCCACCGACCTCGAGCTGGAGCCGCTGGTCTCCTTCCTCTGTGGCGAGGTCTCCCGCCAGCTCGATCCTTGACGGTGCTGCTCTGCGACAAGCCGGCCGGCCTCACCTCGCATGACGTGGTGCGCCGGCTGCGGCGCGAGCGTGGCTGCAAGGCCGGCCACGCCGGCACCCTGGATCCGTTCGCCACCGGCCTGCTGTTGGTGCTGCTCGGTGGGGCGACCCGCCTGCAGCGCTTCCTCACCGCTCTACCGAAGACCTATCTGGCCACCGCCCGGCTCGGCTGGCGCTCCAGCAGCGGCGATCCCGAAGGCGAGCTGACCGAGACCGGCGAGGCGCCTTCCTCGCTCGAGCTGCCGACGGGCACCGTGCGCCAACGGGTGCCGATGACCTCGGCGGTCCGGGTCGACGGCGAGCGCCTCTACAAGAAGGCCCACCGCGGCGAGACCGTGGAGACGCCGTTGCGCGACGTCGAGATCCACCGCGCCGAGCTGCTCTCCGCCGAGGGCGGATACGCCCGCTACGAGATCGAATGCTCGTCCGGGACCTACGTTCGCACCCTGGTCGAGACCCTCGGCGACGCCTACTGCTCGGACCTGCGGCGCACCGCGATCGGCCCCTTCGCGGTCGAGGGGGCGGGGACCCAGCTGCCGGTCGAGCGCGTCGCCGCCCTCGTCCCGGCCGTCGCCGAGGCGG
>JBEVMR010000058.1:0-31325 GCA_040508545.1 Solirubrobacterales bacterium
AGTGGGCTGCGTCGTGGAGGAAGCCGCCCTCGCGGGAGTAGCTGGTGCCCGGGTTGTCGGGGTCTGGGTCATAGAGGCGCTCTGGGTCCCAGCCGCGGTCTGTGGGGAACTCGGAGATGCCGTCGCCCTCTCCCGAGAGGAGGCGCCATAGCTCTGTCGGGGAGGCGATCCCGCCGGGGTAGCGGCAGGCCATGCCGACTATGGCTATGGGCTCTTCGGAGGTCTGCGCCCTGGCCACGGCCTTGCGAGCGCTGCCGCTCGCCGTCAGCTCTCCCAGCAGGTGCTGGGCCAGGCCCGAGGCGGTGGGGTAATCGAAGACGACAGTCGGCTGCAGCGCCACTCCGCTCGTAGCCACGAGGCGGTTGCGCAGCTCGACCGCGGCAAGCGAGTCGAAGCCGAGATCCTGGAAGGCCTTCGACGGGTCGACGGCAGCGGCCGACTCGTGCCCGATGACCGCCGCTACCTCGGCCTTGACCAGCTCGAGCACCATCTCCTCGCGCTCCTCCGCGGAGCGGGACGCGAGCCGCTCCTGGAGTGCCGCCGAGGCGGCGCCGGCGCGCTGGCGGGGCACCCGGACCAGGCCGCGCAGGAGCGGCGGCACGATCCCGGCCTTGGCCAGCGAGCGCAGGCCCTTGCGGTTGACGTCGAGCGCGACCGACAATGACTCCCCCTCGGCGAGCGCGGCGTCGAAGAGGGCCAGGCCCTGCTGCTCGGAGAGGGCCGCGATGCCGGTGCGCTCCAGCCGCTTCAGATCGGCATCGCCGAGACTGGAAGCCATGCCGCCGCCAGCCCACAGCCCCCAGGCGATCGAGGTCGCCGCCAGTCCCTCCCGGCGCCGCAGTTGCGCCAGGGCGTCGAGGAACGAGTTGGCCGCGGCGTAGTTGCCCTGGCCGGGGCTGCCCATCAGTCCTGCGACTGAGGAGAAAAGGACGAAGGCCGAGAGGTCGAGGCCCTTGGTCAACTCGTGCAGCCGCCACGCGCCCTCCGCCTTGGGAGCGAAGGCACGTTGCAGCTTCTCACCGTCCATCGAGTCGACGAGGCCGTCGGCGATCGTGCCCGCGGCGTGGATCACGGCGCCAAGCGGATGCTCGGCGGGGATCGAGTCGAGGGCCTCCTGCAGGGCCTTGCGGCTGGAGACGTCGCAGGCGGCGATCGTGACCTCGGCGCCGAGCCCGGAGAGCTCCTCCTTCAGCTCGGCGGCGCCGGGGGCCTCCTCGCCGGAGCGGCTGAGCAGGAGCAGGTGGCGGGCGCCGTGATGCTCGGCGAGGTGGTGGGAGACCAGGGCGCCGAGGCCGCCGGTGCCGCCGGTGACGAGGACGGTGCGCTCGGGGTCGATCGAGACCCCCTCCTCGCCTGCCTGGCCCGGCCGCGGGGAGAGCCTGGGCGCGAGCGCGACGCCGTCGCGCAGCGCTAGCTGGGGCTCCTCCGCCTGGGCGGCGGCGGCGATGAGCGCATCGCGGGACGCTTCGCCGGTGTCGGTGTCGATCAGCGCGAAGCGGCCCGGGTGCTCGGCCTGGGCCGAGCGCAATAATCCGCCGAGTGCCGCGGCCGGAAGCTCGGGTGAGTCCTCCGGCGACGCGCACAGGGCGCCACGGGTGACCAACACCAGCCGGCAACTCGCCAGCTCGGCCTCGGCGAGCCATTCCCGTAGCAGCTCGAGGGTGTCCTCCGTGGCGGCCCTGGAGGCCTTGGCGAGCTGCCGCTTCGCCTCCGGCCGGGGTTCGAAGAGGACCGTGCCGGGCGCCGGCTCGCCGCCCTGGACCGCCTCGGCCAGAGCGGCGACGCCCTCATAGCGCTCCGCCCCGGGCAGCGTCAGCGCGCCCAGCGTGGCGAGGCCCCCGGGGGTCTCTCCGTCGTGCCCCGCGAAGGGGATCTCCTTCCACTCGAGGCCGAACAGCCGGCCCCGATCCTGCCCACCGCCCAATTGCTCACCGCTGACCGCGCGGGTGGAGAGCGAGCCGATGCTCGCGACCGGCGCGTCGTCGCGGTCGAAGACGCTCAGGCCGAACGCATCCCCATCGGCCTCGAAGCGCACCCTCAGGCCGGCGGCGCCCTCGGCGTGGAGGGCCACCTGACCCCAGGCGAAGGGGAGCTGGGTCGCGCCCCCTCCCTCGGTCAGGGCGAGGGTCAGGCCGTGCAGCGCCGCGTCGAGCAGCGCCGGGTGGATCGAGTGCCGCCCGGCCTCCGCCCTCTGCCCTTCGGGCAGAGAGACCTCGGCGTAGATCCCCTCGCCGTCCCGCCATACCCCTGTCAGCCCCTGGAAGGCGGGGCCGTAGGCGAAGCCGTGCTCGGCGAGGCGGTCGTAAGCAAACTCGGTCTCGATCGCCTCGGCGCCCTCGGGGGGCCAGGGCCCCAGGGGGCGCGGTTGAGCTCGCGTCTCCGTGCCGAGAGTGCCGGTGGCGTGGAGCACCCACTCCCCCGCCTCCCCCTCAGCCGCGGCTCGCGAGTGGATGGAGATCGGCCTGCCGCCCTGCTCGCCAGGCTCCGCGACCGATACCTGCAGGGAGACGGCGACGCCCTCCGGCAGGTTCAGCGGCGCCTGCAGGGTCAGCTCTTCGATCGTCTCGGCGCCCGCCTCCTCGCCGGCCCTCAGCGCCAGCTCCAGGAAAGCGGTGCCAGGCAGGATCACGGTGTCGAGGACAGCGTGGTCCGCGAGCCAGGGGTGGGTCGAGAGGGAGATCGAGCCGGTCAGCGTCAGCCGCTCTCCCTCAGGGTCCTCGATCGCGGCCGCGAGCAGCGGGTGGTCGACCTCCCGCTGCCCGATCGCGCCGGCATCCGCCGCACTCGGGCTCGCGGTGAGCCAGTAGCGCTCGCGCTGGAAGGGGTAGGTGGGCAGCGGGACCCGCTTCGCACCCGTGCCCTCGAAGAAGGCGGCCCAATCGACCTTCGCGCCCGCGGCGTGGGCGGAGGCGAGAGCGCTTGCCAGGGCCCCCGCCTCGTCGCGCCCCGAGCGCAGGGTCGGGATCAGCGTCACCCCCGAGCGCTCGTCGAGGCAGGAAGCGGCCATCGCGGTCAGCACCGCGTCCGGCCCAAGCTCGAGGAAGGTGGTCACCCCCTGCCGGTTGAGGGTCGCGACCGCGTCGGCGAAGCGAACCGCCTCGCGCACGTGGGAGACCCAGTAGGCGGGGTCGGTCGCCTGCTCGGCGCTGAGGATCTCACCGCTCAGGTTGGAGACGACCGGGATCCTCGGCTCGCTGTACTCGAGGCTCCCCGCCACCTCCGCGAACTCGCCGAGCATCGGCTCCATCAGGGGCGAGTGGAAGGCGTGGGAGACAGAGAGCCGCTTCGTCTTCCTGCCCAGCTCGCCGAAGTGGGACTGGACGTCGAGGACAGGCTCCACCGCGCCGGAGATCACCACGGCGCCGGGGCCGTTGACCGCCGCGATCGAGAGCTCGTCGGCCCGCTCCGCGATCGCCTCGGCGACCTCCTCCTCGCTGGCCTCGATCGCGACCATCGCCCCGCCCGCAGGCAGGGCCCCCATCAGCGTCGCCCGAGCAGCCACGAGCTTTGCCGCGTCGGGGAGAGAGAGGACGCCGGCGACGTGGGCCGCGGTTATCTCGCCGATCGAGTGGCCGGTGAGGTAGTCGGGCTTCAGGCCCAGCCGCTCGGTCTGCCTGAAGAGGGCGAGCTCGAGCGCGAAGAGCGCGGGCTGGGTGAAGGCGGTCTGGTCGAGGAGCTCGGCCTCGGCTGAGCCCTCCTCGGCGAAGAGCAGCTCCTTCAGCGGGCGATCGAGGTGGGGATCGAGGGCATCGCAGGCCTGGTCCAGGGCCTGGGCAAACGGGGGCGAGGTCTCGTACAGCCCCTTCCCCATGCCCGGCCTCTGGGACCCCTGTCCGGTGAAGAGGTAGGCGAGGCGGCCCTCCTGGGCGCGAGCGGCGATCGCGTCGGGCGACGGCGCGCCCTGCTCGATCGCGGCCAGCCCGGCGAGCAGCTGCTCACGCGTCGCGCCGATCACCGCCGCACGCCGCTCGAAGGCCGCCCTCGTCGTCGCAAGCGAGTAGGCGACGTCTCCGAGGTCGAGATTTGGGTTGCTCCTCAGGTGGGCGGCGAGACGAGCGGCCGCCTCGCTCAGCGCGGGCTCCGATTTGGCCGAGAGGAGAAGCGGGACCGAAGCCGGCAGCGGCCGCGCGTCGCCCTCCCCGCCCTGTCCCGCCGCGCCCGGCTCCGGGGCGACCGAGGCGGGGGCTTCCTCGACGATCACGTGGGCATTGGTGCCGCTGATGCCGAACGAGGAGACGCCCGCCCGGCGCGGGCGCCCTGCGGGCCGCCACTCCCGCGGCTCGGTGATCAGCTCGACCTTGCCCGCCTCCCAATCGACTTTGCTCGACGGGGCGTCGACGTGGAGGGTCTTCGGCAGGACCCCTTCGCGCATCGCCATCGTCATCTTGATCACGCCGGCGACGCCCGCCGCGGCGATGCCGTGGCCGATGTTGGACTTGATCGAGCCGAGCCACAACGGCTCCTCTCGGTCCTGCCCGTAGGTGGCGAGCAGGGCGCCCGCCTCGATCGGGTCGCCCAGGGTCGTGCCGGTGCCGTGGCCCTCGACCGCGTCGACGTCCTTCGGCGCCAGGCCGGCGTTGGCCAGCGCCTGGCGGATCACCTGTTCCTGGGAGGTGCCGTTGGGCGCAGTGAGGCCGTTGGAGGCGCCGTCCTGGTTGACGGCGCTGCCCCGCAGCGTCGCCAGCACGTGATGGCCGTTGCGCTGCGCGTCGGAGAGCCGCTCGAGCACGAGCATGCCGACTCCCTCCGACCAGGTGACGCCGTCGGCGGCCTCCGAGAAGGACTTGCTGCGGCCGTCGGGGGCGAGCCCGCGCTGGCGGGCGAACTCGGTGAACATCCCGGGGCTGGCGAGAATCGTCGCCCCGCCGGTGAGCGCCACCGGGCACTCGCCGCTGCGCAGCGCCTGCGCGGCGAGGTGCATCGCCACCAGCGACGAGGAGCAGGCGGTGTCGACCGTTATCGCCGGGCCCTCGAGGCCCAGCGTGTAGGCGACGCGGCCGGAGGCGACGCTGGTCGAGCTGCCGGTGAGGCGAAAGCCCTCGAGTTCCCGCTCGGGGCCGCGCATTCCCCCGGTGTAGTCCTGGGCACTGACCCCGGCGAACACGCCGGTGGCGCTGCCGCGCAGCGTGGCCGGGTCGATGCCGGCGTCTTCCAGGGCCTCCCAGGACGTCTCCAGCAGCAGCCGCTGCTGGGGGTCCATCGCCAGCGCCTCGCGCGGGCCGATGCCGAAGAACTCGGGGTCGAACTCGCCCGGGTCGATGAGGAAGCCGCCCTCCCTGCTGTAGCTGGTGTCCGGCTGGTCGGGGTCGGGGTCGTAGAGGCGCTCGAGGTCCCAGCCGCGATCGGTGGGGAACTCGGAGATCGCGTCGCGGCCGCCGGCGACCAGGCTCCACAGCGCGGCCGGAGAGGCGACCCCGGCGGGGTAGCGGCAGGCCATGCCGACGATCGCGATCGGCTCCTCGCTGACCTGGGCCCTGACCGCGACCCGCTTCTGCGTGCCGCCGGCGGTCACCTCGCCGAGCAGATACTCGGCCAGCGCCTTCGGGCTGGGCCGGTTGAAGACCACGGTTGCCGGCAGTCGCCTGCCGCTGGCCGCGTTCAGCCGGTTGCGCAGCTCGACCGCCGCGAGCGAGTCGAAGCCGAGCTCCTTGAAGGCCTTGTCGGGCCCGATCGAATCGGCCGAGTCGTGGCCCAGCACCGAGGCAATTTCGGCGCGCACGAGGTCGAGCACGAACGGCTCGCGCTGATCCTCGGGCAGCGTCGCGAGCTTCGTGGCGAGCGCTCCCGCTCCGGTCTTCTTGCGCCGCGCCGGGACGCGCACCAGGCCGCTGAAGATCGCCGGAAGGGTCCCAGCCGAGGCCTGGGCCCGCAGCCCGGCGCGGTCGAGCCGGACCGCCAGCGCCTGCGCCCGGTCACCGCGAAGCGCCGCGTCGAACAACTCGAGGCCCTGCTCGTCGGAGAGCGCGCCGACGCCGGCGCGACCCATCCGCGCCAGCTCCGACTCGTCGAGCTCGGCGGTCATCCCGCTCTGCCGCTGCCAGAGGCCCCAGCCGATCGAGGTCGCGGCGAGCCCTTCCGCCTGCCGGCGGCGGGCGAGCGCGTCGAGGAAGACGTTTGCCGCGGCGTAGTTCGCCTGGCCAGCGAAGCCAATCGTGCCGGCCACCGAGGAGAAGAGGACGAAGCTGGAGAGGCCCATCCCGGCGGTCAGCTCGTGCAGGTTCCAAGCCGCCTCCGCCTTCGGGGCGAGGACGTGGCGCAACTGCTCGGGGCCAAGCGATTCGATCGTCCCGTCGGCGATCGTGCCCGCGGCGTGGATCACCGCGCCAAGCGGATGCTCAGCGGGGACCGAGTCGAGAACCCCCTGCAGGGCCTTGCGGCTGGAGACGTCGCAGGCGGCGATCGTGACCTTGGCGCCGAGCCCGGAGAGCTCCTCCTTCAGCTCGGCGGCGCCGGGGGCCGCTTCGCCGGAGCGGCTGAGCAGGAGCAGGTGGCGGGCGCCGTGATGCTCGGCGAGGTGGCGGGAGACCAGGGCGCCGAGGCCGCCGGTGCCGCCGGTGACGAGGACGGTGCGCTCGGGGTCGATCGGCGGCGACGCCTCGCCCTCGCCCGCTGTCACCCGGACGAGACGGGGCTCGAGCGCCCGGCCCTTGCGCAACGCAAGCTGGGGCGCCTCGGCCCCCGCCGCGAGCGCCGTTGCGAGCGCCTGCTCGGATTCCTCGCTGCCGTCGCTGTCGATCAGCGCGAAGCGGCCGGGGTGCTCGCTCTGCGCAGAGCGCAACAGGCCCCAGATCGCCGCCGAGGCGGGATCGGGGGCCTCCCCCGAGGCGGTCGCCATCGCGTTGCGCGTCAGCACCGTCAGCCGCGCCGACTCGCCGGCATCGCCGCCAAGCCACTCCTGGACGAGCTCGAGGGCGGCCGTGGTCGCGGCCAGAGCGGCCTCGCCGGGAGATGCTCCCCGCTCGAAGGGCACCTCGCGCAGAACCGCGTCGTCGGCCCCCTCACCGCCAACGTCCGGCAGCGAGGCCTCCGTCCACTCGAGGTCCAGCAGCCCGTCGGCGCTGCTCCCCGGCAGCTGGAACTGCTCGGCGGCGACGGGGCGCAGGGCGAGGGAGCCGACCGTACCGATCGGCGCGCCCTCGGCGTCGGCGAGGCTGAGCGAGACGTCCCAGTCGTCGTTGAAGACGGTCTTCACCCGCAGCCGATCGGCGCCGGAGGCGCCGAGGCAGACCCCGCGCCAGGAGAAGGGCAGCCTCGCGCCGAGCTGGCGGTGCTCCTCGACGCCGCTCGCGTTCAGCATCGTCGTGTGCAGCGCCGCGTCCAGCAGGACCGGGTGGATGCCGAAGCGAGTCGCCTCCTGGCGCTGCTCGGGGCCCAGCGAGACCTCGGCGAAGAACTCGTTCCCGCGCTGCCAGGCGGCGGTCATGCAGTGGAACGCCGGGCCGAGCTCGAGCCCGCGCTCGACGATTTCCTCGTAGACGTGCTCGACCTCGCGCGGCTCCGCCCCCGCCGGCGGCCAAACCTCGAGCGGCTCGTGCTCGGCCGCCTCGTGCAGAAGCGTGCCCGCCGCGTGCTGGTTCCACTCTCCGCCCTCCTCGCCGTCGGGCCGCGAATGGATCGCGATCTCGCGCCGGCCGTCCTCGTCCGCCGCCGAGACCCTGACCTGCAGCTGCGCCGCGCCCCCCTCCGGCAGGGTCAGCGGCGCCTGCAGCGTCAGCTCCTCGACCGTCTGCGCCCCGACCTCCGCTCCCGCCCGCAGCGCCAGCTCGGCGAAGGCGGTGCCGGGCAGGATGATCGTCTCGAAGATGACGTGGTCCGCCAGCCAGGGCTGCGCCTGCGCCGAGATGAGACCGGTGAGGATGACGCCGTCGCCCCGCGGATCCTCGATCGCGGCGGCGAGCATCGGATGGTCGGGGTCGCCCTGCCCGATCGCGCTGGCGTCCGCGGCGCCCGAGCCGGCGGCGAGCCAGTAGCGCTCGCGCTGGAAGGGATAGGTGGGCAGCGGTACTGGCCTCGCCCCGCTGGCGGCGAAGAAGGCCTCCCACTCGACCGCCGCGCCGGCGGCGTAGGCGCGGCCGAGCGCCCGGGTCAGCGCCTCGGCCTCCGGGCGGCCCTCGCGCAGGGTGGGGATGAGAGCCGGGGTGCTGTCGGCCGCGTCGAGGCACTCCTCGGCCATCGCGGTGAGGATGCCGTCGGGGCCGAGCTCGAGGTAGGTGCGGGCCCCCTCCCGGTCGAGGGTCGCGACCGCCGCCGCGAAGCGCACCGGCTCGCGCGCGTGACGGACCCAGTAGGCGGGATCGGCCGCCTGCTCCGGGCTGAGCAGCTCGCCGGTCAGGTTGGAGACGATCGGGATCTGGGGCGGCTGGAAGTCGAGGCTCGCGGCAAGGGCTTCGAACTCGCCGAGCATCGGCTCCATCAGGGCCGAGTGGAACGCGTGGGAGACGGTCAGGCGCTTGCTCTTGCGGCCTCTCTCGCCCCAGTCCGCCCGCACCGCCTCGATCGCCTCCTCGGCGCCGGAGAGGACCGCCGCGGCCGGACCGTTGATCGCCGCGATCGAGAGCTCGGCCTCCCGGCCGGCGATCGCCTCGATCGCCTCCTCCTCGCTGGCCTCGATCGCCAGCATCGCGCCGCCGGCGGGCAGGGCGGCCATCAGGCGGCCCCTCGCCGCGATCAGCTTCGCGGCCTCCGGCAGCGAGAGGACGCCGGCCAGATGCGCGGCCGATATCTCGCCCACCGAGTGCCCGGCGAGGAGGTCGGGTGAGAGGCCCGAGGACTCGAGCGTCCGGAACAGCGCCGTCTGCAGGGCGAAGAGGGCCGGCTGGGCGAAGGCGGTGCTTTCCAGCAGCGCCTCGGCCCCCGGGCGATCACCGAAGACGACCTCCCCGAGCGGCGCCTCGAGCAGCGGGTCGAGCTGCTCGCAGGCCTCGTCGAAGGCCAGGCGGAAGGCCGGGTGGGCTGCATGGAGCTCCGCCCCCATGCCGATTCGCTGCGAGCCCTGTCCGGTGAAGAGGTAGGCGACGCTGCCACCCCCCGCGCTGCCGAGGAGGACGTTCGGCGAGGGCTCGCCGGCGGCGATCGCGTCGAGCGAGTCGAGCAGCTCCGCGCGCTCCCCTCCCAGCGCTACCGCCCGCTCGCCGAAGAGCGTGCGGGTCGTCGCCAGCGAGTAGGCGACGTCGACGGGGTCGAGCTCGGGGTCCTGCCGGAGGTGGGCGGCGAGGCGCTCCGCCGCCTCTGCCAGAGCGGCGCCCGACCGGGCCGAGAGCGGCAGCGGGATCGGGCCGGGCAGTGGCTGCGCCGTGTGGCCGCCGCCCGCCTGCTCCGGCGCCGGGGCCGGTCCAGCGCCGCTCGCCGCGGGCGCCTCCTCGAGGATCAGGTGGGCGTTGGTGCCGCTGATGCCGAAGGAGGAGATGCCGGCCCGCCGCGGGCGGTCGCCTGAAGGCCAGGCCTGGGGCTCGGTCAGCAGCTCTATCGCCCCCGACTCCCACTCGACCTTCGAGGAGGGGCGGTCGACGTGGAGGGTCCTCGGCAGGACGCCTTCGCGCATCGCCAGCGTCATCTTGATCACACCGGCGACGCCCGCCGCCGCCTGCGAGTGGCCGATGTTGGACTTGATCGAGCCCAGCTTCAGCGGCTGCTCGCGGTCCTGGCCATAGGTGGCGAGCAGGGCGCCGGCCTCGATCGGGTCGCCGAGGGTGGTGCCGGTGCCGTGGGCCTCGACCGCGTCGACGTCCTGCGGAGCGAGGTCGGCGCTCGCGAGCGCCTGCCGGATCACCCGCTCCTGCGAGGGCCCGTTGGGGGCGGTGAGGCCGTTGGAGGCGCCGTCCTGGTTGACCGCGCTGCCCCTGATCACGGCGAGGACCTGGCGCCCGGCGCGCTTGGTGTCGGCGAGGCGCTCGAGCACCAGCATGCCGACGCCCTCCGACCAGCCGGTGCCGTCGGCGGCGTCGGCGAAGGACTTGCAGCGCCCGTCCGGGGCGAGCCCCCGCTGACGGGCGAACTCGGTGAACATCCCCGGGCTGGAGAGGATCGTCGCCCCGCCGGCAAGCGCCAGCGAGCACTCCCCGCCGCGCAGCGCCTGCGCGGCAAGGTGCATCGCGACCAGGGACGACGAGCAGGCCGTGTCGATCGTGATCGCCGGGCCCTCGAGGCCGAGGGTGTAGGCGACGCGGCCGGAGAGGATGCTGGTCGAGCTGCCCGTCAAGCGGTATCCCTCGAGCTCCGCCTGCCACGCCTGCAGTCCCGCGGTGTAGTCCTGGCTGCTCATCCCGGCGAAGACGCCGGCTGGCTCGCCGCGCAGCGAGGCCGGGTCGATCCCGGCCGCCTCCAGCGCCTCCCAGCAGGACTCGAGCAGCAGCCGCTGCTGGGGGTCCATCGCCAGCGCCTCGCGCGGAGCGATGCCGAAGAACTCGGCGTCGAAGCCCGCGGCGTCGGCCAGGAAGCCGCCCTCGCGCGAGTAGCTGGTGCCGGGGTTGTCGGGGTCGGGGTGGTAGAGGCGGTCGAGGTCCCAGCCGCGGTCGCTGGGAAACCCGGAGATGCCGTCGCGACCCTCCGCCACCAGCCGCCAGAGCTCGCGCGGCGAGCTGACGCCGCCCGGATAGCGGCAGGCCATGCCGACGATCGCGATCGGCTCGTCCCGGTCGATCGCGGTGACGGCGCGAATCCCGCTCGGCTCGGCCTGCCCAGCCGCCCGCAGGTGCAGGAAGTCGGCGAGCCTGGCCGAGGTCGGGTGGTTGAAGACGACCGGCGCCGGCAGGCGCATCCCGGTGGCGGCATGGAGCCGGTCGCGCAGCTCCACCGCGGCGAGCGAGTCGAAGCCGAGATCCTTGAAGGCCCGCTCCGGCTCCACCGCGCCGGCGGAGCCGTGGCCGAGCACGGCCGCGACCTCACGGCGAACGAGGCCGAGGACGAAGTCCCCGCGCTCCTCCTCGGCGAGCGCGGCGAGATCGCCGGCGAGGCCTCCGCTGGCCGCCTCGTCCGGCGGAACGTCGTCGATGCTCTGCGCCGCCTCGGGCACCCCCTCGAGCAGTGGGCGCGCCCGCCCCGCCGCGAAGAGCGGCGCGAAGCGCCGCCAGTCGACGTCGACGACGGTCAGCGCGGCCGCGCCCGAGCCGAGCGCCTGCCCGAGCAGGGCCAGCGCAGCCTGCGGATCGAGCTCGGCGACTCCGTAAAGATCGCGCTCTTCGGCATCGCGCTCGTCCGAGATCGCCCACGGCCCCCAGGCGATCGCCGTGGCGGGCAAGCCGATGCCGCGGCGGTGTCGCGCGAGCGCATCGAGATATGCCCCGGCGGCGGCGGGCGCTCCCTCGCCGGCGGCGCCGATCGTGGCCGCGCTCGAGGCGCAGAGGAGGAACGCGGAGAGATCGAGCTCCTCGGTCAGCTCGTGCAGATGCCGTGCGCCCGCGACCACCTGCTCGGCGGCGGCGTGGAGCACCGCGGTGAGCGGACGCGAGGCCGGCACCGACGCGAGCGCCGCTTCGAGCCGGCCGCGATCGCCGAGGTCGGCCGACGAGATCGTCAGCACGTGAGCGGCGCCGCACTCCTCCAGCCACTCGGCCAGCCGGCCTCCGAGCTCCTCGTCGGCGCCGGTGAGCAGCACCGTGCCGCCCGGGGCCGGCCTCCACTTCCCGCCCGCGGGCTCCTGCGGCGCCCGCACGAGCCGGCGGGCGAACACGCCGCCGGGGCGGATCGCGAGCTGATCCTCGTCGCCGGCGTGGCCGAGGAGGCCGCAGAGGCGCGCCAGATCCTGCTCGCCGGCTGTCTCGGGCAAATCGACCAACCCACCCCACTGGCCGGGGGCCTCCAGAGCGATGCTCCTGCCCAGGCCCCACAGCTGCGCCTGGAGGGGCCGCGGCAGCACGTCCTCGTCCGCGGTCGACACCGCTCCCCTCGTCACTATCCACAGACGCGCCTCCAGCTCGGCCTCTGCCAGCGCCCCCGCCAGCCGGGCCGTCGCCTCGAGGGCAGGCGAGCCATCCACCGCCTGCGGGCCTTCGTCGAGCTGCAGCAGAGAGAGCACGCCCTCGAGGCCCGCGCTCGATCCCAGGCGGTCGGCGAGCGCGTCGACATCGCCGGCGGCGAGGTCGAGCTCAACCCGCTCCAGCCGGGCGCCGCTGCTCTCGATCGCCTCGACGACGGCCTCGATGCCGGCGTCCCCCCGCCGGCCGGCCTCGGTGACGACGATCCAACTCCCGCTGAGCGCAGAGGCCGGCGGGTCGGCGATCGGATTCCAGCGGTCTTGGTAGCGCAGGCCCTCGAGGCCCGCCAGCTCCTGGCGCTGGCGGCGCCAGGCGGCGAGGACCGGCAGGGCATCGCCCAGGGCCGAGTCCCCTTCCTTGCCGGCGCCCAGCATCTGCTCGAGCGCAGCGGGGTCCTCCTGCTCGACCGCGCGCCAGAACTCGGCCTCGCCGGTTACCGGCCCCTCAGCCTCTCCATCGCCCTCGTCGAGGGCGTCGAGCCAGAAGCGCTCGCGCTGGAACGGATAGGTGGGGAGCGGAACGACGCCTGCCCCGGACCCGGCGAAGACGGCGTTCCAGTCGGGCGAGGCGCCGGCGACGTGGGCCTCGGCCAAGGAGAGGGTGAAACGCCGGGGGCCGCCTTCTTCGCGCCGCAGCGTCGCCAGAGCCGTCGCCTCCTCGCCCTCCAGCGCCTCCGCCGTTTCGCGCACCGGCAGGCCGAGGACCGGATGGGCCGAGACCTCGACGAAGGTGCGCTGCCCCCGCTCGAGCAGCGAGCGCAGCACGGGCTGCAGGCGAACGGTCTCGCGCAGGTTGCGGTACCAGTACTCGGCGTCGAGCTCGGCGCCGTCGATCGGCTCGCCGGTCACGGTCGAGTGGAGTGGGATCTCGCCGCGGCGGGGCGAGATCGGCGCAAAGGCCGCAAGCAGCTCCTCGCGCAGGGCGTCGATCTGAGGCGAGTGGGCGGCGTAGTCGACGGCGACTCGCTGAGCGCGGACGCCCTCCGCCTCACAGCCGGCCACGAGCGCGTCCAGCGCCTCCGGATCGCCCGAGACGACGACCGAGGCGGGGCCGTTGATCGCGGCGACCGAGACCTTCCCGCCGTGCGGCTCGAGCCGCGGCTGCAGCTGCTCGGGCGAGAGCAGCACCGAGACCATCGTGCCCTTTCCGGCGATCTTGGTCATCGCCTTGCTGCGCTCGGCGACGACCCGGGCGGCGTCGTCGAGGCTGAGCGCGCCGGCGACGTGGGCCGCCGCAATCTCCCCCTGGGAGTGGCCGACGACGACCTCCGGCTCCACCCCGCAGGCGCGCCAGAGCTTGCCCAGCGAGACCATCAGGGCAAAGAGCGCCGGCTGCACCACGTCGAGCCGGTCCAGCCAGCTGGCCGGGGACTCGCGCAGGACCTCGGCCAAGGACCAGTCGACGAACGGCTCGAGAGCCTGCTCGCACTCGTCCATGCTGGCGGCGAAGAGAGGCGAGGAGTCGAGCAGCTCGAGGCCCATCCCCTCCCACTGGGAGCCCTGGCCCGGGAAGAGGAACGCCGCGCCGCCAGCCGCGGCGACGCCGCGGCGGACTCGGGGCGCCTCCGTCCCCTCGGCGAGGGCGGCGAGATCAGCGAGGAGCGAAGCGCGATCCTCGGCGAGGACGACGGCGCGCTGCTCGAATGCCGCCCGCGTGGTCGCCAGCGAGTAGGCGACGTCGAGCGGCTCCAGGCCGGGGTTGTCGCGGAGGTGGGAGGCGAGCCGCGACGCCGCTTCGCCGAGCGCCGCGCCCGACCGAGCCGAGAGCGGCAGCGAGACCGCCGCCGGCAGCGGCGGAGTCCCGTCGCTTGCCACCGGCGCGGCAGCCGCGGCGGGAGCCTCCTCGAGCACGAGGTGGCAATTCGTCCCGCCCATGCCGAACGAGCTGACGCCGGCGACCAGCGGGCGGTCGTCGTGCGGCCAGGCCCCGTGGTCGTCCTGGACCCGGATGCCCAGCTCGTCGAGGGGGATCTCCGGGTTCGGCTCGCTGAAGTTGAGGCTGGCGGGGATCTGCCGGCGCTCGATCGCGAGCGTCGCCTTGATCAGCCCGACGACGCCGGCGGCGCCCTCGAGGTGGCCGACGTTGGTCTTCGCCGAGCCGACCGGCAGCCGGTCGGCATCCTGCCTCTCCGCTCCCAGTGCAGCCCCCAGCGCGGCGGCCTCGATCGGATCGCCGACCGCGGTCCCGGTGCCGTGCAGCTCGACGTACTGGACGCTCGATCGCTCCAGGCCCGCCTGCATGTAGGCGCTGCGCATGACGCTCTCCTGCGCCGCTTGACTGGGCACGGTCAGGCCGTCGGTCGCGCCGTCGTTGTTCACCGCGCCGCCGCGGATGACACAGTAGACGCGGTCTCCATCCGCTTCGGCCGCCGACAACGGCTTCAGGGCGACGACGCCGCCGCCCTCGCCCCTGACGTACCCGTTCGCCCGCGAGTCGAAGGTGAAGCAGCGCCCGTCCGGCGAGAGCCCGCCGAACCTGGCGGCGCCGAGGGCGACGCGGGGATCTAGGTTCAGGTGGACGCCGCCGGCGAGAGCGAGCGTGGCCTCCCCCTTGCGCAGGCTCTCGCACGCCAGGTGCACGGCGACGAGGGAGGATGACTGCGCCGCGTCGACGGTCAGGCTCGGCCCGGTCAGCCCGAGGGTGTAGGAGACCCGGTTGGCGATGATGCTGCGGTTGAGCCCGGTCATCGTGTGCCGGCCGATCGCGTCCGGCCCGCTGCGATGAGTCAGATTTGAATAATCACTACCTATTGATCCTAGAAAGACGCCGGCCTCGTCTCCTCGGACAGCTTCCGGAGCGATCCGAGCGTCTTCCAGCGCCTCCCAGGCCAGCTCGAGGACGAGGCGCTGCTGGGGATCCATCGCCGCCGCCTCGCGCGGGGATATGCCGAAGAAGGCGGGATCGAACTGGTCGACGCCGTCGAGGAAGGCGCCAAACCGGGCGCCGGATTCCAGGCCCAGGGCGTCGCCGGCAGAGACATGCCCCGAACTCGCCAGCCGCTCGGCCGGGACTTCGCGGATCGAGTGCTGCCCGCCCTCGAGCAGGCGCCAAAACGCATCTGGATCGGGTGCGCGGGGAAGGCGACAGGCAACGCCGACGACCGCTACCCGAGGATCCCCTACAGCCATCGAATTCTCCCCGGTTTTCCCTGGAACTACGACGCGAAACAGGAGATAAACACTTTAGTGCGCAAAGGCGAAAGCCCCAAAAGGCGACGAGCCGGAATCAGGCGCGAGGCGTGCCTGGCGCTGCTCCGCTCGCCGGCAGGGCGATCGCAGCCATGACCAAGCCGTCCGCGGCCAGCCAACGGCCGTCGAAGCCGCGCAGCTCGCGACCGTCGAGCATCGGTCCCGGGACCAGCAGCTCCGCCGCGAAGCTGCCGCGCCGGGGATCGATCGAGACCATGGCGTCTTCGAAGCCGAGCCATCGCTCAGCCAGCGGGAACCAGGCCTTGTAGATCGACTCCTTGATGCTGAAGAGCAACCGGTCCCAGTGCGTTCCCGGCGCCTGACGGGAGAGCCCGGCGAGCAGCTCGCGCTCCCGGGGCAGGGCGATGTCGCCGAGCAGGCCCTCCGGCAGCGGCTGGTTGGGCTCGGCGTCGACGCCGATGGTCACGAGGTCCTCCGCGCGGGCTGCCGCGCAGGCCCGGTAGTCGTCGCAGTGGGTGATGCTGCCGACGATCCCCGCGGGCCAAAGCGGCTCGCCGTGCGATCCAGACGGGATCGCCTGGCGGGGCTGGCCGAGCTGGGCGAGGGCCTCGTGGGCACACGCCCGGGCCGTCGTGAACTCTCGGCGCCGTTTCTCGACCGCCCGGCCGACGACGCTCTCCTCCTCTGGGAACAGGGCTCCGTCGAGGTCCACGCTGGAGGCGACCACCGTGGCGCAGCTCGGCAGGATCCGCTCAAGCACGCGGGCCCTCCGGCAGGATGCGGCGGGGCTCGAAGCGCCGGCTGCGGTAACGGCGCTCGCGCGGGTAGCCGAGCGAGACCTCCTCGAAGCGGACGCCGTCGTGCCAGGTCGTGCGCGGGATGTGCAGGTGCCCGTAGACCACGGCGGAGGCACGGAAGCGCCGATGCCAGTCGGCGGTGAGGACCGTCCCGCACCACTGCGCGAACTCCGGGTGCCGCAGCACGCGGGTCGGCTCCTCCAGCAGGGGAAAATGGTTGATCAGGACCATCGGCAGGCCGGGGTCGCTCGCCACCAGGCGCCGCTCCGACTCCTCGACCCGCGCCTGGCACCAGGCCTGGCGGCTCGGATGGGGATCGGGGTGGAGCAGGAACTCGTCGACGCAGACGACGCCCGCGTCGTAGGCCCGCTGCAGCGCCTCCTCCCTGGTCGCGGCGACGTTGCGGCCGAACGTGTAGTCGTAGAGCAGGAAGAGCGGTGCGATCTGGGCCGGCCCGCCGGCACCGTCCCAGATTGGGAAGGGGTCCTCCGGGGTGGTGACGCCGATCTCCCTACAGAACTCGACCAGGTGCAGGTAGCGCTGCTCCCCCCGCAGCTGCAACGGGTCGTCGCGGTGCACGAGCAGCTCGTGATTGCCGGGGGCCCAGATCACCCGCTCGAAGCGTTCGCGGAGCCTGCGCAGCGCCCACTCGATGTCCGCCGGCGAATCGGCGACGTCGCCGCAGACGATCAGCCAGTCGCCCTCGGAGCGGGGCCGCAGATCGTCGACGAGCGTGCGGTTCTCGGCGTGGTCGACGTGCAGGTCGCTGACCGCGAATAGCGTTCGGTCCGTCAAGGGCGCGGCGGGCAGGTCACCGGTCGTGCGGCGCCAGCGCCGCGAAAGCTCCGGCGACCCGGGCGCGTGTCTCGCGGGGCTCGATCACCTCGTCGACGAAGCCGCCTGCCGCCGCCACCTCCGCTCCCAGGTGCTCCTCGGCGTAGGCGGCGGAGAGGGCCTGCTGCGTGGCGACCGGGTCCTCGGCCGCGGCGAGCTGGCGCCGGTGGATGATCCCCGTCGCCGGATGAGCGCCCATCACGCCGATCTCCGCCCCCGGCCAGGCGAAGACGAAGTCCGCCCCCAGCCCGCGTGAGTTCATCGCGATGAAGGCGCCGCCGTAGGCCTTGCGCATGACGACCGTGACCCGCGGCACGGTCGCCGCCGCGAACGCCCGCACCAGCGTGGCGCCGAAGCGGATCACGCCCGCCCGCTCCTGCCGCACGCCGGGCATGAAGCCGGGGGTGTCGACGAGCACCAGCAGCGGCAGGCCGAACGAATCGCAGCTCGAGACGAAGCGCGCCGCCTTCTGCGAGGACTCGGTGTCGAGCACGCCGCCGAGGTAGCGCGGCTGGCTGGCGATCAGGCCCACCGGCCGTCCCTCGATCCGGGCGAAGCCGGTGACGATGCTGCGCGCCCAGCGCGGCGCCACCTCGAGCAGCGAGCCGGCGTCGACGATGCCTTCGGCGACGGTGCGAACGTCGTAGACGCGCCGCGGCGAGCTCGGCACGCACTCTCCGGGATCGCTCAGCCGCGACTCGGCAACCGCGGTCTGAGGCAGGGCCCCACCGGCGTGCTGGGGCAGGTAGCCGAGCACCCTCCGCGCCAGGTCCACCGCCGAGCGGTCGCCCGGCGCGACGAAGTCGCAGACGCCGTTTCGCTCGTGCACCCTGCGCCCTCCGAGCTCCTGCATGCCGACGTCCTCGCCGGCGACGTCGCGGACGACCGCCGGGCCGGTGAGGAACATCGCCGCCTCCTCGGTCATCACGACGAAGTCGGTCAGGGCGGGCGAGTAGCAACCGCCGCCGGCAGCGAGCCCAGCGATGACGGAGATCTGCGGGACATGTCCGGAGAGCTGCACGTTCTGGCGGAAGATCCGCCCGTAGCCGTAGAGCGCCGCGGTTCCCTCCTGCATGCGCGCGCCGCCGGACTCGATCACGCTCACGACCGGCAGCCGCGAGCGGCCGGCCAGCTGCAGCAGCCGGTCGATCGTGTCCGCCTGCGCCTCGCCGAGCGAGCCGCCGAGGAAATTCGCGTCCTGGGCGTAGCAGGCGACCGGGCGACCGGCGACGCGGCCGAGCCCGGCGACCACGCCGTCGCCGGGATGAGCCCGCGCGCCGATCCGGGTCGACAGGACGGAAGAACGGAACACTTCCAGCGAGCCCGCGTCGCAGAGCAGCTCGAGGCGCTCCAGCGGGCCGCCTGCGGCCTCCGGCGGTCCGGCTTCCAAGGTCGCTGAAATCTCCATTGCCCTGCTCAAATCCCCACCCCCCTTGCCCCCCGGCTACTAAGTCTCAATCGAACGAACGCGAGCTCAGGACGAGCCCAGCGAGTGTCCGCAATGCGGGCAGGTCGCGGCCTCCTCGCCAGCGTCCTTTGCGGCGGCGGCCCCGGGCGCCTTGCCATCGCCTTCGCGCAGACCGCGCAACTCGAGCCGCAGGTCGGCCACGGAGAGCCGCTCCTCGTCTGCCCGCCGCAGCCACTTCCCCTGTTCCTCGGGCTCGAGCGGCGCAAGCAGGACGTGGTGGCTCCAAGTCAATTTGTCATTACGTAGTGACAAATCGAATTGGGATGCAACCCACGCCATGTTTCTCAAGCTGGCGACGTCATACCCTGTGACGCGCGCCGCCTCGGCGTACTTCTCACCCCATCTGGCGGCGCCGTAGCGCACCCAATCGCCAATCCACCACTGGCTGCAGCGCCCGATCGTCCCCAGGCGGCGGCCAGTCGCCAGCCACGCGGTGTGGTCCATGTCCGATTGCGGAACCCAGGCGATCTTGGAGAGCGCACCCGACGCCCGCCTCGCCTTGCGATTGGCCGCCTTCGGCCGCTGCGACCGCTCCCCTAGGGAGAGGTCGTCGGAGGAGATGGATTTGACGGCATGGGAAGACCCAGAGGTCACAGGCATCACTTAACCAGTCGAAGATCGGTTTGGCTGCTGAACGCGTCACCCCGAAGGGCACTTATATGCGTCACCCCCGAAGGGGCTCCCATATGTATCACCGGGGGTTCCATGCCTGGTACCCCAATATGGCGCGTGGAACGACCCGGGCTTGGCCATGATGTAGCGCGCGTCGCCCAGTGCAACTCCCGGCCTCAGCTGGCTGGCTGGACGGCCAGCTCTGCCTCCGCTTCGAGCGCCTCCAAGCTCAGCGCCACGACGAGCTCGGCGTGGCAGTCCGGAAGCAGGCGGCCGAGCGCCTCCTCCACCTTGCGCAGGCGGCGCTGGACAGTGTGCCGGTCCACCGCGAGCGCCGCAGCCGCCGTCGCCGCGTTGAGACCGGCCGAGAAGTATGCGCGCAGCGTTTCGCGCAGGACAGCGCCGGAGTCGCCGTGGCCCTCGAGCGGCGCCAAATAGGTCTCGAACAACGACTTGGCGAGAGCATCGTCCCGCAGCACGGCAGCGAGCAAGGTGACGTCGCGGGCCCGCGTGAACTGCTGCGGCTTGCGCAGCATCACCTCCTGGGCCGCCTGGGCCTCCTGGTGAGTGAGGCGCCAGCCGTCGAGGCCCTTGCGCGGCTCGCCGACCGCCAGCGAGGCGCTTCCAGCGATGCCGGTGGAAAAAAGCAGGCGCTCGACTTCGGGGACCGCCAGTGGCCGCCGTGCGCCGAGCCAAGCCCAAACGATCCCGTCTCCGCGCGGCACGACCAGGGTCTGGCTGTCGAGACCGGCTGCCAAGAGGCGAATTCCGGCCTCCGCCCCGGGGCCTTTGGCGATCATCCCGAGGTGCCAAGCGTCGAAGGTGTACTCGAGGCCGCCGACGTCGGCCGGGCTCTCGCCGGCGATCAAGCGCTGAACCCGTTCGGCGAGCCGCTGGGTCGGCGAGCGTTTCATCCGCGCGACCTCGTCCATGTACTCGGTCGCGACCACGGCCATCAGCCGGTCGACCTGCGGCCCATGCATCCTCAGGATCTTGCGCAGCGCCTGGCTCGAGAAGCAGTCTGCTTCGTCCATGATGAAGTCGCCCACCAGCCTGTCGCCTGCGGCATAGCGGCGCAGGACCGTGTCCAGCCTCACCCCGGCGCGCGCCGAGCGCCGCGCCTGCTCGGCGGCAGTCGAGGGAATCGGCCCCGTCCAGTCTTCGCCCTTCTCGATGTGGACCAGGGCGAAGTCGAGGCTTTCGGTGATCGTCGCCCGCAGCCCCGCCACGTACTCGGGGTCTTCCACCCCCGCTGTCTCAGCCAGTGTCCGAACCCGGGCGAAGATCGAGTCTTCGATTTCCTCCAATCGCCCACGCAGCCTGGCGACGAGCTCCACCCGGATCGTCGTCAGCGAAGCCGTCTCGCCGCCATGGCTCACCAAGCAACGCACCGCCTAGTCGGCGGCCAGACCTCGCATAACTTTGACGGAGACTCCCCTGTCGTCATCCTCAATCCCCTATACACAAGCTAGTACCCAGCCCGTAATGCGTCAACCCGGGCCGCCCCGCCCTCCAGGAACGCGCCGTCTTACGGTCCTTGGCTCGGCGGCTAGGACCCGCTCTTACCAGCCCGCGACGTGCAGCTCGATCGCGTGGATCTGGCTCTGACCGTAGGAGCCGGTTTGGACGGGCCCGGCGGCGCTGATCAGATCGCCGATGCCCGGCAGCGGGTCGGGACGCAGGCCCTTGCGCACGTCGATCGCGGTCAGCCCCCGCAGGGTTATCCCCTGCGGATCGGCGATCACGAAATGCGCGTCGCCGTCGCCGTCGGGATCGACCCGCTCGACGTAGACGATGCGGCCCTCGGTCGTGCGGCAGCTGGGCAGACCAGCGGGGCAGCGTGACGGGGCGACCATCTCGGCGGCAGGGGCCTCGGCGCTCTGCGGCGCCGAGCGGTCACCGGCCTTCGGCGAGGCTTCGGTGCTCGCCCCGCTGCCGTCCCCGCCGCAGCCGGAGGCCAGCGCGAGCAGAACCGCTCCGACCACGGCGACGCCCCCTGCGCCTCCCCTAGCCAAAGTCGATGACGCTGCGGATCCCGTCCTGGGCCTCCATCAGCTCGAAGCCGCGGTTGACCTCGTCGAGGCCGATGCGGTGGGAGATGAACGGCTCGACGTCGATCTCGCCGGCCAGGCAGCGGTCGATCAGCTGCGGAACCTGGTCGCGGCCCTTGACGCCGCCGAAGGACGAGCCGGTGACGCGGCGGCCGGTGATCAGGAAGCGGGGTACCACGTCAAGGGTCTCCCCCTTGCCGGCCACGCCGGCGACGGTGCAGAGGCCCCAGCCCATGCGCGAGGCTTCGACCGCTTGGCGCATTACGGCGACGTTGCCGGTTGCCTCGAAGGTGTAGTCGGCGCCGAAGCCGTCGGTCATCTCGAGGATCGCCTCGACCGCACCCGGTCCGCCTTCGAGCACGTCGGTCGCGCCCTGGCCGCGGGCCAGCTCGAGCCGCTGCGGCGAGAGGTCGAGGCAGACGATCCGCTCGGCGCCCTGCAGCCGGCAGCCAGCGACCGCGCCCAGCCCGACCATCCCGGCGCCGAAGATTACGCAAGTGCTGCCGGGGGTGACCGCGGCGGTGTTGATCGCCGCGCCGAGCCCGGTCGAGAGGCCACAGGCGAAGAGGCAGGCGTGCTCGAAGGGCGCCTCGGGGTTGATCTTGGCCAGGGCGATCTCCGGCATCACGGTGTACTCGGCGAAGGTCGAGCAGCCCATGAAGTGGCGAATCCCCTCGCCCTCGCGGGCGATGCGGGTGGTGCCATCGGGGAGGAAGCCCTTGTTCTGCTGCTCGCGGATCGCCAGGCAGAGGTTGGTCCGCGGGTCGAGGCAGTGGATGCACTCGCCGCACTGCGGCGAGAAGAGGGTGACGACGTGGTCGCCGGGGGCGAGCGAGGCGACGTCGGCGCCTACCTGCTCGACGACGCCGGCGCCCTCGTGGCCGAGCACGGTCGGCGCGTAGCCCGAGGGGTCGGCGCCGGAGGCGGTGTAGAGGTCGGTGTGGCAGACGCCACAGGCGGCGAGGCGGACCAGCACCTCGCCGGCCTTGGGCTCGGCGAGCTCGACCTCCTGCACGGCGAGCGGCTGGCCGAACTCCTCGAGCACCGCGGCGCGCATCTTCATCTGCTTCGCCCTCCGGCGAGCGCCGGCCGAGTCAACCGCTCTTGAAGCGGGCGGCCTCCTCTGAGCCGCCCGTCGCGTCGCCCTCGCTGTAGGAGTGGGCGCCGGCGCCGGCAAGCGTGCCGCCGTCGACGATCAGGTACTCCTCGCGGATCGGGCGGCCGTCGAACCAGCACTCGAGGATCTCGCGCGCGCCGGCCGCGTAGCGGGCCTGGGCGGAGAGGCTGGTGCCGGAGGTGTGGGGGGTCATGCCGTGGTGGGGCATCGAGCGCCAGGGGTGGTCCTTGGGCGGCGGCTGCGGGAACCAGACGTCGCCCGCGTAGCCCGCCAGCTGACCGCTCTCGCAGGCCCGCGCAACCGCGTCGCGATCGCAGATCTTGCCACGGGCGGTGTTGATCAAGTAGGAGCCCCGCTTCATCTTGGCGAGCAGGTCCGCGTCGAACATGTTCTCGGTCTCGGGGTGCAGCGGCGCGTTGATCGTGACCACGTCGCAAACCTCGACCATCGACTCGACGTCGGGATGGAAGGTGGCGCCCAGCTCCTCCTCGACCTCGGGCGCCAGGCGGTGGCGGTCGGTGTAGTGGAGGCCCACTTCAAAGGGCTTTAGACGGCGCAGCACGGCGGAGCCGATGCGCCCGGCGGCGACCGAGCCGACCTGCATCCCCTCGAGGTCATAGGAGCGCGAGGCGCAGTCGGCGATGTTCCAGCCCCCGTCCACCACCACTTGGTAAGAGGGGATGTAGTTGCGCACCAGCCCCAGGATCATCATCACCACGTGCTCGGCGACGCTGATGCTGTTCGAGTAGGTCACCTCCGCCACCGTCAGGCCACGCTCGATCGCGGCCTGCAAGTCGACGTGGTCTGAGCCGATGCCCGCGGTCAGCGCCAGCTTCAGCTGTGGCGCCTTGGCGATCCGCTCGGCGGTCAGGTAGGCGGGCCAGAAGGGCTGGGAGATGACGACCTCGGCCTCCGCCAGCTCGCGCTCGAAGACCGAGTCCGGCCCGTCCTTGTCGGAGGTGACGACCAGCCGGTGGCCGCGGCCCTCGACGAACTCGCGCAACCCCAGCTCCCCGGAGACGCTGCCGACCAGCTCGCCGGGCGTAAAGCCGAGCGCCTCCGGCGTCGGCGCGCTCTGCCCATCGGGATAGCCCTCGATCTTCGGCACCCCATCACGCGCATATGGCGGCGGGTAGCCGTCGACCGGGTCGTCGTAGAGAACGCAGAGAACGGTCGCCATCGACCCATCCTCTCGCAAGATCGACTGAGCGGTCAAGCCCCCCTTGCACGAGCAGTTGAAGCCGGTCGTTTCCGGTCCGACTGGCGCATAAGTGGCGCACCGCGGGCGCACGGCGTCAACGAATCAGCCCCGACTGGTCCGCTAAAGCCTTACTCGGTCGGCCAACGACGCTCAGGCGGATCGGTGCTCGAGTCGAAGAGGACGAGTTCGTCCAGGGCTCGCTCAAAGGTGATTTTCTTGGAGGCAATCGGGAGGTTGAGGAAGCAGATGCCCTTGTCCTCATTCGGAGTGTGGCGGAGTTCTATGTAGACGCGATTGCCCTTGTACTCGATGATCGGCTCTTCGAGCAGCGGCGGGTCAGGGCTGCAGGCCTCGATCACGGCGCGAGCACGAACCCAACTGGGGCCGACCGGAGGTTCGACCCACCACTTGACCGCGCGCTCAGATCCGCTGTCACCGCCCCCACCGCATCAAACCCCGAGCAGGATCGCGCCCGTGAGCGCCAGGACACCTATCGCCTTCCTGATATGCAAAGCCATCGGTGTCACCCGCCGAGTTTCAGTTCAAGCGGCGCCCTGATGATGGAACCGAGGTCTTGTAGGTGATCGGCGAAGCTTCGAGACGGTCGGCCCAAGGACACTGGTGATGGAACGGAAGCTTTCGCTGCGCTCTAGTCTGTCGGCGGGATCTTGTCGCCGCCAAGAGATCGCACGCGACGAGGCGCAGCGATCAAGAGAACAATAATCACGACGACGCTCAGTACTGGAAATAGCTGAACTCCCAAAGCAACAAGCACACCGACCAACAGGGTGAGACAGCTAGCGCCTATCCATACTGACCGACTAGGCCATTTTAGAGGGCCAAGGTACATTTCTACACCCAACTGTAACGTATAAGCATGCTGGTCCTCAGCATTGTGCCATACAACGACCGAAAGACGGTGATCTCGGCGTGACCAATCGGGACGCCATATACGGGGCACTCCATAATCGCGTCGCCCTGCGCCTCGCTGCTATCACTGTGCTGACCGTTGCCCTTGCCGGGGTACTGCCTCTTGGTCTGACGGATAGTGCTAGCGCAGATCGCAAGCCAGCACTGCCGGCCATGACCTTCCCAGCAGGAACTGGCGTGCAGCGCACCGGGAGCCCTGAGCTTCTTGCCAGTGACGACACTGTTCTCGGACAGAG
This sequence comes from Solirubrobacterales bacterium, assembly GCA_040508545.1. Classification (GTDB taxonomy): domain Bacteria; phylum Actinomycetota; class Thermoleophilia; order Solirubrobacterales; family 70-9; genus VRUE01. The sequence continues at coordinate 24,368 of JBEVMR010000058.1, forward strand.
CCAGCTCGTTGCATTCTGGTCAACCAGTGGCCTGTGTGTCGAGTTCGACCATCTTGAACCAAGTACCCGGGCTGGCGGCTGTGGGTTCGGCTCCCTATCCGCAAAGACACCGATCATGCCCGTTGCCGCAGGCTATTCCGGCGATCCCGGGGTAGGCAGCACATCTGGTGTTACTGAGATTCTGGGTCAGGCCGTACCGTCAACCCAATCTGTACTGATCGAATACAGACGCGCCAACATCATTAGCCGGGTCCGCGCGACGGTAGGTCGGGTTCCGCGTCAGCTACGAAAGTCTGACGGACCATCCTCGGCTAGTTGGTTTGGAGCTAACTTGCGAGGGTGCGTCGGCGGTCGTAGCGTGACGATTCGGGCATTTGATCCCAAGGGGATTCTCCTGGGGGAGGCCAATGGCCTCCCCCAGGACGCAGCATGCAAAGCAGGCGGCGGGTACAAGGTGCGCGGATCAGTGGTGTTTGGTTCTCTTCCCTAGCCCGCTAGTTTTATCGGCGGGGGAATGTCCTTGAGGTGCTCGCCCTCATGTCCGCTTCCATAGAGGTGGTCCTGAAGTTGATAGTAGTCCGCTACCGGACCGTCCTGGATATCCCATCTATTAACGCGGAAAGAACACCAGAAGTTTAAGTACTTTCCATAACCGTATGGCGCGGGGTCTGGTCCTGACCACCCTATTGCGTGAAGCGTCGTGTCGTAAAGTGGGTGATCGGCCTCAGTGGCACACTTGGCCGAAGTATCACCACGCCAAGCATAACCTCCGATCTGCCCACGTACGCCATTCCAGAACCAGGTACCCCATCCCCACGTGTGCCAATTATCGCAACTTAGGCCGTCGCAGTAGCCAACCTCAAATTTCGTTCGGCGTTTACGTTGCTGCCAATCCCACATTTCCGGCGCTCCAACCGCGGTAATCATGCGCCTGGGAGAGCCCGGACCAGGCAGTACATCGTCAGCTTCAAAGAGCGGCTCGTCTGCGCCACCCCCGACCGCCAGTTCTTCTTCGGCTTCTCGGTTAACCCTTTCGTATTCTTCTTTCAATCTCCGTTCTTCATCTTCTTTAATTTCCTGTTCATCTTTAGGTCCGACCACCACTTCGGAGGTGTACCCACCTTCCCAGCCCGACCCTGCAATTACCGGATATACGAGGGATGCCTGCTGATGGGACACAGTCAAAGTAATGACGTTTCCATCGCTTACGGAAAGGGTCGTCGGGACGTTCGTCCCAACTGCATCATGTGCACGTTCGGCGCTGATCAGCAGCGCCACGGTGCCGTCTTCGTAGACCACCTCGGCATCCAGCGGATCAATTGATCTTAGAGTCTGACCTTCAGCCAGGGACACTTCCCATGAGTATGTCTCGGGGGAGGTTACATCTCGTATGTTTTGAAAGGCAGTAACTCCACTAAATATCGGCCTTACAACGCTGTCGACATTTTTGCGACTGTTACTGGCCACGGCCGTGGAATCTTCCACTATCTCCATTTCAGTAGCTTCCCCAGCGACGTGCGTTGGCTCGATATGAAGCGTTGAGTCTGGAAGACTTATCGTAAATCCATCTTGTGGATTCACCCCAATCACCGAAAGATTCGACGTACCCCGACTTTCGAGCTCATCCTCGTCCGTGCCTTCCTCGAGGCTTGGATTATTCCCGTCGGCGCGCTCATCGGGGCCGTAGGTCTCTGCCGTCGATGCGACCACAGTAGATTCGCTGGTCGCATCGGCCGCATCTAGCGTGTCAACGGCCTCGTCCACATCGATGTCTCCATCTGGAGCGACATTGATCGTCCATTTTTTGGTCGTCGTGTTGCCGCCGAGATCGGTAGCGATCACTTCCGCTGGATGGGCTCCGCCTTTGTAGTTCGCCGTGTTGACCGAGCTGGAACCGGCAAGAGGGCACCCTCCGCTTGCGCAACCCTGCGCGATGCTTGCAACTACTTTGCCGTCGATCTTCAAAGCCAAAGATTTGACCCCGTAGCCCCCGGCGTCTGACGCGCTGACCGTATAGGGATAGCTTTTCTGTTCTAGCCAACCCTCCGGAGCCGTAAAGAATTCGCTGTTCGCCGTCAGCTGCGGCCCGGTCGTGTCTTTGACGGTGGTGATCGTTAGCGGCTTCGAAGTCGGTAGCCCGACTCCGTCAGTGGCGATGATCTGGACGGTGTGCTGGCCAGACGCGTAGTCTTTGGCTTGCAGCGTCCATTCTTTATCAGTGATTGCGCAGTCTTCGGTCGCACAGCCAGGTGCGTATTTCGGCTCAACCAGATTGCCGTCCACTTTGACTTCGGTGCTGGCTACGCCCGATTGACGGTCAAGGTCCGCATGGCTCCATTTGGTCACGCGATGGTTATTTGCATCAGCCACTACCGCCGTGTTGTCGGCGTTGATCGCCATTCCGCGAGCTTCCGAGAACTGCCCATTTCCCGTGCCCGCTGAGCCAAACTGACGCAAATAGGCGCCGGTCGCCTGGAAGACCTGCACCCGGTTCGTCAGTTCCTCGGTGACCAGGAGGTGGCCAGACGGGGCAACCGCTACGTAGAGCGGGTTTTGGAGCTGCCCGGCACCCGTGCCCGTCGTGCCGAACTGGGTGATGAATTTGCCACTTGCATCGTACTTTTTGAGGCGGCTGTTTCCGGAATCGACCGCCCAGACATTGCCGGCAGCATCGGTGGCGAGCCCAACCGGGTAATTGAGGTCAGAGCCCGCGGTGGGGTTGGCCGCTGAGCCATAGGCTTTGCCCAGATAGCCGCCGCTTTCGCTGTACTTGTTGATGCGGGCGGTCCCCGGGTCCGAGACCCACAGCACTTCGCCGGGGCCGGTAGCAAGGCCATAGGGCATCGTCAATTCAGTCGTGATCTTCCGAATGAAGACACCTTGGGAGTTGAACGCCTGTACGCGTTTGTTCCCAATGTCAGACACCCAGACCGTGCCGTTTGAACTCACCGCGATTCCGCGAGGATCATTGAATTTGCCATCGGCCGAGCCAAGACCGCCGAACTGCAACAGGAATTTGCCCGATTCATCGAACTTCTGGACCCGGTTGTTGTTCTTATCGACAACCCAGATGTTTCCGCCGCTGTCGATCGCGACGCCCTGGGGTCGGTTGAATTTACCGTCCGTCGCCCCGGAGCTGCCAAAAGGCGTCAGGGCTGCCGCGGCAGCGTGATCGCCATCGGTGGCGCTGTATTTCAGCGTGTACTGAGAGGCGTTGGTGCCGACTTTGGCTTGTTCGGTCAGCGTGCCTGAAAGGGGCGCGAGGCGCGGGGGCGTATGGTCAACCTTAACCTGAGCCGTAGCTGGCACGGATTTATTGCCGACGGGATCTTCGACAAATATAGATAGGTTGTTAACTCCCTGAGGCATTAGAGATGGCTCGTATTTCAGGGCAGGAGCACCCGCTTCGGCCGAGTTCCAAGTACGAGGACAAGGCGACCCGCCCACGCCAACACACCCTAACGGCGTTTTCCAACTGTAGGGCTGAGAGGCCGTCACGAGCGAATGCACGCCTAGACCAGTATCGGTCGCGGTTAGAGAAATGGCCGGCGCGGACTGATTAACCCAGCCAACCGGTCCGACAGGCAAGCCCATTCCTGGGAGACCGTTGTCTGCCAACGCTATCGACGCGGAGCCAACATACGCTTCAGTATTTTGGTTCGGCCCGGTTTGAGTAGCCTGAATACTTACCGCTCCTACCTTTACGTTGGCATTGGAGTTAGGGTTGTTGAATTCATATTTCCAGCCCATGTCCCCAACGCTGTGGCCAGTTAGTCCCTCGTGCGAGTAATGGCTTACCCAACCGTTAATCGAGTCCCATATCCCTGCAAATATGTATGGGCTCATAGAGCTGCTGAGCGCATTCCAGTCAAGGTTCCATAGCGTCATTTTCGAGATGAAGCTAGTGGGCTTGACACCATATTTTTCTTGATCAGTAAAGTATCGTGGCACGGTGTAGTTCATCGTGCCCTTGTCGCCGCTGTGTAAATCATGGCTGGTTTCGATGAACAAGCCGGGCGTTCCCTGCGGAACTGGGCTAAAGAAGCCGTAGGCGCGATTGTCCAAGCGAATGTTGTCATGGGCGGGGTTCTCGACTTGTTCAAATCCCCACTCTTCGCGGATGCTGCAATTGTTGAAAGTCGTTTCTTCAAAGCTGCTATTGCAAATTCCGCTCTGCCAGTGTTTGCTTTTTGCCCAGTCATAGGTCTGATAAAGAGGATCGACAAGAGCAGGAAAACTGGTCTGCTGATCCACGTCGACGTCTAGCGTGATGGAGCTGTCTTCGACGTCGAGGTCAACCGGGATGTCTGAGCCAGTTGCGTCGATCGCGGTTGGTGGACTGATGCTGACGAGAATTTCCTCGCCCCTGCTCACGACCGCTCCCCCTCCTGCGGTTGCCTGAAGGATTGCCGCCGGAGGAAGGTCAAGATTGAAGGTCTGGGAGCGCGGCGCGTCTGCGCTCCTGAGATGAGTAAACGTCTCGACACCGGTCGGCGTAGGGGCGATGGCGAGGTCGGTATCGGGGGCGACGTTGGGAAGAAAGCCAATGCTTTGATCGACTATTGAAGTCACGCGGTTAGCGGGTGCATCGGCGAGTTCAATCGTAAGATCAGCACCGGGCAGCTCAATTCCATCACCCATTTCAGCGGGAAGACCAACCTCGACCAAGGCGTTGGTTGGTTGGATTTCACCATCGACGTGCTCAAGGCTAAGGTCAACGGTCCCTGCATCTCCTGAGGATGACTCGGTGCGCAGGGGGATCGTGGACTCGAGAAGGATCGAATCCGCGAGATCTCCATCTTCCGCAGTGCCCCCGCCCCCTCCTGGCGATGGCGCTTGAACCACTGCGACGTTGGGAGCGAGAAACCTTTCAACCTCTAAGTCGCCGAAGATCCCCGCGGACGCCTCGAGCGGAGTCTCGAAGACGCCCTGGAGCAGTTCAAGCGCGCCGGCGCGGTCGAGATTCTGGTGTGGCAGTTCTTCGGCGGCGCTTGAATCGGTTGGCTCGATCTCGATCGAGCCTGGCGCTTCGGTCTCGATCGTATGGATGACTTCAGCCGACGTGGGCAAGGCTCCTTGCGGGCCAGATTCATCAGCCAAGGCCGACGCAGCACCCAACGCTATAAGAAGCAAGGCTAGGCAGAGCCCCGTGACGTAAGCAACAAGTTTCGGGCGTTGAACGCCATCATCCTGCTTGGCCCCAAGCAAATCAGCGCGCTCAGCTCCTCGCGAATTCCCTGCCATTGAACTTTCCCCCTGTGCGATTCTTGCCTCCAGAACCACCTCCCAAGCGGAACAGCATGTTCCACGTCATTCCGGTACTACCTTGGCAATATTTTGGAATTTTGGCGTACCCTATTCGTTTCGAGCTGGCGATGTCAAGACCAAATTCGGCAGCCACGACAGGACGCTCACCGCAACCACAACCTCGTATGCCAACGTCCGCACGATTGGGGACAGGACCTAACTCAATCGGCGCTGACCAGCTGACTTCACGCCCAGATTTATTCCGACTCAGGAGAGTCCAATTGCGACAGCAATCGAGCATCAGGGTCTTCGATGGGTGGAATAGGCCCTACGCTCGTCCCCTCCCAAGGGGCCGCTCGACAGCGATGGCCTACAGTCAACGGGCGCGGTTTTCGCTGCGCGGCACCCAATTGAGAGGCGGTCCCTTGGATCCGGTCGGATATGAGCTGTGTACTCCTGTAGGCGGCAAGGGCGGTGGCGTTCGCGCTACTCGTGGCTTCGAGGTGGGTGAGACGGTGATGATCGGGGTGCTCGAAGGCGAGGTCGCCCGCAACGACTCGCACGCGACTCAGGTGAGCCGCACCAAGTGGGCACGGCACGGCGGCCTCGGGCCCAAGGTCAACCACTCGTGCAACCCCAACTGCGGTGTCGAGCTGAACGAGACCGGCGCCTGCGACTTCGTCGCCCGCAAGTCGATCGCCGATGGCGAGGAGATCACCTTCGACTACGCGATGCGCAACTACTCGATCGAGCACTTCCCCGGTGGCTGCCTCTGCGGCGCCGACATCTGCCGCGGCTCGGTGACCGGCTGGAAGGACCTCCCCGAGGATCGCAAGGCCGCCTACGACGGCCTCGTTGCGCCCTACCTGCTCGAGATCGATCGAGAGCTGGTGGGATCGGTCACGGTCCTCAGTTAGTCTCGCCCCCATGAACAAACCGACCAGCGCCGATCAGGCGGCGATGCTCTACGGCAATCGCTTCCTGACCCAGGACGCCCCCGACACCGACTTCCCGCCCAGCGGCATGTCCGCCCTCGACGCGATGCGCCTCGTCGCCGAGGAACTCGCCCTGGAGGGAGACCCGCAGCGCAACCTGGCGACCTTCGTCACCACCTGGATGGAGCCCGAGGCGCAGCGGATCATCGGCGACAACCTCTACCGCAACTTCATCGACCACGCCGAGTACCCGATCTCAGCCGAGGTCGAGCAGCGCTGCATCCGCATGCTCGCCGACCTCTACAACGCCCCCGGCGAGACGACGGGCGCCCGCACCCAGGGCTCCTCGGAGGCGATCATGCTCGGCGCGCTCTCGCTGAAGTGGAAATGGAAAGAGCGCCGCGAAGCCGAGTCGAAGCCGGTCGACAAGCCGAACCTGATCTTCGGCGGCGACGTGCACGTGGTCTGGGAGAAGTTCTGCCGTTACTTCGACGTCGAGCCGCGGATCGTCCCGCTGCAGCCCGACAAGTACACGATCGGCCCCGAGGACATCGAGCCGCACGTGGACGAGAACACGATCGGTGTCGCCGCGGTCGTCGGGACCACGTTCACCGGCCACGCCGACGACGTGGTCGGAATCAACGACTACCTGGTCGGGCGCCGCGAGCAGGACGGGATCGACGTCCCCCTCCACATCGACGGCGCCAGCGGCGGCTTCGTCTGGCCGTTCCTCTATCCCGACTCTCCCTGGGACTTCCGGCTCGAGCAGGTGCGCT
>JBEVMR010000066.1:0-8075 GCA_040508545.1 Solirubrobacterales bacterium
TGAGGGTCTCAAGAACGTGGCTGCGGGCGCGAACCCGATGGGGCTCAAGCGCGGCATCGAGACCGCCGTCGAAGCGGTCGTCGACGACCTGAAGTCGCAGTCGAAGGAGATCTCGGGCAAGGATCAGATCGCGCGCGTGGCGGCGATCTCGGCCGGCGACGAAGAGATCGGCGACGTGATCGCCGATGCGATCGAGAAGGTCGGCAAGGACGGTGTCGTCAACGTCGAGGAAGGCCAGACCTTCGGCATGGAGCTCGAGTTCACCGAGGGGATGCAGTTCGACAAAGGCTATATCTCGCCTTACATGGTCACCGACCAGGACCGCATGGAGGCGGTGCTGGACGACCCCTACATCCTCATCGCCAACCAGAAAATCGGCTCCGTGCGGGACATCCTGCCGGTGCTCGAGCAGGTGATGCAGGGTGGCAAGCCGTTGCTGATCGTCGCCGAGGACGTCGAGGGCGAGTGCCTCGCGACCCTCGTCGTCAACAAGCTGCGCGGCACCTTCACCGGCGTCGCGGTCAAGGCTCCGGGCTTCGGCGATCGCCGCAAGCGGATGCTCGAGGACATCGCCATCCTCACCGGTGGCGAGGTGATCACCGAGGAGATGGGCCTCAAACTGGAGAACACCCAGATCGATCAGCTCGGCAAGGCGCGTCGCGTCGTCGTCTCCAAGGACACGACGACGATCATCGACGGCGCCGGCGAGTCCGAGGACATCAAGAGCCGCATCAAGCAGCTGAAGCAGGAGATCGAGAACACTGACTCCGACTTCGATCGCGAGAAGCTCCAGGAGCGCCTCGCCAAGCTGGCCGGCGGTGTCGCGGTGGTCAAGGTCGGGGCTGCCACCGAGACCGAGATGAAGGAGAAAAAGCACCGAGTCGAGGACGCCCTGCAGGCGACCCGGGCGGCGCTCGAGGAGGGAGTCGTGCCGGGTGGTGGCGTCGCGCTGCTGAACGCGCAGTCCGACCTCGATCCCGACAAGCTCGACGACCCGGATGAGGCGACCGGCGCACGGATCGTGCACCGCTCGCTCGAGGAGCCGGTCCGCCAGATCGCCGAGAACTCCGGCCTGGAGGGCTCGGTCGTCGTCAACAAGGTCCGCGACCTGAAGCCCGGCGAAGGCCTCAACGCGGCCAATGGCGAGTACGGCGACCTGATCAAGGCCGGCGTGATCGACCCGACGATGGTGACCCGGTCGGCGTTGCAGAACGCCGCCTCGATCGCCAAGAACATCCTCGTCACCGAGGCGATCATCGCCGAGCCGCCCGAGAAGGAAGGCGCCGGCGGCGGCATGCCCGGTGGCGGCCTGCCGGACATGGGCGGGATGATGTAGCCACGCCGGGAATCCGGCTCGACGCCTCCCCGCGCGCGCCTGACGGCGCCGGGGCGGCGCCGGGCGGCGTCCTCAGAAGCCCGGATAGCTCTGCTATCCGGGCTTCTTGCGTCCTGGCCCGACTTGCCGCGGCGCTCGCCAGTCGCACACGCTGAGTCGCCGAGACGAATTCCCGGCGTGTTAGGGAGTGGGCTGTTTTTTCGGTTTCGGCGGCAGCGGCGGCAGCAGGCCGGCGTTGTATTCGGCTTCGGTCAGGAAGGTGGCGCGGCGGACCTTGAGGCGCAGGGTGTTCATCGTGCGCGGGTAGAGCTTGGGGTCGTAGGGGTTCTCGCCGGGGCCGAAGCCGGTGTAGTAGACGAACATCCGCACCCGGGGCCGTTTCACGACCCAGGAGACGAGCTGTTTGGCGAAGCGCGGTTCGTCCTCGCCGTATACCGCCCACTCGGCAATCGCGATCGGCTTGCCCTTCCACTGCTTGCCGGCGTAGAAGCGGTTGAGGTCCTTCCAGACGGGATACTGCGAGTAGAAGTCGGTGCCGGCCCAGTCGACCCAGCGCGAGCCGGGCCAGTAGTTGCCTGGGAAGTTCCCTTTCACCCGCGGCGAGCCGCCGGGCAGTGGGCTCCAGATGATGCTCACCGGCGCCCCCGGCAGTTCGGTCGGCGGCGGGCCTTTGGTTCGGTTGACCGGCGGCAGGCCGATTTCCGCCAGGGTGGCGTTGATCCCTTCCAGGCTGTTGCCGCCGCGCACGATCGCCGCGATCCGGCGGAAGGCCTGCTTGTACCAGCCGGTCGTGTATTCGCCGCCTTTCTGGCTGCCGTCGCAGTAGACCGCCGACCAGGCGTTGAGGCAGCGGTTCGGCTCTCCCAGCGGCCTGATGTAGGTGGGCAGGCCGCGTTTGAAGAAGAAGTCGTTGAGCTGCAGCAGGTAGTCGTCGCCGTAGCCGAGTGCGATCTGCGCCGGCGTGATCAGCTCGGTAAGGGTCTGGTCGTCGATCGTCGAGATGTGCAGGATCGGCCGCGTCCCGGTTTCGCGCCAGCGTTCGTAGGCCTTGTTGAGGCTGTTGCCCCACGGGTGGAAGGTCTCCAGCAGCGCCGGGTGCTTGCCGCCGAGCAGTTCGGTGAATTCGTTGAACTCCAGGGTCGAGCCGCGGTCGCTGACCCCGAGGAAGACGTTCGGCTTGGGCGGGACGAGGGTGATGGCCGAAGCCGGCGCCGTCGCCAGGGCCAGGCTCGTCGCGGCCAGCGCCGCGAGCGCGGCGAGGGTTGCCTTAGGTCTCCGCCAGGACATCGCCCATCCTTCGCGGCGCGACGCCCAGCTCCTCGGCATCGGCCGTTCCGCGTTCGCTCGTCATCGCTATCTCCATCAGCTCTGCCTCCTCCCAGGTAGCGAACACGGCCTCGCCGAAAACGGAGCGGAGGCCGATCAAACCTGCGCGGACGAGCGGCAGGGGCATGTGCACGAGCGGGCGCGGGCGACCAGCCACCTGGCTGACCAGATCGGACATCTCGTCGTAGCTGAGGGTCTCGGGCCCGGCCAGCTCGTAACGATCGCGCCCATCGCGGTCGAGGGCGCCGATCACGCAACGCGCCGCGTCCGCCGCCCACATCGGCTGGAAGTGCGCCCGGCCGTCGCCGGAGACCGGCAGCGCCGGCAGGAAGGAGAAGCGGCGCAGCAGCGTGATCCAGGGGTCGCTGTGGTCGTAGACGATCGAGGGGGCGAAGACCGTGGTGTCGAGCGGCGAGGAATCGACGGCCTGCTCGGCGAGCCACTTGGCGCGGAAGAAGCGGGTGCGCTGGGCGGCCGCCGCGTTGAGAGCGCTGAAGAAGGCGAAGCGCTGCACGCGGCTGCGCTCGGCGGCGCGCAGCAGCCGCACCGTCGCCAGGCCGTTCAGCTCCTCGATCCGGTGCGGCGGCTGGTCGCGGATCGTCGCCGCCAGGTGAATCACCGTGTCGACCCCCCGCAGTGCCTGCCGCACCAGATACGGATCGGACATCTCGCCGAGGTCGCCGAGGGCGATCTGCACGTCGACCCGGTGAGGGCCGAGCCGCCGCGGCTCCCGCACGAGGCAGCGCACGTCCTCGCCCCGCTCCAGCAAGAGCGGCAGCAGGCGTGAACCGATGCTTCCAGTCGCCCCCGTCAGCAGCAGCATCGGGACATCATCCCTAAAATGGCGGTTCGCGCCTGGCAGGGCCCGATACCCGCCCGGCACCGCAAAGTCGACTCAGGAGATAAGCACCGAATGACCTACGTCATCGCCGAGCCGTGCATAGGGACCAAGGACAACTCGTGCGTCGAGGTCTGTCCGGTGGACTGCATCCACCCGACCCCGGACGAGCCCGACTACGACTCGGTCGAGATGCTCTACATCGACCCCGACGAGTGCATCGACTGCGATGCCTGCGTCGAGGCCTGCCCGGTCGACGCCTGCTTCGCCGAGGACCAGCTCCCGGCCGAGTGGGCCAAATACGCCGAGATCAACGCCGAGTACTACAAGAGCAAGAGCGCGGCCTGAGCCGCGCCTCTCTTTCGGGCGACTAACCCTGGACGACCGGCAGCGGGATGCCGCTGACCGGCGGTGCTTCGGCGGGCGCCGGAGTCGCCTGCAGGACCGGCAGCTCCTGTGGCGTGGCGGCGATGATGCCGCGAGCGGCCTGGCGGATTGCCTGTGAGGCCGGTGAGTCGGGCTCGGCGGTGACCAGGGGGGTGCCGTTGTCGGCGTGCTCGCGCAGCGGCTCCGAGAGGGGCACCTTGCCGAGCAGCGGGATGTCGAGCTCGTCGGCAAGGAGCTGACCGCCGCCCTCGCCGAAGATCGTAAAGCGCTCCCCGTCGGGGGTCGTGAAGCCGGACATGTTCTCGATCACCCCGAGCAGCTCGAGGTCGAACTTGACCGCCATGTCGGCGGCGCGTTTCGCCACCGTCTGCGCCGCGGGCTGCGGCGTGGTGACGATCGTGAACTTGGCTTGGGGCAGCAGCTGAGAGAGGGTCATCGAGACGTCGCCCGTGCCGGGGGGGAGGTCGAGCAGCAGGTACTCCAGCTCGCCCCAGGCGACGTCCTCGAGGAACTGCTGGATCGCCTTGTGCAGCATCGGGCCGCGCCAGACCACCGCCGAGTTCTCCTCGACGAAGAAGCCGATCGACATCACTTTGACCCCGCCCGCCGCTTCCAGCGGCAGGATCTTGCGCTCGCCGTTGACCTCCGGTTTGCGGTTGACGCCGAGCATGCGCGGGATCGAGTAGCCGTAGACGTCGCAGTCGAGCGCGCCCGCCGGGTGCCCTTCGGCGCTCAGCGCTGCGGCGAGGTTTGCGGTCATCGTCGACTTGCCGACGCCGCCCTTGCCGGAGGCGACGCAGATCACGTTCTTGACCTGGGCCAGCGCGCCGGCCGGAAGCTTGTTGCGGCCGAGCGTCTGCTGCAGCTGGCCTTTCTCCTCGTCCGAGAGGACGTCGAAGCCGACCGCGACCGAGGTCACCCCGTCGAGCTCGGAGACCTGCTGGGCGACCGCCTGTTCGAAGTGGGCCCGGATCGGGCAGCCGGCGGTCGTCAGCGAGACGACGACCTCGACCCGCCCGTCCTCCTTGACCTCGATCGAGCGCACCATGCCGAGCTCGACGATCGAGCGGCGCAGCTCGGGGTCGATGACGGCGCGCAGCTTCTCGGTTATCTGATCCTGAGTCGGAAGTGGCATCGAGGCCATTCTCGCAAAGCGCGGCTGCCGAGCACCCAGCGCCGATGGCGCATGGGGTTATCTGTCCACAGGGGGGAGAGATCGCGGCGCTGTGCCCTTTGCCTGTCCGTCTGCAAATGGCGAGTGAGGGAGGATCGATGCCGGGGATACGCGCAGGGCTGGGTCGGATACTGGCGATGGGGATCGCGTTGGCGTTGGCGCTGCTGCTGCTCGCGGCGCGCGAGGCGACGGCCGGGCACTACACCGTCGCCCAGTGCGGCTGGTGGGTCGATGTGGATGCCAACTGGGCGGATACGACCGGCGGCGCCAAGTTCCGCTCCGATGCCTGGTGCGTGCCGTCGTCCGGAGGCGATCCGATCAACGGCGTCCACGTGAAGAGCTTCACCAAGGGAGGGGCGACGATCTCCGGCACCCGCTTCGCCCGCTGGCGCTGGGTGGCTCCTGGCGGGACCGGCATCACCCGGGTGACGGGCACTTGGTGGCACACGCTGCACGACGGCATGGAGCAGCGGATCGGCACCGGCAACTGGAGCGGCGGCTTCGACCCGTTCATCACCGCGAGTGGCACCGACACGACCCCGCGCAACTTCGCCGTCGACCTCGCGCAGCCGCAGCCGGCGCTCGAGGACAGGCTGCTCTGCGCGCGGCCGGAGAGCAAATGGTGCTCGATCGAGCCCGACTCGTGGTCGGCCCTGCGGGCGCTGGTCATAACCCTCTACGACGGTTACGGCCCGGTGCCGGGCAGGGCCGAAGCGGAGCTCGCGGCGGGTGGTTGGCGGCGCGGCGCGCAGAGGGTCAACTACTGGGACACCGACGTCGGCGGCGGCGTCCGCTTCAGCGAAACGCGCCTCGACGGGGTGAAGGTCGGGCTCACCGAGTACCCGTGCGCGAAGGCGTTCATCGACGGCGAGTGGAGGGGGAGCCGAATGCAGCCCTGTCCGACCGGGGCGGCGGACGAGGTGACGGTCCAGACCACGAGCTTCAGCGACGGCCCCCACGAGGTGACGCGCTGCGCCACCGACTTCGCCGGCAACAGCGCTTGCCTCGCTCCGGTCGGCGTGCTGATCGACAACCATCCGCCGACGTCCCCGCGGGGACTCTCCCTGGCCGGCGGAGCGGGCTGGCGCCGCCTCGACGACTTCGACTTCTCCTGGGGCAATCCCGACCAGGGAGCGGCCAGCCCGGTCGGAGGCGCCTACTGGCGCATCACTGGCCCCGCGGGCTACGACACCGGGGTCAAGCTGGCGACGGGCCGCGGCATCTCCTCGCTTGCCGACCGGACCCTGCCGCGGCCGGGCGTCTTCACCTTCCGGGTCTGGCTGCGCGACGAGGCGGGCAACGCCGACTCGGCCACGGCGGTCGAGCTGCCGATGCGCCTCGACGACGTGCCGCCCGGCGTCGCCTTCGAGGCGGCGCCCGGCCTCGTCGGCGCCGAGCTGCCCCCGGCGGTCAGCGCCGAGATCAGCGACGAGCACTCCGGCGCGGCAAACGGCAGGATCTCCTACAGGCGGGTCAATGCCGAGCACTGGATCGAGCTGCCGAGCAGGCTGGAGGATGGCGATGCGCCGGACTCACGGCGCCTGGTTGCCAAGGTGCCGAGCGACCTCGAGCCGGGGACCTACGTCTTCCGGGCCGTGGCCGTGGACGCCGCCGGCAACGCCGCGTCGACCACGCGCCGCGCCGACGGCACCGAGATGGCCCTGCGCCGGGTGCCGCCGCCGGTGGGGCCGGCCCGGCTCGCCTCCCGGCAGGGTGAGGCCCCTCGCTCGGCGCCGCGACTCAAGACCCGGCTCTTCGCCGAGCTGCGCTGGCGCAAGCGGCGCGGCCCGAGCGTGACCGTCCCCTTCGGCGCCGGCGCGGCGCTCACGGGGCGGTTGCTCAGCGCCGCCGGCGCCGGGCTCGCCGAGCGGCGCTTGCGGGTCGTCTCGCGACCCTCGCACGGCGCCTTGATGCGGCGCCAGGTCGAGATCGTCCGCACCGGCCCCCACGGCGGCTTCGAGTTGGCTCTGCGCGCTGGTCCGTCGCGCCGCGTCACGGTCGGATTCGCCGGCGAGCGGGCGCTGGACCCGGCCCGCCGAGCTGGGCTATCGCTGCGTGTTCGCGGCGCCGCGACGCTCCAGGCCGCGCCCCGCGGCCTACGCAACGGCGAGTCGGTGCGGCTCTGGGGGCGGATCCGAACCCGTGGGGCGCCCGTGCCACGGCGCGGCAAGCTGGTCGCGATCCAGTACTACGAGAGCGACTCGCGCCTCTGGCGGCCGGTGCTCGTCACCCACAGCGATCACAGCGGGCGTTTCCGCGCCCGCTACCGCTTCCGTTACGTGACCGGCACGGCGCGGATTCGCCTGCGCGCGGTTGCCCTCGCAGAGGAGCGCTGGCCCTACGCGCCCGGCGCCTCGCGCCCGGTTCTGGTTCGGGTGAGTGGCTGACCGGCGCGCGCCGCTCGGTAGGGTGCGCGCCATGTCACAGGCCACGCTCCACACCAATGCCGGGGAGATCGTGCTCGAGCTGCACGACTCCGACGCCCCGAAGACGGTCGAGAACTTTCGCAAGCTCGCCGCCGACGGCTTCTACGACGGGCTGATCTTCCACCGGGTCATCCCCGACTTCATGATTCAGGGCGGCTGCCCCGAAGGGACCGGCCGCGGCGGCCCGGGCTACACCTTCGAGGACGAGTTCAACGACAACAAGATCGTCCGCGGCGCCCTGGCGATGGCCAACGCCGGCCCGAACACCAACGGCTCGCAGTTCTTCATCGTCACCACCGAGGCGGCGCCGTGGCTGGACGGCAAGCACACCGTCTTCGGCACGGTCACCTCGGGGATGGAGGCGGTCGACGTGATCGAGAAGACCGAGACCGACGGCTCGGACCGGCCGCTCGAGGAGCGCAAGATCGAGCGAGTCGAGCTCTCCGACTGAGAGCCCCTAGGTGTAGATGCCAGCCACGTTGTTCCCGGCGAGCTCCCGTAGCCGCTGAACCGGCGGTTGATGGCCGATGGCGCCGTGTCGTCGCCTGAAGTTGTAGCGCTCGATCCAGCCGGAGAGAGCTTTGGCCC
>JBEVMR010000109.1:0-43740 GCA_040508545.1 Solirubrobacterales bacterium
CGGGCGACACAACCGATGGTGGTCAGACCTCCGGGTCGACAGCCAATCTAGGAGTCAGCCCGTCGCCTTCCGAGAACCAACCGACCGGGTCGGACGCAGCCGCCGACCGTGGGCCGACGATGACAGTGAGCGCAACCTACCGGTGCTGTCCCCGGGAAGTGCCCGGCCCGTGGATACACTGGCCGCAGTGCCCTCTCCCAGCGATTCGACCTCCCTCTATAGACGTCACCGGCCCGGCTCCTTCGACGAGGTGGTCGGTCAGCAGCACGTTGTCCGCACCCTGCGCAACGCGGTCGAGGGGGGCAAGGTCCACCACGCCTACCTCTTCGTCGGCTCGCGTGGGACGGGCAAGACCTCGATGGCGAAGATCCTCGCCCGCTCGCTCAACTGCGAGCGCGGCGGGCCGACCGTCACCCCCTGCGGCGAGTGCGAATCGTGCCTGACGATCGCCGCCGGCAGCTCGGTCGACGTGATCGAGATGGACGCCGCCTCCAACCGCTCCGTCGACGACGTCCGCGACCTGCGCGAGCGGGTCGCCTACGCCCCGGCGGGCGGCCGCTGGAAGGTCTACATCCTCGACGAGGCCCACATGCTGACCAAAGAGGCCTGGAACGCCTTCCTCAAGACGCTCGAGGAGCCGCCGCCGAACACCGTCTTCGTCCTGGCGACGACCGAGTCGCACAAGGTGATGGCGACGATCGCCGACCGCTGTCAGCGCTTCGACTTCCAGCGCCCCTCGCTGGAGCAGATTTCAGAGGTTCTGGAAAGGGTTGCCAAGCAGGAGAACATCGAGGTCGAGGAGGGCGTGATGGCGACGATCGCCCGCTCTGCTTCGGGCAGCTTTCGCGACGCTCTCGGAACTCTTGACCAGCTGAACACTTTCGGCGGTGCTGGCGAGTTCGGCGGCCCCCAGGTCAGGCTCGAAGACGTGCTGCAGCTGCTCGGGGCAGCCGACGCCGAGCTGCTCTTCGGCGCCGTCGACGCGGTGATCGCCGAGGACCCCAAAGCGGTGCTGCTCGGCGTGGAGGAGATGGCACGCTCGGGCCGCGACCCCTCCCAGTTCGCCCGCGACCTGCTCGGCCACCTGCGCCACCTGCTCGTCACCCAGACGATCGGCGAGGTGCCGAACACCTTCGTCGTCACCGCGACCGACGAGGGAAGGCTCTCAGCCCAAGCCCAGGCGATCGGCGCCGCGACGCTGGTGCGAACCATCGACGAGCTTTCGCTGGCGCTGACCGCCGTTCGCGAGGGCGACGACGCCCGCATGGCCGTCGAGATCGCGCTGCTCAAAGCGGCACGGCCGGATCTCGACCCGTCGACCGAGGGTCTGCTTAGGCGCATAGAGAGACTCGAGCAAGGGACAGGGGCTCCCCGGGCCGCGGATCCTGTCACGGCAGGGGACCCACCCCCCCTTCCGGTAGCTAAAGCTTCCTCAGGGGGGGTCCCCCCTACCGCGCCACCCGCGGCAGAGGAGTCTCCAGAAAACACTCCGACTCCCGAAGCTTCAGAAGGCACGGACGAGGCGACCGAGCCTCCGGCGTCTGAAGCGAGTGAGACCACCAAGCCCTCAGCGTCTAAAGCTGGCGACTCTCCCGCGGGTGGCGAGGGGTCGGGGGTGTCCGGCCAGGCGCGGCGTCCTGTTTCTCGCCCCACTGACTCAGCGAGTGCCGAAGACGCAGCTGGCGAGAAACCCAGCGGCAGGCCGGACACCCCCGACCCCTCGCCAGGACCCGCGGGCCAGATAGACCTCGATCAGATCGTCAAGGCCTGGCCCGCCGTCCTCGACCAGCTTTTGCAGACCGCGCCGGCCTTGGCTGCCACCTTCGAGGGCGCGCGGCCAGTCGCGTTCGATGGCGAGGATTCGGGCCTGACCATCGGCTTTCCCGCCGACCACACCTTCAACAAGCGCAAGGCCGAGGCGCCCGACAAGCGGGAGCAGATGGCGGCGGCGCTGGAGGCCGTGCTGGGGCAGAAGCTCCGCCCCGTCTACACGGTCCTCGACGGGGAGGACTTTCCCTCTGAGGCCGAATCGGAGGACAGCGGCGTCGATCACGCCGCGCTGGTGGAGAAGATCAAGAGCGAATTCGATGCCGAGGAGGTCGGTTGATGGCCAGGGGCGGTGGTCCAGGTGGTTTTGACGTGAACGCGCTGATGAAGCAGGCGCAGCAGATGCAGCAGCAGATGCTCGACGCGCAGGAGCAGCTCAAAGACGAGGTGGTCGAGGCCAGCGCCGGCGGCGGCATGGTCAAGGTGAAGATGGGCGGCGACCTGACCCTGCGCGAGATCTCGATCGACCCCGAGGCGATCGACCCAGAGGAGGCCGAGATCCTCGCCGACATGGTCCAGGCCGCTGTCAACGAGGCGCTGCGCGCCGCACAGGACCTGGCCAGCTCGAAAATGGGCGGCATCACCGGCGGCATGGGAGGCATGCCCGGCCTCCCGGGAATGTGAGTGCCGAGGGCCCGGCACCCCTCTCCCGCCTCGTCGCCGAGCTCTCGCGACTGCCGGGAATAGGCCAGCGCACCGCCCAGCGCCTCGCCTTCCACATCCTCCGCGCCCCCGACGAAGAGGCGGCCGCCCTGGCGGCGGCGATTCGGGAAGTGAAGGAGAAGGTCGGGCTCTGCGAGCGCTGCTTCAACCTCTCCGAGGGACCGCTCTGCCGCATCTGCTCGGACTCGAATCGCGATCAGGAGACGATCTGCGTCGTCGAGGAGCCCGCCGACGTGATCCCGATCGAGCGCACCCACGAGTACCGCGGCCTCTACCACGTGCTGGGCGGCGCCCTCTCGCCGATCGACGGGGTCGACGCCAGCGACCTGAAGATCGCCGAGCTGCTGCGCCGTGTCGGCGAGGGCGGCGTGCGCGAGGTCGTCCTCGCCACCAACCCGACCACGACCGGCGAGGCAACTGCCCTCCACATCGCCGAGCAACTGCGCGGCCAGGTGACCGTCACCCGCCTCGCCAGCGGCCTGCCGATCGGCGCCGATCTCGAGCACGCCGACGAGGTCACCCTCGGCAACGCCTTCGCGGGCCGCCGCACCCTCGACTGACCGGTCGACGGTCGGTCAGTCGACCGACTCGTCGGCGCCCTGTTTCGCGTCTTTGCGGGACCCGCCGCTGTCGGCTTTTTCGCGCGTCCCTCGCAGGGCGTCCCCTCGTGACTCGCTGCGCCTCTGCACGTCGCCGGGCTCGACCGTGCGACCACGCGGCACCGGAGGATCGAGCGCAGCGTGCAGGCTCGCCTGGAGGGGCTCACGATGAATGTCCAGGGTTACATCCCCTTCCTCGGTGGCCGCCCCCTTCTCGAGTTCGATCCCGCCGAACCTCAGCTTGAGGACCTCGGGCAGGTAGAAGCCCGCTGCCAGCAAGACGAGCAGCGAAAGGGTCAGGGTCGAGTAGGCGATCGGGTCGTGATCCCCGTTGAAGCCCCCGGAGCGGATGAATGCGAACTGCACGCCGAGTAGCACCACAAAGGTGATGGAGACGACCGCGTACGTCGCGTACCGGTTCGTCAGCGCCAACGGCGAGAGCTTCAGGCCCTCGCGGACCTGGTCCGCCGCACGGCGGGCGCGATGTGGCCTTACCCGTGTGGCCTCACACGCTTCGAAGTCCCTGAGAGCGTCTTGGAGGTGCAGTCGTCCGGCGCCGGAACGCTGTGCGATGCCCCTTCCCTTCTTCGCTTCGTACAGCTTGATTCGCGCGCACCCGCGCAGGTAGTACAGATCCGCCCACTGACGTACGGTGAGACCGCTGGACCCCCTTCGCTTCCGCGATCCACCGCGAGCCGATTCTGCGAGCTCGATCGCCTTCGACAGGTTCGCCTCGGCGTCTTCGTAGAGGCGATCGTCTTTGGTCTCTTCTGCTTGTTCGATGAGGATCTCGCCGGCACCGAACTGAGCGCCGACGTTTCCAGGGGCTATGCGCAGAACCTCTTCGTAGATTTCGAGCGCGACGGTCGGACGGCCGAGGCGAAAGTAGGCGTCGGCGAGATGGCAGCGAACGTTCAGTTCATCCGGCTCGCGCTTCAGCGCCAGCTCGAACTGCGTAATTGCCTCGCGGTGTTTCTCTCGCCGCACCAGCACCAGGCCGAGGCCGGCGAGTGGGAGGCTGTTGTCGGTTTCCAGCTTCGCGGCTTCTTGGAGATGCGGCTCGGCTTTGTCGAGATCGTCCATCAGGAGATGAAGCAGGCCGAGGGCCAGGGCGGGTTCCGCTGAGCTCCGGTCGCCGTGCTGGGCTTCCACGAGGGAGACCGCCTTGCGGTAGGCCCTGAATGCCTTCCATCGCCATTCGTTCGCATTTTCGATGTCCTGCTCGCGACGCTCGAGGTGAATGGCCATCAGCTTTGCCCAGGCCGCGGCATTGCGGTCGCCCAGCTCGAGCGCCTCCTCGAACGCCCCCTCCGCGTCGTCGAGGCGATCGAGCCAGAGCAACGCCGTCCCGTAGGCGGAGAGCTGCTCGTCGTCGAGGTGCGATTCCTGGTTCGCGCCTACGCGTTCCCTTGCCTCCTCGACATGGCTCAGCTCTTCCCAGGCGCCCTCGTAGTTCCCCTGCATCGCGAGGACGCTCGCCACGGCGTTCATCGAGTGCAGGGCGAAGTCCGCCGAGGCCTCCGCGGCGCCTCGAAAGCTCGTCACCGCCTCGTCGAAGAACCTGAGCATCATGTGGGCGGCGCCCGAGGCGAAATGCAGTGAAGCTGCGGCGTCTGACTCTCCCTGGCCTATCCGGTCGAGCAGAGCGAGGCCGTCGCCGCAGTGCGTGAGAGCCAACTCGGGCTGATTCGAGGACAACGCCGCTTGCGCCGACCCGTACCTGACCAAGTACTTCTGCTGCGGCGCGACGGCGAACCTGGATTCGAGCGCGATCGCCTTGCCGTATGCGTCGAGCGCCTCTGCGAAACGTTTCAGCTCGTACAGCGCTACGCCGGTTTCACGCCACAGGTCGAGCAGCACGGGCTGTTCCTCTTCGAGCGCGATCGCTTCCTCGAAGCGTGTGACGGCTTCGTCGTGCTTGCCGAGCGCCACGAGGGACCTGGCCCAGCCGACGAGGGCCGGCCCGTTGCGCTTGTCGAGCTCCCCTCCGACACGAGCGAACTCCGCTGCCGCCTCCTCGGGCAGGCCGAGTCCGAAGAGCACCTCCCCAAGGCCGAGGTGCGCGGGGGCGAACCCGTCGTCGATCGTGACGGCGCGCTCGAATTTCCAGCGTGCCTGTTCGGGCACCCCCTGTTCCGCCAGCAGCATTCCCCACTGGACGTACAGCGGCGCGTAATCCTCCACTGCGTGGACCGCCTGTTCGAGGGCCGCGAAGGCGTCGTCCAACCGGCCGAGGCGTCTGAGGATGTCCACCTTGATCGCGTACGTGCCGCCGTCGCCGCCACCCCGGCTGAGGGCAGAGTCGATTTTCTCTAGCGCCAGATCCAGTCGCCCGGTGAACGCCAGCGCCTCTGCCCAGTCCGTCAGCGCTGTGCTGTCGAGATCGCCTTCGGTAGCGGCTCGCTGGTACGCATTTGCCGCCCCGTAGTAGTCACCGTGCTCCAGGAGCGTCTTCGCCTGGGCAAGCGCCGTTGGCTGGTCTGGCACTGGGAATCCTCCGCATTGGTAGGTCGGATTGACCTTATGCGTCTTATACGTGATTCCTTAGTGAGATGGGCGCGAGGACGAGGAGGTAAAGTGGCCGGAGATGCAAACCGTCAAAGCGGGCTTGGCCGCCGAGATCCCCGAGGACTGGGTTTGGAAGGAGTCGCTGACCCTTCTGGAGGGGGGCGGCAAGGCCAACGTGATCTTCTCCACCGAGCCGCTCGACCCGAGTATCGATCTGGAGCACTACGTGAGCGTGCAGGGGGAACTCCTCGAGAGGGAGTTCGACGGCTACCGGCAGATGACCCTCGAGCCGATGCGGATGATGGGTGGACGGGAGGGGCGGCTTCGGCGCTTCGTCTGGCACCCCCCCGAAGGCGTCGAGGTCACGCAGATCCAGCTCTACTCCGTCGAGGGGTCGCGGGGGTACACGGCGACCGCGACGACGCCGACGTCCAGCTTCGAGGAGCTGGAGCCTGTCTTGGTCGACATCCTCCAGCGGCTCGCGATCGGTGGGGCGCCCGGCGTGGCCGCGGCGGCGCAGGCGGTACCGCCCGGCCATCTCGCCTAGGCGGTATCGACTCGGAGCTTGTTCTACGGGGCCGACGAGCCACGCCGGTGGCGGCGGACGACTGGCGTCACGTAGCCGATCAGGGCGCCGATCGCGACGGCCGCCAGCAGCGTGACGATGAGCGGGGCGTCTACGGTGACGAAGAGGACGTCGACCCTGACCTGCTGGGAGTTCTGCAGGGCGACGATGACGACGAGGGCGACGAGGGCGCCAACTGCCCAGCCCCGCCAGTTGATCTGCTTGCTCTCCTTACTCACGTCCTCTCCATCCTAGAGCGGGCGTTTGGCCGCGAGTCCGCGGGGTAGGCAGGGTCCTTAGGAACGAGGCCCGGCGTGCCTGCAACTCGGGTTGTGGCCGGCAGGGGGCCGACTTCCGGACGTGTGGAGGAATCGATGAGGACTCGCTTGACGGTCGCGGTAGCCGCACTGGCCGCGCTGCTCGCAATGGCTCTGCCCGCGGCTGCGACCGCCGCGCCGCCGTTGCACTCGCACGGCAAGCCAAACCGCCTGCCGCCGATCGACATGTCGAACGCGGAGAGCTGCGACTTCATAGCCGAGCCGGGCAACGCCCTCTGCATGCTGCCCTTCCCCGACGACTACTACACGGTTCCGGACGCAACTAGTCCGACCGGCGTGCGGATCGACTTCGAGACCGCCGGGATGCCGGCAAACGTCCTCGGCGCCCACATCTCCGCCGACCCGTACAACGCCTCCGACGGCTTCAGCCCCGGCGCGACGATCCTCTTGAAGGTGCCGGGCATCGACACGGTCGCCGACGTCCGCGCGACCGGCGCGGCGCCGATCAACCACATCGGCCGCTACCGGCGCCCGAACGCGCCGGTCGTCGTCATCGACGCCGACAGCGGCAAGCGCTGGCCGATCTGGGCCGAGATCGACTCCACCGCCACCGACCCGGCGAAAGCTGCGCTGGAGATCCACCCCGCTGCCAACTTCGATGCAGGCCACCGCTACATCGTCTCCCTGCGCAATCTGCGCAACGCCGCGGGCGAGACGATCGAAGCGCCCGCTGCCTTCCGCTACTACCGCGACCGGGTTCCGTCCAAGCAGGACGAGATCAACGCCCGCCGCAAGCATTTCCGCGACGTCTTCAAGCGGCTGCGCAGAGCCGGGATCGAGCGCGACGACCTCTACCTCGCCTGGGACTTCACCGTGGCGAGTGACCTCAACAACGCCGGCCGTGAGCTCTCGATCCGCAACGACGCCTTCGCCCAGCTCGGCGACACCGACCTCGCCGATGGCATCGTGCAGGGCAGCTCGCCGAGCTTCCAGGTGCTCAGCGTCGAAGAGGAACCGAACCCGGGGCAGATCGCCCGCCGGGTGAAAGGCACCTTCCAGGTGCCCTGCTACCTGTTCCCGACCTGCGCGCCGGGCGGCACCTTCCAGCTCGACGACGGCGGCTCGCCTCTCCAGAACGGCACCTGGACCGCCAACTTCGACTGCATCGTCCCTGCCTCGGTCGCCAGTGGCCCGGCCGGGGTGGGACGGCTCTCCCTCTACGGGCACGGCCTGTTCGGCAGCGCTTCCGAGGTGGGCTCGAGCCCGCAGCGCAGCCTCAGCCAGGAGCACGGGATCGTCCAGTGCGCGACCGACGAGATCGGCATGTCCGCTGCCGACGTGCCGGTGGCGATCTTCGCCCTGCAGGACCTCTCGCGCTTCCCGGCGCTCCCCGACCGCCTCCAGCAGGGCCTGCTCGACGAGCTCTACTTGGGGCGGGCGATGATCAACCCCTCCGGCTTCACGACGAGCCCTGCCTTCCACCAGGACGGCACGCTGGCCAGCGGCCCGGTCTTCGACACCAGCGAGCTCTTCTACAACGGCAACAGCCAGGGCGGGATCATGGGCGGCGCCCTGACCGCGGTCGCGCCGGACTTCACCCGCGCCTCGCTCGGCGTGCCGGCGATGAACTACTCGGTGCTGCTGCCGCGCTCGGTCGACTTCGACCCGTTCGCCCAGGTCTTCTACCCGTCCTACCCGAACGAGACCGCGCGGCCGCTGGCCCTCGGCCTGATCCAGATGCTCTGGGATCGCGGCGACCCGAACGGCTACGCGCAGCGGATGACCGCCGATCCCCTGCCGGGCACGCCGGCCCACCAGGTGCTGATGAACGTCGCCTTCGGCGACCACCAGGTCACCATCTACCAGGCCGACGTCGAGGCGCGGACGGTCGGCGCCGCCGCCCACCGGCCCGCGCTCTTCGCCGGTCGCTGGCCGGATACCGACGTGCTCTGGGACGTGCCGGCGATCCGCGACTACCCGTACGCCGGCTCGGCGATCTACTACTGGGACACGGGGCCGGTCCGCCCGGACCCGCTCGACCCGGGCGAGCAGATCGGGGTCGAACCGCCGCCTTACGAGAACCTGCCGAACCGCAGCGGCGAAGACCCGCACGGGGCGCCGCGGGCGACGCCGGCAGAGCAGCAGCTCGTCTCCGATTTCTTCGACGGGGCGATCGTGGAGAGCGATAACTGCGCTGCCGGGCCCTGCTTTGCCGGGGGCTTCACCGGGCCGTAGGCCTCTGACGGCCGGCTGGACGTCTGATGTAGACAATTCACCTAGACGGGTGTCGTGCCGCAAATTGCGACTTTTCGATGCTCTGGTGTCCGGCCTAATCGCCAAGGTCTCGGCGTGGCCACCGAAGCCCCCACACGCCCTAGCTCGGCAGCCCCGGTGGATGGAGCCGGAGCCGGCAAGCTGGCGCGCGAAGTCTCCGTGCTGCAGGCCTCGCTGTTGGGCAAGCTGCATGAGGAGATGGAGGGGGGGAGCGCCGCTCTCTTCGCCAGCGCGGCGCAGAAGCTCGCCGAGGAGTTCGGCTCTGTCACCGCGACCGCGGTCGGCACCCTCTGGGAGGGCAACGGCGCCGCGCCGCTTGCCGAGGAGGAGCACCCGAGTCTTTACCGGCCCGGCCAGATGCGCCGGCGGTTGGACCAGCTGCTCGAATGCCAGCAGCGCTACGAGCAGCCCTTCGCCTTGGTCGTCTTCGACGTCGAGGGGCCGGGGGCGCGGGACGACGAGGCCGACGGTGGCAGGCAGACCGCGCTCGCGGTGGTGGGCGCGGCCCTGAGCGAGAGCACCCGGCTCGTCGACGAGACCTTTCGCCTCGAGGAGGACGCGCTCTGCGTGTTGGCCCCCGGGCAGGACACCGTCGGCGGCGTCCAGATGGCGGAGCGCCTGCTGCGCCAGCTCGACGACCTCGAGCGGGCTGGTGGGTTGCGGATCGGGATCTCAGCCGGTGTGGTCGCCTGCCCCGATCACGGCAACGAGGCCGACGGCCTCCTGCACAAGGCCGACGAGGCGATGTGGCGCGCTCGCTCGGTCGGCCAGCCGGTCGGCGTGGGCAGCTTGCAAGATCGCTGACAGATTCCCGAAATCTGTCCATAACTGGTGTAAACCTCGCAAACCGGTGCCAGAATGCTGCGCATGCCGGGAATCCGCACCAATGCCGCTGCCGAAGTTCTGGGCGTAAGCCCCAACACGCTGCGCAGCTGGGAGCGCCGCTACGGCTACCCGGTGCCGAAGCGGACGCCCGGCAACCACCGCAACTACGAGCTGGTCGAGCTGCAGACGCTGCGCGACGCGCTCGCCGAGACGGGCAACATCTCCTCGGCGATCGAGCTGTCGCGCCAGCGCCAGGAAGCGCCGGCCAGCGGCGGCAACCTGCTTGCCGCCTTCGAGAGCTTCGACGAGGACGCCGCCGACCGCGTGGTCGAGGAGAGCCTCGTGCTGCGGCCACTGGAGCGCACCGTGGAGGAGATGCTGCTGCCCGCGGTCGACGAGCTTGCCGCCGACCCCGAGCGCGAGGCCGAGCTCGAGTTCGCCGCCCGCTGGGCCACCGGTTGGCTGCATGGCGCCCGCCGCCTCGCCTCGACCGCGTCGCGGCCTGCCGGCATCCTGCTGCTCGACTCGAGCCGTGGCTCCGATCTCGAGGCGGTCCACGCCCAGGCGCTCGACCTGGCCCTGCGACGCGCCGGCTTCCGCGTGCTGATGCTCTCCGACGAGCTCGGCGAGGAGCGGATGGAGCGCGCCCTCGGCGCGCTCGACCCAACTGCGATCGTCCTTTGCGGTCCCGGCGCCGACACGCCCTCGGCGGTGCAGCTCGTCCGCAAGATCCGCGAGGCGGGCTTCGACGCGCCGCTCTACGGCTTCCGCGCCAGCGGCCTGATCGGCGATGCGATCCCCGCCGCCGGCGAGCGCCCTAGCCAGGTCACCGGTCTGCTCAACGCAGACCTGCGCCGCCGCGCCAGCCAGGCCTTCGCCTAGCCGGCCGTCTGTAACCACTTAGTAGCACTGCAGTTACAAGCTGGACACCGGTGGCCGGGACGATCCGGCTGTGCGCCTACTCGTGATCGCCTGGGCTCTGCTGTTGGCCGTGCCGGCGAGTGCCGCCGCGATAGTCACCGACGTGCAGTCGATCGACGGGCCGAGCGCCGACGTGGTCGCCATCGCCGACGCCGCGATGGCGGAGGACGGTACCGGTGGCATCGTCTGGCTGCGTCAGGTCGATCGCCGTACCCACGTTTTCGTCGCGCGGTTCAAGAAAGGGGCTTGGGGCCCGGCACAGCGAGTGGATGTGGGTCAAAACTTCGATTCGAGTTGGGCTCAGATCGGCGCCGGCAATGGCGGCCGGCTCGTCGCCACTTGGGTGCAGGAGTTTGGGGTGGAAAGCGATCGCATGTTCTCGGCGACGCTCGACCCTGGCGCAAATGGCTTTCAGCCACCGGTGCCGGTCGACTTCAACGTCGGCGAGTCGACCTGGACCTTCCCCGACCTGGCGATGGCGCGCGGCGGGCAGGCTTACCTCGCCTATCGGGTTACGACCGACACCAGCCCCTCCAACCCGCCGGGCTACATCGGTGCCGACGTTCGCGTCGCCCGCTACAACGGCCGCCTCTGGTCGGTGCTGGGGACGCCAGTCGATCGCAACATCACCGCCCCTGTTCGTGTGCCGACGGCGGAGAACTCGCCCAAGGTTGGGATCGACATCCAGGGCGGTGGGGTTGTCGCCTGGCAAGAGCCGGACGACGAGTTTGTCGACCGGGTGTGGGCACGCCGCCTGTTTGGCGCCAACGTCGGCATCCCGCTGCAGGTCAGCCCGTCGGCGTGGGAGGGGGCGCCACTGCGCGGCCCGGCCGATGCCTTCTCGCTTGACGTCGCCGGCTTCGGTCAGGCCTCGGTTGCCTTTCGTCAGCAGCCGGGGCAGGCGAGCAAGCTTGACGCGCCACGGGCGATGGTCAACGAGACGCCCGACGTCTTCTCAGAGCTGTCCGGCAGTTTTGGCAAACCGCTGCTGATCGACGAGAGCTCGCGCGGCAGCCTCGGTGCACCCAGTGTCGGCGTTGATCCACGCGGCCTCTTCATCAGCGGATTCTCCTCTGGCCCGGCCAGCTTGCTGGGGTCCGGCGACGACGTCGCCGCCGAACCGGTCAACCGCCTCGACGTAGGCGCCAGCTCCGTCGCCGGCGATCCGCTAGTGGATCTCGCCGAAACCGGCGCCTCCGTTGCGATTTGGCGTGAGCTGCGCAGTGGCACCGGCCTCGTCGCGGTCCGGGAGCGGCGTGCCGATGGCGTTGTCGAGCCAACTGAGCTGAGCGCCGCCAACGGCGGAGGGGTTGGAAAGCTGGTACTCGGTGGCTCTGGGTTGGGCGACGCAATCGTCGCCTGGGAGCAGGGGACGGGCGCCAACACTCAAATCGCGGCCAGTGTGATCGATGCCCCACCCGATCCCTTCCTCGTTCTGCTGCCGGAAGGATGGCAGCGAAAGCCAAGGATTCGCGTTGCCTGGGATCGCTCACCGAACGCAGTCAGCGGGGTCCGCTACTCGGTCAGCGTCGATGACGAGCCGGTAATCGAAAACCGCAAACGGCTGAATGCCTATCTCAGCCGCGACGATATCGGTGACGGTCGCCACAAGATCCAAATCTTCGCCGTCGACGCCGCTGGGCAGGAAACCGGCAGCAGGGTCGGTCCGCTGCGGGTCGACCGTCAAGGCCCCCTAGTCAAACTGCACCGTCGCGGTCGCCGCCTTACCGTCGTCGTATCTGACGGGCCGCGCCGCACGACCTCGGGCGTTCGCCGCGGCTCGGTCAGGGTCTCCTTTGGTGAGGGGCGCGGGGCGGCGGCCTCGGTATCGCGGCCCGGTCGGCCAGGCCCAGGCGCAGCTCAGAGCCGCGCTCGCCGGGGGCCACGGAACTCTGGCAAGGCCATCGTCGTCCGTATCCACCACACCTACGGTCGCAGCGGACGCTTTCAGCTGACGGTGAAAGCCCGTGACAAGGCGGGCAACGTCAGCCTAAGCAAGCGCGAGGTGGAGGTCGGGTGAGGCGCTACCTCTTCATTGCCTTCGCCCTCGCCGCTCTCGGCGCGCTGGTGGCCCCCTCATACGCGGGTGCGTTCTACGGCAACTCTGCCGACGGGGTCGATGGGGCCCAGCTCGTTTCCGCCGACTACAGCCGGCTCGAGCAGGGCGATGACGCGACGGAATTCGCCGCGATCTCCGCCGATGGCCGCTACGTGGCGATCCAGACGACGGCTCGCAACTTCTTCGCCGACTCCGACCCCGACCCCCCCGGTCAGTACCGAGGCGGGGGGATCTTTCGCTTCGACCTCGATACGCGGGCATTGCAAAAAGTCGCCGACGGCAATCTCTTCGACGAGGAAGGGAACGTCTTCAAACGCCGCGGTGCCTCGAATCCATCGATCAGCGCCGACGGGCGGTTCATCGCCTTCTCCACGGCTGAGGCGCTGCTCCCGGTCGACGTCAACGACAACGTCGACGTCTATGTACGTGACATGACGAAACCGAGCGGGGATGCCCAGGCATTCGACCTCGTCTCCGCGCGTGACGGCGGCGACGAACCCGCCACCTACGGCGGCCCCTCATCATTCCCCGGCAACAACCCAGGCGCCGACGTTGCTCGCGGCGTCGCGATCAGCGCCGATGGCCAAAAAGTCGCCTTCCGCACCGCGGCGCCCTCGGATCTGCCGGCAAGCCCAACGGCGGACATCGCCGCGGGCCAGATCTTCGTTCGCGATCGCAGCGCGAACACGACGACCTTGGTTACGGCGAAACGGGATTCCGGGACGGGGCAGATGAGCACGGAGCCTGCCGGTGGTGCCTTTGCCGCGGTCCTCAGCGCCGACGGCTCCACTGTCGCTTGGACCGGAGTCAACGCTGCCTCGCAGACGCGCTTCCTTGGCGGCGAGAATCCCGCTCCCGAATTCGAGTACTACCTCTGGCGCCGGATTGGCGATGGGCCCACCGCACCGACCCGGCGCATCACCGGCTTGGCCGACCCCGACGACCCCAACTGCCCCCCGGACGCCACCACCTTCTTCGATCTCACCTCGACTGGGCCCTGCTATGGGCCACTGGCCGAACAGGAGTCGATCCGCGCCGGGATCGGCTCCCTCCTGCCTGCACTGAGCGGGGATGGCTACGAGGTGGCGTTCTTGACCCCGTCCGGACCGAGAGGACCGATCGGCGGCGGCCTTGCCCTTGACCTCTTCGTCACCGATATGAGTCCGGGCGTCAGCCGCAAGTCCGGAACGGTCGAGCTGACCCGAGACTCGCCCGGCGACCCAGCGACCAGCCCGGCGGTCAACAGCGTCGCGATGTCACCAGACGGGGGCTACCTGGCGGTCGTCTCGAGTCGTGCCCGCTTCACGCTGCCGACGCTGCGCTTGCTCGGCGCCCCGCGCTCAATCCCCAACCGGCGCGAGCTCTACGTCATCGACCTGCAGCAGGGAACGCTCGAGCGCGCCGCCCACTCTGCCTCTGGGGGCGACATCGAAGGCGATGTCCTCAGCGGCGTCTCGATATCGGCCCAGGGGGAGCGGGTCGCCTTTGTCTCGTTCGCCGGCAACCTCTTCTTCGGCGACGCGAACGACCGCAGCGATGCCTTTGTCGTTACTCGCCGCCCTGATCCCGCCGCTGGAGGGGCTAATGGCAGGCTAGGGGCGGGGGGCCCGGCGGGCTCGATCGAATTCAGCCGTGGGGGCCCCCAGATTGGCGTGCGTGCCAGCTCAAAGTCTGGCGGCGTAATCGAGCTCACCGTCTCGGTCCCGGCGGCGGGCGGTATCAAGGCGGTGGGGATGGCTCGTGCAGGGCAGCCGCGCAAACTGCGCACCGTTGGCACTGCGACGACGCGGGCCAAAGGTGCAACCCGCAGCAGCGTACGGCTGACGATCCGGCCGGTGCGCCGATATCGCCCCGAGCTGAGTCGGCGGGAGGAGATTCCTGGTCGGGTCGCGGTCACCTACGTGGCTGCGCGCGGGGGGCGGCGTGCCGCGACCTCGATCCGCGTTGCCTTCAAGCAAACCGTTACGGCTAGTAAACCGAAAGGCAGCGGCCGCAAGTGAAGTGCACGTCACTCGCCGGAGAAGATTTGGTGACACACCTGAAAACGAGATGTAACGCACACGTAGAAGTCCTGTGAAGCAGCTTGACAGCACCCGGTCTGGCTGAAAACCCTTCTCGCGCAAGGTTCAGTCAATGAAAGGAAAAACCTCATGAGTCGCACCTCCAGCGCCCCCCGGTGGGGTTCTAGCGCTGCTGTCGCGGGGATTGTCACCCTGCTTCTGGCGGCGTTGGCGGCGTTCGGCTTGGCTTCACAGGCAAGTGCCGCGTTCACCTCCGCCAAATGCGGCGGAGAAGACATCGAAGCCAACGGCGCATCCTTCGCGAACAGCGCCCACGCTTTGTTCAAAGAAAAATTCTCCGGCAGCTTCTGCGCGAGTACGCCCTTCGCCGGTGACCCGCCAGTCCTCACCTACACCGGTAACGGCAGCGGCGCCGGCCGTGAAGCGATGATGGTCCGCAACGGCGCGTCGCGCTTTGCAGGCAGCGACGAGCCGCCGCTCCCCGAAGAGATCCTGAAAATGAACACTGGGGTCGGCAAAGCCGGCAACCCCGCCGCCGATCCGGATCCCAGCGACAACGGCCAGATCCACGTGATCCCGGCCGCGATCGGAGCGGTCGTGCCGATCGTCAACTTCCCCGACACTTGCGACGTCTCCCAGCTAACCGGCGGTGCGACGGGCGAGCGCACGGCAGAAGAAGACCTCAACGGTGGTGTTACCGATGACGTCATGCGGGTGCGCTTCACGCGTGACCAGTTCGAGCGCATCTGGGCGGGCGATCCTGCTTTCGACACCTGGGACGAGGTCTTCGACGATCTCACCTGCAGTGGCGTGCCGATCGTCCGCGTCGTCCGCTTCGACAACTCTGGCAGCACCTACGCACAAAAGGACTACCTCGACACGCTCGCTCCCTCGGTCGGTTGGATGGAAGACTTCGTCTTCGGCGCCAACGACACCCGAGATTGGCCGGAAGCCGCTGCGGTCGGCCCCAGGGAAGACTGTCCGAAAGTCATCATCGGTGGCGTCGAACAGTTCCCCGTCGGCCCTGGTGCCGACAGCACCGTGGCCGGAGAACCCGGGCCCGATCAGCTGACCAGCAGCTGCTCCTCGGGTGGTGGTGCAGCCGCTGACACGGTTATCGCCGAGGACGGATCGATCGGCTACGTCGACCTGGCCACTGCTCGTGGCAAGGCGTTGACGATCACCCCCGAAACCAACGACAACGACAGATACTGGACCCAGCTCCCCGACGGCTCGGCCGGCGCAGGAGTCTTCACCGAGCCGACCCTGGCCGCGAAAGGCTTCCGTTCCGACGTCACCCAGAAAGGCGCCAACTGCGCGGGGGCGAACTTCACCAACAACGGTGCGGCTCTACCGACCACGCTGGGCAACTGGGCAAACGTCAGCGGGGTTAACTCGCCGGACGCCTTCCCGACCTGCACCCTTACCTACGGGTTGGTCTTCGACGACAACTCCGACGTTTGGGGCAACGACGTGGCGGAGGAGAAAAAAGCCCGCTCGGTCAAGGACTACTGGGAAAACGTCGTTACGACGTCCACCCAGTTGGCACTGACGGAACGTGACTACGCTCCCTTGCCGGGCGAGATCCAAACGATCGCCAAAGCAGGTGTCGCTTCAATTGACTGGGAAAAGGGACCCGGCGGTGGCGGCAACAACAATGGCGGTGGCGGCAGCAACAACAACGGAGGCGGCGGTAGCGGTGGTGGTAACACCGTCACGCCACCGGTCAAGCCGAGCAACCTGTTCACGGTGCCGCGCAAATCGATCTCGTCCAAAACCGGAGGCGCGACCATCTCGGTCAAGCTGCCGGGGCCGGGCAAGCTCGAGCTGGTCTGCAGCTCGAAAGTCGGCAAAAAACGGATCAACGTCGGCAAGGTCGTGCTGACCGCGACCAAAGCCGGCACGTTCAACCTGAGCCTGAAGCCAAGCGGCGCAGCGAAGAAACAGCTCCGCGAAAAAGGCAGTTTGCGTGTGAGCTTGGTGTTCACCTTCACCCCAAGCGGCGGTGATGCGAAGACCACCAACAGCTCGGTCACGCTCAAGCTCAAACAAGGGAAATAGCAACGCCGTAACCAACGCTCCACACCACACACAGCGCCCGACTCCTCGTGAGCTCGGGCGCTGTGGCGGTGTTGGAGGCAATCGCAAGATGAACAGAGAGGGCAGATGAGCAAGCAGGAGGTAGGCAAGTCGAAGCGCAGCGGGTCGAGCCGGATACCGATGCGCCCGCCGCAGGTCAGTGGTCG
The DNA here is from genome assembly GCA_040508545.1 of Solirubrobacterales bacterium. Taxonomy (GTDB): domain Bacteria; phylum Actinomycetota; class Thermoleophilia; order Solirubrobacterales; family 70-9; genus VRUE01. The sequence goes on from JBEVMR010000109.1 coordinate 16,787, forward strand.
CGATGCGGCCCGGGCCGTCGGTGAGCGTCTTGGTGCGATTGCGCGCTGGTTCGCCAAAGACCCGCTCAGCACGGTGCTGATCGTTGCCTCCCTCGTCCTCACCTTCCTCTTCTTCCACCTGCTCGGCCAGATCCAGCCGAGCACCAGCGGCGAGCCGATTCCGCTCAGCCGCGTCTCGAAGCTCGCCGAAAAGAAAGAGATCAGCGAAGCAACGCTGCTCGACCAGGACGCCCGGATCCTGCTCGAGACGAAGGAAGGCCAGCTCCTCTACGCGGCCTATCCGGAGTCCGATGCGCAGACCTCGGCAATGGTCAGGGGCCTGACCGAAAGCGGCGCGATCGTCCAAGTCGACCAGCAGTGGGACAAGCCGGCGAAGCAGATCGTCGTCCAGTTCCTGATTCCGATCCTGCTCTTGGTCTGCCTCTTCGTTCTCTTCACGCGTATCGGGCAGGACGCCGGCGCGGGGGCCTTCGCCGGTTTCTCCAAGTTCACCGGCAAGGGTCGCAAGCGCAAGGACGGGGCGCCTGACCGCACTACCTTCGACAACGTCGCCGGCGCTGGCGAAGCGGTGGCCGAGCTGCGCGAGATCCGTGACTACCTGGCCGAACCGGGCAAATACGCCAAAGTCGGCGCCCGCGCGCCGAAGGGCGTGCTCCTTGTCGGCCCGCCTGGCACCGGCAAGACGTTGCTGGCGAAGGCGACCGCGGGCGAGGCTGACGCGGCCTTCTTCTCGCTTTCGGGCTCCGACTTCGTCGAGTCGCTGGTCGGCGTCGGCGCCGCCCGCGTCCGCGATCTCTTCGCCAAAGCGCGCAAGCTGGCGCCGGCGCTGATCTTCATCGACGAGCTCGACGCCGCCGGGCGCAAGCGCGGTGCCGGCGTCGGCCAGGGCAACGACGAGCGCGAGCAGACGCTGAACGCGCTGCTGGTCGAGATGGACGGCTTCGGCGGTGACTCCGGCCTCGTCGTCCTCGCCGCGACCAACCGTCCTGACGTGCTCGACCCGGCGCTGCTGCGTCCCGGTCGCTTCGATCGCCAGGTCACCGTCGACGTCCCCGACGTCCACGGCCGGCTCGAGATCCTCGGCCTGCATTGCGGCAACCGGCCGCTGGCCCCCGGCACCTCGCTCGAGGAGATCGCGAAACTGACGCCCGGCTTCAGCGGGGCCGAGCTGGCCAACGTGATCAACGAGGCAGCGTTGCTGACCGTGCGCGAGGGCGGCGTAGAGATGGACCAGGCGACCTTGGAGGAGGCGATCGACCGAGTGGTTGCCGGCCCGGCCCGCAAGAGTCACGTGCTCAGCGCCGAGGAGCGCTGGGTGATCGCGATCCACGAGGCCTCCCACGCGGTCGTCACCCGCTCGATCGGCCAGACGGTCGCGGCGCAGAAGCTCTCGATCGTCGCCCGCGGGAGGCAGCTCGGCACCGCCGCCAACATGCTCACCGACCGCGACGCGGTGGTGATGCAGGAGCCGGACTTGCACCGCCACCTGATCTCGATCGTCGCCGGCTTTGCCGGTGAGCAGATCGAGTTCGGCGTCGTCTCCAGCGGCGTGCATGACGATCTCCATACCGCCACCGCGCTGGCTCGCTCGATGGTCGCTTCCTACGGCATGTCCAAGGCGCTTGGCCCGGTAACGATCGGCGAGAAAGAGGGGGAGGTCTTCCTCGGCGCCTCGTTGCAGGAGCTGGGTTCGGTCGGCCCGGCGACGCTCGAGCTGATCGACCGCGAGGTCGAGCGGATCGTCGGCGATTCGGTCGAGCGCGCGGAGGGTGTCCTGCGCCGCAACTGGAGCGCGGTGTATGAGACCGCCAACGCGTTGGTCGAGCAGGAGACCCTCTCGGGCGTCGCGCTCGACGCGGTCCTCTCCACCGTGGAGCACACCCTGCTCGACCTTGGCGCCACCGAGGCGCCGATGCCGCCCCAGCCAGCCGAGAGCGAGGCGCAGACCGAAGGTGAGTAAGCGTGCGACACTGGCGCGGGCGGTGCTTGCCATCGCCGTGACGGCGTCGCTGCTCCCTCTCGAGGCAGGCGCTGCTGAATCGAGCTGGCGCCTTGAGCAGCCCGCGCCGCCTGCCGGCGTGCCTTTCAAGGTGCCGCTAGGCCCCCCGGGTGACCTTTCGTTCTGGGCGCCCAACCGCGGCTTGCTGACGGTCGAGGGCAACGCCACCATCCCACCCGGCATCTTCAGCTGGGACGGGCAGAGCTGGCATCAGCTCGCCACCGTCTGCGGTGGGCCGGCCGATACCGCGCGCATCGCCTGGGCCGGCCCGACCGAGTTCTGGGTGATCAGCGAACCGAGTCTGCCGCGACGCGGATCCGGCCTCGCGCTCTGTCGCTTCAAGGACGGTGCCGTCGTCGGCTCTTGGAGCACCCGGGTGGACTCGCCCGATCCCTTCCACCAGATGATGTCCGCGGCCTGCGCCGGTCCCGATGACTGCTGGTTTGGCGGGGTCGGCGCCCAGGACCCGCTCGGCGAACGGGTCGGCGCCTTCCACCTGCACTGGAACGGCAACGATCTGGAGAGCGTCTATGGACCGCAAGGTCGCGGAGTCTCCGATCTAGAGTTCCACGCCGGCCAGTTCTTCGAGACCACGCTTGTGGGTCGCTCGCCCGAGAACCGTGAAGACCCTGTCGTACTGGGGATCCCAGAGCAGCCGGCGCCGCGCCTGGTCCACCGAATCACCGCTGGCGTCTTCGCCAACGACCTCTTCCAGCCGACGCCGCTCGGCGGAGTGCCGCCGGACGGTAGCGAGCTACTCGCCCTCGATAGCGACGGCACCGATCTCTGGGCGGTTGGTGGGGGGGCGGCCTCGGGGCCCTCTGCGCCGCTGGAAGGGTCGGTTGTCAGGCCGCCGCTGGCTGCTCGGTTCGTCTCCGGCGCATTCCAGGAGGTGGGGCTTGAAGACGTCTTCGGCTCCGACGACCGCTTCGGGGATGTCGCTGCGATTCCGGACACCGGCGAAGCCCTGGCTGCGGTGGTTCCGTTCGCCGATCGGCGCAGTCCCAACAGCAAGGCGACCGTGGCGCGGATCGCGGCAGACGGGTCGGTCGCGCTCACCCGGCTCCCCGTTGCCGGCGCGGGCCGTGGCAGCGCCGCCCGGGTCGCCTGTCCGTCGGCGAACGAATGCTGGGTGGTCACCCGAGCGGGGTGGCTCTTTCGCTACAGCGACGGCACGCCGCTTGCCCGCGATACCGACCCCGCTTTCCAGGGGACGATCGAGTTCAGGCCCAACGAGGCGGCCGAGCAGTTCATCCCCGATCGCCTCCCGGTCGACGATTCGCAGCTCTTCGCCCCACCGCCCTTGGAGCTTGACCCGAACGCGCCAGGACGCGGCGGGAAAGTGAGGCGATTGCCGCCGTTGTTGCGGAAGATCACCACCCAGCTGCACGGTCTGGTTCTGATCGCCCGCTTCACCGTGACCAGGAAGGCAAAGGTCGCCTTGCTCGCCAAGCGCGGTGGTCACACGGTCGCCCGCACGCCTCGCCGCACCTTTGCCCCGGGTCGTCGCATGCTGGCCCTGCAACTGGAGCGCGATCGCTATCCCACCCGCCTCGCGTTCGAGGCCTCGGCGATCAAAGGCAAGCGATGAGCCGCGGCGCTCGTCATCTCCTTGCCTTTGGCGCGGCCTTCGCCTGCCTGCTCGTCGTCGCCACGCCCGATTGGGGCATGACGGCGCCACCGGCTGTCGGTCCGCTGCCGCAGCTCGGGACGCTCGATCCAGAGGCAAGCCTGATGGGGGCGGCAGCGGGTGGTGAGCCAGGGGAGGCCTGGGCATACCGCCGTCTTCCGCTCTCGGTCGGATCGGTCAGGGTTGGCACGCGCAGCCTGCGCTTCGGGGCGGCAGTCGGCTCTCCGCCGGAACCCCAGCTCGCCTTCCTGCGTCACATCGATGCCAACGGCTGGCAGGTTTTCGACACCCCCGTGGATGAGTCGGGAGCGCCGTACCGGGGGGCGCAGCCGAACCGCCTCTCGGCGCGGATCACGCACGCGGGCGGTGGTGTGCTGGTTGGCCGTGACCTGGAGCGCTCAGCCGCCGAGCAGCTGGTCGTGATCCATCACGATCCGGGGAAATCCTGGCGAGTTCTCCCAGCTCCGCCGGCTGATGTATTGCTCCCGGCGGAAGGAGAAGCTCCGGCCGAGGCCCTTGCCGAGCAGCGGGGGTCCGGGGCGGTTGCCGTCGCCGCCTTCGACGAGAACGGCCACACCGGCTTGCTGTTCGGGCCGCAGGGCCGCTCGGTGGCGGACGGCATCGTCCACTACGACGGGACCGAATGGAAACGGGAGCCGGTCGAGTTGCCGCTCGACTCGGAAGCGAGATTTCGGATCGTGGCGATCGACGCAACCGGCCTCGGTAACGCCTGGGCCCTTGCTTTGCCGGACGAGGAAACGTCAAGCCGTTCCGTCGTCCTGCTCAAACGTACGACGACTTCCGAGGGGCCGCTCTGGACCGAGCAGCCGCTGGGCGGCACCCCCTTCGCCGAGCGCGACGAACCGATCGCGCAGATCGCCGGCGCCGCCCCGCTCGGTGGCGCCGCCCAGCCGCTCACCGTAACTACGGAAGGAGCGTGGATCGACCTCAGCGCATCGATTGCGGGCGCTGAAACCGACGTGACCCTCTTTTACGCATTCGGTTCTGGGACGGTGGCCAGAACCTGGTGTGACGTGTCCCCATGTGACGCGTCGCTTGGCGTCAAGTTCTCGCGCCAGATCGGGTACCGCAGTTTCGCCTGGCCAGGCGCGAACTTCGGCACGCGGGTGGTCACCAACCCACTGGACCCGAGCGGCAGCGAGGAAAGCAATCGCGGCACTTACCTCAGCTTCGCCAACGGGTCGTTCTCGCGACTGCCCACCGGCGGAGGCAGCTTTCGCCCCGGTGGAGCGTTCGAGAACGTCGAAAATGGCTGGTTGGAGGGGCCGATCGAGATCTCCGTCAAGACCCCCCCGGCTCCGCCGCAGCCTTGGCCACTCGCTGTTCGCGCGCCGTTGGCCGATGTCACCGGTGCTCCCGGGGGAGCCGTCGGATCGCTTGACTCAGGTGCGCTCGCGGTTGGCGCCGGCGGCACCGTCGTGCGCTACATGCCGGGCCGCGGTTGGAAGCGAGAGTTCTTGCTCTCCTCCAGCGGCAGCGTCAACAAGGCAACCCTGCGGGGAGTCGCCTGGCCGGAGCGCTCGCGCGCCCACGCCGTCGGGGACAACGGCGCGATGTGGATGTGGAACGCCGCCGACGACATCTGGACGGCCGATCCCGGCATTCCGATCGGCTTCGAAGGCAACCTGATGGATGTCGCCTTCGACCCCGCCGACCCGGCGCGTGGCTACGCGGTGGGCAAGGACGGCGTGTTGCTCTCCTACGGCAAGAGCTGGGACCCCGAACCGTTGCCGCCGGGCTTCGAGGGGGCCGATCTGACCTCGATCGCCTTCGCCGGCAGCGAGGCGATCGTCGCCGCCGAGGGCGCCCTGCTGGTCAACGACGGGAGCGGCTGGCGGGTCGACTCCTCCGCGGGGTCGTTGCTGGACGGCGTGCGGGCGGGGAACCCACGGCTCTTCACGGTCGCCGGGCTGCCCGATGGGGGGGCCGTTGCCGCCGGGCGGGACATCGTGATCGAGCGCGATGGCGCCGGCTCCCCCTGGCGCTTTTCAGACCAACCGTTGCCGGGGCAGACCGCGATCGCTGCGGCCGCCGTGCGCGACGGGGGCTCCGTGCGAGCGGTCGTCTCGGTCGTACCGCGGTTGCTCTATCCAGCCGCCGACAACCTGCCCGAACCAGACCCCAACGTCCCGCCGCCGATTCCACCACCGTTTGCGCTCCCTGGCGATGGCTACCTGCTGCGCGAGACCGCGGCCGGATGGGTCGACGAGCAGCGCACGGCCTTCGCGGGGCAAGGCGACGACCGGCCGCTGAAGAGTGACCCGGTGCTCTCGCTTTTGCTCGACTCCTCCGGCAACGGCTGGGCTGTTGGCGGCTGGAGCGGCTACGCCGATGCGGCCGGACGCGGTACTTCGGCCGGCAGCGCCGGCCGGGCGATCCGCGAACGCGTGCGCACCGCCGCGATCTTCCGCTACGGGTCAGGTGCTTCCGCGCCGCCCTCGGCGGCCGGCGGCCAGCCCGTACAGATGCCGGCGGGGCCGGTGCGGTTCGCCGTCGCCGGTCACGCGGAGTGCGACGCGCCGTGCTCGGATCTCGTGCGACAGGCGATCGGTCCCGACCGAACCCTGGCGGCGGCCCTGGCCACGGTCGCCTCGATGCGGGGTGGGGGCGCCGGGCCTCGCGCCCTGCTCTACACCGGTAATCGAGTCAAAACCGGCCTCGGCGCTGCCGACGCCTCGCGCTACGCGGAACTGCTCGGCTCCCAGCCCGGCCTGCCCGTCTATCCGGCGCTTGGCTCGAGCGACGTCGCCAGCAGCGAAGGAGTTGGCGCCTTCCGCTCTGCCTTTTCCGCCTTCCCCGCGCCGCTCGGCTCGGGCGCGGCGCCCAGCGGAATCTCCACCAGTGGAATCCCCGGAGCGCTGGCCGGATCGGAAGCCCGTACCCACTACGCCTTCGACAGCGCTGGGCCGGGGGGGACGGTGAGGGTTGTGGTGATCGACAACTCGATGGGCTCACTGGCCGCCTCCGACGCTCAGCAGAATCCATCAGAGGCTCAACTGCCCTGGCTGGAATCGGTGCTCGCCGACGCGCGCGGCAAGGGGATCCCGACGATCGTGATGGGCAACCGCAGCCTGCACACGGGCTTCACGCCGAAACTCAACGTCGCCTCTGACGGCAACGAGGTAGCCCAGGCACTCGTCGCCGGCGGTGCGTCCGCCTACCTCTTCGACCGACCCGAGGAGAACCGGGCGATCCGAATCCCCGCGGGAGCGGCGGAGACGATTCCCAGCTTCGGAATCGGCACGCTCGGATACCGGTCGGAGATCTCCGGGGCGGTTGGCCTGAACGCCCCCGACGCACTCTTTGGCGACAGCGGTGTGCTGCTGCTCGAGATCGGCGATCCGTTGGCTGGCAGCAATGTCGCCCCGGTTGGCGTTCGCCTGATCCCGGTGATCGAGGACCTCTCGCTGGAGGCGACCGATGGGACGCTGCTGCGCCGTTCGCGCCCCGCGCTCTTTCGTGGTCTCGGCCGGCGTCCCCGCGGGGGGGACCGCTGGGGACGCGCCGCCGCGGGCTCGGGAAACCCAAGTCCCTCAGGTGGCGATCCCTACACCCTGTTTCCACCCGAGCCGTGCCTCGTCGCCGGCTGCTCGACGCGCATCGACCCCGAATACGACTTTGTCTCTTCGGACCCCGACATCGCCGATTTCGTCAAGCAGGATCCGGCTTCGAGCAATCTGCGCAAGCCTTTCCTCGACGCCAGCGACAGGGTCGTCACCGATAACAAGTCGGGACTGCTCTGTCCCTTCAACGCGGGCACGACGACGGTGACGGTCAGTGCCGGCGGTTTCTCCTACTCCGAACGGCTGACCGTGCTTGGCGGCAGCGTGCAGCGTCCCTGCGGCACGCGGCCGCTGCGCCCCGACCGCTTCAAACGAGCCGCCGCCGCCGTCCCGCCTCCGGCTCCGCCGCCACCGGCGCCTGCGCCGGGTGGAAGCCCGCCAGTCGACGTCGTACCTCCTCCGCCGGCACCGGCAGCCGCGCCGCCACCGGCGCCTGCGCCGAGCCCACCTCCCCCCAATCCGCCGCCTGCGCCCCAGCCCTTCATCACGCCGTCGGCGCCGCCAGTTGCGGTCGTCCCGGCGATCGTGCCGCCCCCTCCGCCGCCAATCGTGCGGCCGCTGCCTCCAGGTGGCGCACCGGCGCGCACCTACCAGGTCGAGGAAAAGCGCGAAGAGGAGGCGGCGATAGAGGAATCGCAGGCCTTCTCCCGCTATCAGCCCGGCGGCGGCATGTCTGTGCCGCCCTACTTGCTCGGCCTGGTGCTGCTCACTGCCCTCGCCGGCGCGGCCGTCCGCGGCGGCCCTGGCGCGCGCCGCCGCAACACCACGCCCGCACCCGCTTTCACTCGCGCAGAACGCAACCGAAGGAGTCGCAGATGAGTAACCCCCGTACCGTTGGCATCGTCGCTTGGTCGGCGCTCGTGCTTGCCCTGGGGGCTTTCGTGCTCTCCGGCGCCGCTGAGGTCGTCGCCAAAGGCCACTTGCCGGGGCCCAGCTTGAAGCCGCGCAAATTCGGTCTTCTGCGCCTCAACGCGAAACGGAAGTTCCCGCCGAGCGTCCTACCCAAGACCGTCTTCGACCACTGCTCGCCCGAGACGGTGAAGATCGGCACGGTCTGCATGATGACCAACCCCTACCCGCTAGAAAAAGGCGACGTCGGCCGCAACGACTACTTCTTCGCCACGCAGAAGTGCGCCCAACTCGGAGGCTACCTGCCGACTGCGGCGCAGCTGATCGGCGCCGCGCCCTACGTGAAGCTGGCCGGGCGCGTCGATGACAACGAGGTCACGGCCTCGACCGACGTCGACCCAACCGACGGGCTCAAGGACAAACGCGAGATGAGCGCGACGCTGACCACGACTGCCTCGGGCGGACGCGCCGCTGGCTCGCAGGGCGTCAGCGAAGGCTCGCGCGGTGACCCCAAGGCGGGCGAGCCCAACCCGGCTCCGCTGCCCGCCGACCCGGCGCCGGAAACGCTCCACTACGTCACCGTCTACGACAACGAGGACCTCGGCGGCTTCGCCGGCGGCAAGCCGGTCGGCCAGCCGGAGAACTTCCGCTGCGCCTTCAACTTCGCCCAGGGCAAAGCGGGTCATCTGAAATAGGTGACTAGGCCGGTTCAGGCGAGAAGCGGTAGCCGATGCCGAAGTGGGTGTGGATGTAGCTCCATTCCGGCGCGACTTGCTCGAGCTTTGCCCGCACCCGGCGGATCAGCACGTCGACAGAGCGGTCGCGCCGCGGCATCTCACCACCCCACATGAGGGCGTAGATCTCGGGTCGCTGGACGACGGCGTCTAGCCGTTCTGCGAGCAGCATGAAGAGCTCGAACTCGCGCACGGTGAGGCCGACGCGCCGTTCTTCGATCAGCACCTGGAACTCCGCCGGGCGGATCTCCACGTTGCCGATCAGGCGCACCCTCTTCGGTGAGCTCGAGGTCTGGGGCACGCCAGCAACATTCTCGAATCGCAGCGGCCAGTCGGTAAACGAGATGTGTCGAACTGGAGAAGATTTTGTTACCAGCGTGCCTGTTACTGGTTTTTCACCATTCAGTTACGTCGCGTTCACTTTTCGCGGGGGCATCCGCCCCGACACTGGCGGGGTACAGAACCCTCGGTCCAGGAGCGAGAACTTGATGAATCGAAACCGTCCCATGGCGGCTGTCGCAGCGTTGGCCGTCGCCCTGTCGCTTGCCATCACCGCGCCGGCTTCGGCCGCGACGATCACGATGAGTGGATCGACCTCGATCGCCCCGCTTGCAACCCTGCTCGCAAAGGCCTTCGTAAAGCAGCCTCAGTACAAAGGCAAGGTCAAGTTCGTGATCCTGCAGGGCGGCTCTGACATCGGCATCACCGACGTCTCGCGTGGCCGCGTCTCGCTGGGGATGTCCTCTCGCGACCCGAAACCAGCCGATCCGGGGGGCATCGTCTTCAACAAATTCGCCCGCGATGCGGTCTGCGTGGTGACGAACAGCTCCAACCCGGTCGCCACCCTCAGCCAGACGCAGATCCAGGACATCTTCTCCGGCCGGGTTCGCAGCTGGAGCCAGGTGCCCGGCGCGAGCGCGAGCGGGCCGATCGACCTCGTCGTCCGTACCGCCGCCTCCGGTACCCAGGACGCCTTCCAGAACATCTTCATGGGGCAGACCCTGAGGGTGGCGGGAAGCGCGACGACCAAATCGTCCAACGGCCTGCAGGCGCAGACGCTCAAATCGGATCCCAACGCGATCGGCTACGCCTCCTTCAGCTTCACCCACGGCCTGCACGTGGTCCCCTACCAGGGCGTTCCCTGCACGCTGCGCAATGCCAAGTCGGGCCAGTACGCCGGCACTCGTAACTTCTTCCTGGTCAGTCGCGGGGCGGCCACGGGAATCGCCAAGGAGTTCATCAACTTCACTCGCAGCAATCCGAGCGCGCTGCGGATCATCGCCAGCGACTGGGTACCGCTGCGCTAGTGGACATCGGGGGCATCGCAGCCCGGCTGCCGGGGCGTACTCGCCCCGGCGGGCCGGACGCCACCCCCCGTCCCGCGGGTGGGAGCGGCTTCTGGACTGAAGCCAAGGTCGAGCGGATCCTCGGCGCGATCGCCTGCATCGTGCTGGCGCTGATCGCCGGCATGATCATTTTCGTCTTCCAGAAAGCGTGGCCCTCCTTCGCCCACAACGGGCTCGCCTGGTTCGGCTCCGGCGGCGACGTCGACCTGCAGCTCGAGGACATCTTCAACTCGCCTGCCAACCCGTCTGAGTACGTTTACACCCTGCACGCCTGGCCGCTGCTCTGGGGCACCTTTGCCGTCACCGCGGGGGCGGTGCTGATCGGGATCGTCTTCTCGCTGCTGGCGGCGATCTTCATCGTCGAGTTCGCCCCGCCGCAGGTCAACCGCGTGCTGGAGCCCGTCGTACGGCTGCTCGCCGCGGTGCCCTCGGTCGTCTACGGGCTGATCGGGATCCTCGTCATCGTCCCCTTCGTTGGCGAGCACCTGATCAGCGTCGGGCGCAAGGAATCGGTGGCGAACGTGGTCCAGCTCGACGGCGCCAGCCTCGGGGTCGGGGTGCTGATCCTGACCGTGATGATCGTGCCGATCATGATCGCGATCGTGGTCGATGCGCTGCGCGCCGTTCCCCACGGCTGGCGGGAGGGGGCGGCGGCGCTGGGCGCCAACCGCTGGCGGGTGATGTGGACGATCTCGGTGCGCACCGCCCGCCCGGCGATCGTCGCTGCCGCGGTCCTCTCGACCGCACGGGCGCTGGGTGAGGCGATCATGCTCTCGATGGTGGCCGGCTCGGCCAGCTTCGCGCCCAACCCGATCGACGGCATCACCTTCCTCTTCGAGCCGACCCGGCCGCTGGCCTCGGCCCTGGTCGAGAACGTCGAGGGGCTCTCGGTCGAGCCCTTCGGCCAGACCCTGTTCGCCTTCGCCGCGGTCCTGCTCGTCTCCAGCATGTTTCTCTCGTTGGCCGGCTTCATCGCCAAGCAGCCGATGCGCAAATACGGGGTGCGACCGTGAACGGCCCGACGCCGCCACGCGACAGCGTTCGCAGCTGGCCGCTGCGCGACCGGCTCGGTTACCTCGCTGCCTGGGCGGCGGGGCTGACCCTGATCGTGGTCGCTGGCTCGATCGTCACCTATATGGCTTTCAAGGGCGCGCAGTACTTCGACCTCGGGATGCTCTTCGAAAGCCCGAATGCGACGCTCAATCAGTCCGAAAGCGGTGGCTTCAAAGATCCCCTGATCGGGACCACGCTGCTGCTGGTGATGTCGACCGTGATCGCGGCGCCGCTGGGCGTCGTCATCGCCGTTTGGCTCACCGAGTACGGACGTCCCAAGGGGCTGGCGCGTGCGGTCGAATCGGCGGTCGAGGTGGTCGCGGGCACGCCCAGCATCGTGCTGGCGATGTTTGGCCTCGTCTTCTTCCAGCAGCAGTGGCTCAGCTTCCTCACCTTCTCCTCCGAGGGCAGCGACGTCGTGCTTGGGCGTTCCTTCATCGCCGCCGCGGCGATGATGTCGCTGATCGCGCTTCCGCTGGTCGTCGGTGCGACGCGCGAGGCTCTGAACGCGATCCCGGGTCACGTGCGCGAGGCCTCCTACGCGCTCGGCAAGACCAAGGCGGCGACGATCCGCCGCGTGCTGCTGCCCGCGGCCCGGCCCGGCATCGGCACCGGTACGGCGCTCGGGATGGGGCGTGTCGCCGGCGACACGGCGATAGTCGTCGTCCTGCTCGGGGCGGTCATGCAGATCAACAACGGCGCCGACGGCAGCGTCTTCGGCCTCTTCCGTGGCCTCGGCAGCACTCTGACCAGCTACGTCTATTACAACTCGCCTGCAGGCGAGGGCCTGGCGCCGGAAAAAGCCTATTTCGCCGCTTTCGTCCTGCTGCTGATCGTCATCGTCCTCAACTTCGTCGTCACCCGCATAGCGCGGGGGAGGGAACCGGTGTGGACGCGCTGAAGCCGCCCGAGGAGCAGGACGTGATCCTCGCCCCGCCGCCGCCGGTGCGCCGCATCGTCGTCGACCGCGAGCCGACCGTGGTGCAGGCGCCGGCCTCGAATGGACATTCGCCAGCGGCGGCGCCTGGCGCAATCGGCCTCGGGTCCCCACTGCGCCGGCCCGAGCCAAGCCCAGGGCCGAAGATCGAGCGGATGCGGACCGAGTCGGTCTCGATCTCCTACGGCGACAAGGTCGCTGTCGACGATGTGACCCTGCCGGTCCGCCAGGGCGAGGTGCTGGCCCTGATCGGTCCCTCGGGTTGCGGCAAGACGACCCTGCTGCGCTCGCTCAACCGGCTGGTCGAGATCACTCCCACCGCGCGCCGCGGTGGCCGCATCACCCTCGATGGCGAGGACATCGACGGGATGGAGGTGACGGCGCTGCGGCGACGGGTCAGCATGGTCTTCCAGCAGCCCAACCCGTTCCCGATGAGCGTCTTCGACAACGTCGCCTACGCCCTGCGCGAGCAGGGCTCGGGACGTCCCGGCAAGGAGGCCCTGATGAGCCACGTCGGCGACGCCCTGGTCCGGGCGGGGCTCTGGGACGAGGTCGGCGCGACGCTCGACCACCCGGCCCTGCGCCTCTCCGGCGGCCAGCAGCAGCGCCTCTGCATCGCGCGGGCGCTCGCTGCCCGGCCCGAGGTGCTGCTGCTCGACGAGCCCTGCTCGGCGCTCGACCCGCGATCCACTCAGGTGATCGAGGAGCTGATCCTGAAGCTGCGCGAGGAGGTCGCGGTCGTGATCGTCACCCACAACATGCAGCAGGCGCTGCGCATCGCCGACCACGTCGGCTTCATGTATCTGGGCGAGCTCGTCGAGTACGGGCCGGCCGAGCAGGTCTTCGGCGACCCGCGCGAGGCGCGCACCCGTGAGTACGTCGGGGGGGCGTTCGGATGAGCCCGCGAACGGCTTTGCCCCTCGCTGTCGCTCTGGCCGGTGTGGCGCTCGTCGTCACCGGCTGCGAATCGACCCAGGACAAGAGCGCCAAGGTCGCCGCCGAGCTGGGCCCGGTGAAGCAAGAGAAGGGCCTGAAGATCACCGAGCAGAGCAAGGATGTCGAGGTTGTCTCGAGCACCCTGCTCACCGATCAGAACGGCAGCGCCGTCGTCGTCCGCTTGCGCAACCGCTCGGACGAGAACCTGGTTGGCGTGCCGATCGCGATCGACGTTCTCGACGCCAAGGGCAAGAGCGTCTACCGCAACGACATTCCCGGGATCGAGCCGGCTCTAGCCGCGGTGCCTTTCGTCCCGGCGGGGGGCGAGACCGAGTGGGTGCACGACCAGATCCTGGCCACCGGGGCGCCGGCCAAGGTCGAGGTGCGGGTCGGGGTGGGGGGAGAGTCCTTCCAGGCTGAGCAGCCACAGATCGCCGTCTCGGACCCGAAGCTGGAAGGCGATCCGTACTCCGGCGTCCTTGCCGGCGGCAACGTCGAGAACCAGTCGGGTGAGGATCTCGAACGGCTGCTGCTCTACGCGGTCGCGACCAAGGGAGGCAAGGTGGTCGCCGCGGGGCGTGGGGCGATCGAACCATTCAAGGCGAAACCGAAGCCTTTCCCCTACAACGTCTACTTCATCGGCGACCCCAAGGGCGCCGATGTAGAGGTGACCCAGTTTCCCAGCCTGCCCGGGTTCGAGCTCGAATGAGTGACGGGGTGAGATGCCGAAGCTGTGGTGTACCGCTTGCGGAGGACCAGCGCTACTGCCTCAACTGCGGTGAGCGCCAGGGCGAGCCGCGCATCGACTTCGGCCAGTACGAGGTTCCGGCGTCCCAGCCGCAGGAAGCCGCGCCGCCTCCGCCCACGGAGGAGAAGCCGAGCCGGGACTACACGCCGCTGGCTGCCGTCGGCGGCATCGCCGTGCTCGGCGTGATGCTGCTGATCGGCGTCTTGATCGGCAAGGGCGACAGCGGAGCACCGGCGCCCGCACCGGCGCCCGTCGTCGTCCAGGGCGGCGAAGCGAATACGGGCGAGACCGCCGCTGGCGAAGGCGGGGCCGGTGCGGTCAATGGCGGGGGGAAGCAAGTGAAGGCGAAAGGCGATGGTGGTAAGGACAGCGGCGCCGTAAAAGGCGGCAGCACCAACACCGGCAACGCGCCCGTCGCCAGCGACGATGCGCTTCAACAATTGCAGGAGGGCAGCCCGGAGGAAAAAGCGGAAAACAGCGCAAATCTGCCGGACGAAGTCGCCACCCCCGGCGCCCCGCCGCCTGAAGACAGCAAAGCGCCCGGCGGCGGCAGCAAGGGGACGGCGATCGAATGAGCGACGACCTTCAGCAGCGCCGCGAGCAGCTCTCCAAGCAGCTGGCCGAGCTGCAGTGGGACCTCGGTGGGGTCACCTACGAGATGGCTATCCGCGACCACTTCCGCCTCGACGTGCTGAGCCGCCAGGCCGCAAAGCTGCAGCAGGTCGACGCCGAGCTGGCTGAGGTCGAGCGGATGCTGAAGCTTGGCCTGGCAGGCGCCGCCGGCGCTTGTGGCAACTGCGGCGCCCTTTATGCGCAGGGCGCCGCCTTCTGCCGGCAATGCGGCAAGCAGCTGATCGAGCCGGTGCAGGTGAGCGCCTCGGCGCCGGCGGCACCGGCGCCGTGAAGCGCCTGCTCAAAAGCCGGCCGGTCGACCAGGCGCTGCGCGCCGCCGCGCTGGTCGTCACCGACCGTCGCTGGGCGGCGCCGCTGAGCGCTGCGGCGCTCGGCTTCGGCGTCTTCGCGGGGGTCGCGATCGGTCCAGGCACGGCCGGTTCGCTCGCAACCGGCGCCCAGCAGGTCATCGAGATTCCAAGCTCTGGAGAGGGCGACGGGCAGAACGGTGGAGGTGGCGGAGGGGCCGCCTCCACCGCCTCGTCCCTGCCCTCGCTCGGCGGTGAAGCGAGCGGAGGCTTCGAAGCTGCTCTGCCGGCCACTGCTCCACTCGCCTCCGAACCGATCGAACCGCTGCCTCCTCCAGCCACCGAGCCGGCGCCGAAGGCAGCTCCAACGGAAGAAAACGAACCAGAGAAAGAGGCCGAAGGGCAGATGTTCAAGGGAACCGTCGTGCAGGTCAGTCCCGCTGCAGGCAGTTACGCGATGGCGATCGACGGCGGCGAACTGATCTCCATCCATGCCCCCGAGCTTCCGGAACCGGGGGCGCAGCTGAGTGGCCCGTTGCGCCAGCTCGCAAACAGCACCTATGCCGAAGCCGCTGAGCTGGAGTTGGGCAAGAAAACGGTGAAGGAAGCCACTTTCAGCGGCACCATCACCTTCGTCGATGCCACCCCCAGTGCCCCCGCATACACCGTCTCCGGCCGTGGTTCCTCCTTGCTGGTCCACGTCGAACCAGATTCGAGCGGTGTTGTCCCCGAGCTGCCGGTGGTCGGTTCCCTGGTCAAGGTGACGGCGAAGATCGAGCCGCCGCTCGAGCCGAAAGGCAGCTCGACCCTCCTGCAGGGCAAGCTCGAGGTCGAATCCGTTCCGCCTTCGACCTACCTCGAACTCGCCGGCATCGTCAAAGAGGTCCTGCTGGAGACAGGTCAGCTGCTCCTTTCTGCCGACTGGGCGGGGGAGAGCGAATCGACCCTGACGCTTGCCGTCCCGCCGGAGATCGACAGCACCAAGCTCGAGCTCGGCGATTCGTACCTGGCGACCGTCGAGATCGCGGAGGATGGATCGTTCGGACTCAAGGGCATCGCCGGCGACGAGCGAGCCAAGGGCGCCGACGATTCCGCCGGCGCCCAGGGCGATCTGAAGCGCTAGACCTTCTCTGGCTCCGGCACGCCGCTCTCGCTGATCCCGTACCGCTCGTACAGCTTGCGCAGCGGCGCCGGCGCCCACCAGTTCCACTTGCCGAGCAGCTCCATCAACGAGGGCACGAGCAGGGCGCGGACGATGCTGGCGTCGATCAACACCGCCAGCGCGGTGCCGACCCCGTTTTCCTTGACGAAGAGGATCTGCGAGGTGGCGAAGGCGCCGATCGCGACGGCGAAGAGAAGCGCCGCCGCGGTGACGATCCGCCCGGTCCGCTCGAGGCCGATCGCGACCGCCTCCGAGTCGGAGGCGCCGTTGTCGCGCGCCTCCTTGATCCGCGAGAGCAGGAAGACGGCGTAGTCGGTGGAGAGCCCGAAGGCGACGGCGAAGAGCAGGATCGGCATCGTCTGCTCGATCGCCCCCGCGCTCGTGTAGTCGAGCAGGCTCTCGAAGCGGCCGTCCTGGAAGATCAGCACCAGCAGGCCGAAGACGGCGCTGAGGTTGAGCACGTTCATGATCAGCGACTTGATCGGCAGCACCACCGAGCCGGTCATCAGGAACAGGATGACCAAGGTGGCGATGACGATGATCGCGAAGGCGATCGGCAGATGGCGGGTGAGGCTGTCCTGGAAGTCGATGAAGTCGGCGGTTGAGCCGCCGACCAGAACCGTCGCCCCCGCCGGCGCGCGGACGTCGCGGATCCCTTCCACGGTCGACTGGCTCGCCTCGGAGGAGAACGGATTCGCCGAGATCGCCTGGATCGCCGTTACGCCCCCGCCCAGCGGCCGGGGTGGGGCGACCGCGGCGACGCCGGGCGTGTTGCGGACCTGCGCTGCGAGCACGGCCGTCTGTTTCGGCGTTGCCCCGTCGACCGAGACCCATATCGGCGTTTCGCGGTAAGGCGGGAACTCGGCGCTGACCGTGTCGTATGCCTGCCGCGCGCTCGCCTCTTGGGGCAGCACGGTGGGGTCGACGGTGGTGAACTTGATCGCGAAGAAGGGCAGGCCGAGGACGATCAGGAAGAGGGCGCTGAGCGTCGCGATCGGCGCGGGCCGGCGCATGACGAAGCGCGAGAGGCGATACCAGAAGCCCTGTGCGTCAGGGCGGGCCTCGGCCTCGGCGCGGCGCTGCAGGAAGCGAGGGGAGAGCGAGTTGACCCGCGTTCCGAGCAGGGTCAGCACCGCGGGCAAGACGGTCAGCGAGATCAGCGCCGCCAGCAGCACGACCAGCGATCCGCCCAGGCCCATCGAGTAGAGGAAGCGCTGCGGGAAGACGAGCAGGGAGGCGAGCGCAGCCGCGACGGTCAGCGAGGAGAAGAACACGGTGCGACCCGCGGTGGCGAGCACGCGGCGCATCGCGGGCAGGCCGGGCCCGTCCTTGGCGATCTCCTCGCGGTAGCGGGAGACGATGAAGAGGCTGTAATCGATCGCCAGGCCTAACCCCAGGCCGGTGGTGAGGTTGAGGGCGAAGATCGAGATCGAGCCGAATTCGCTCGCTACACGCAGGATGAGGAACGTGCCGACGATCGCCAGCAGGCCGATCATCACTGGCAAGAGAGCCGCGATCAGGCTGCGGAAGAAGAGGAAGGAGAGCAGGAAGAGCAGGGGGAAGGCGAGCAGCTCGGCCCGTTTGAGGTCTTCCTCGACCTGCTTGTTTACCTGCTCCTGAGCGACCGCGGCACCACCGACGGTGATCCCGGGACGACCCACGAGCTCGTCGGCGATCTCACCGCCGGCTTTCTGCCACTCCTTGTCGTCGGTCGGCCTCAGCGTGACGGCGATGTAGGTGGAGCCGCCGTCGTTGGAGACGAAGTCGCGCGACCCGGTCGTGTAGAAGCTGCTGACCTGCTCGACGTCGCCGCGGGCGCTCAGCTCTTGTTCCAGCGCCGCGATCCGCCGCTTGGTCGCGGCCTGGGCGACCGGAGCGTCCTCGACCACGACGAGCACGGCAGGGGTGCGATTGCCGGCGTCCTGCAGCTGCTCTCGGGCTTCGACTGCCTCGGTTGCCGGGTCGTCGGCCCCATAGGGGTCCAGGCGGTCGGCAACGGAGCCTCCGAGCGCGCCGGCGAGGAGGAAGAAGGCGATTGCGAGGAGGCCGACGCGGCCGGGCCGGCGGTCCGCGAGGCGGGCGAGTGAGTCGAACATCAGCTGCTCCTTTTCTCTCGTGCCGGGTCGAGCAGCTGAGCCTCCATCCGCTCGCACCATTCGGCGAACCAGTCGTTGTACTCGATGCCACCCCTCAGCACCATCAGCGGGAAGGGGTCGTCCTGCTCCTGATCGAGGATCTTCGATTCCATCCCCCGCAGGCGCTCGCTTAGCTCCTGCCGGCGCTGGCCCATGACCCTCAGCGTCTCGGCCGCCTCCTCGGGGTCCAGGACATCGGAGAAGAACAGCTTCAGCAGCCCTTCTTCGCGCATCTCCGAAGCCTCCGGCGGCTCGCGCAGCCAGTCCTTCAGCGCCGCTTCGCCATCCGCGGTGATCGCGTAGCGAGTCCGCTTGCGATCCCCCCGAGAGGCGTCGATCCCCTCGACCAAGCCGGCCTCCGAGAGCTTTTTCAGCTGCGGATAGATCTGCCCGTAGCTGGCCGCCCAGAAGAAGCGCGTCGTGTTGTCGACCGCGGCTTTGATCTCGTAGCCCGACCGCGGCTCGCGCGAGACCATGCCGAGGATCACGTAGGCGGTGGGGCTCAACTCCATAGCTGCGAGATATATCACATCGATATATCTCGCAGCGTGATCTAACTCACTTTCAGCTCGGCGATCAGCGCCGTCACCACTTCCGGGTCGAACTGGGTGCCGGCGCCGGCGTGCAGCTCTTCGATCGCCGCGTCGTGGGGCATCGCCCTGCGGTAGGGACGATCGGAGGTCATTGCGTGGAAGGCGTCGCAGGTGGCGATGATCATCGCGCCGCGCGGGATCTCTTCTCCCGCGAGGCCGTCGGGGTAGCCGCCGCCGTCGTGGCGCTCGTGGGCGGAGCGGACGAGCGGAGCGACCGGGGCGAGGAAGGGGATCCGCTCCAGCATGCGGGCGCCGATTGCGGTGTGGGCGTCCATGCGGCGGCGCTCGCTGGGGCTGAGCGGCCCCGGCTTGCGCAGCAGCTCGCCGGGAACGCCGATCTTGCCGACGTCGTGCAAGAGGGCGCCGTAGCGCAGGCGATCGAGCTCGTCGCCGGCTACGCCGAGCCGTTCACCGACCCGCACGGCTAGCTCGGCGACCTCATTGGCATGGTCGGCCGTGTAGGGGTCCTGCAGCTCGACCGCGTCGGCGATCACTCCGAGCGTGCTAAGGAAGGCGCCCTCGAGCTCCTCGACCAGCGTGCAGCGGTAGATCGCCGAGCCGATCTGGCCGGCGACGATGTGAGCGAGCAGCAGATCCTCGTCGGCGAAGGCGCCGCACTCGACCTGCTCCAGGTTCATCACGCCCCAGACCGAGCCGGCGACGCTGATCGGCAGCGAGAGCTCCGAGCCGGGATCGGTACGCGGGTTACGGCTCAGGTAGTCGGAGTCGAGCCGGGTGTCGTTGACCATCGCTGGCCGCCCGGTGCGGGCGACGCGGCCGTTGACGCCGATCTCGACCGGCTGCTCGTTGGCGAGGAAGTTCTCCACCTGCTCGGCCAGCGGGCCGGCGCCGGCGACGACGCGCAGCGAGCCGTCCGGGTCGAGGCGCTGGATCACCGCCAGGTAGTAGTCGAAGGAGTCGTGCAGCTGGCGCACCGCGATCGAGGCGACGTCCTCGACGCTGTGGGCCAGGGCGAGCTGGGTCGAGAGACGGCTGGCGACGACGAGGCGGTCGTCGCGCTCTGCGGTCCCCGGCGGTCCCAGGATGGTCATGTCGATGCCGCTTGGCTCCACGAGGGAAACGCATCGGTTTCCAGCTGCTCACTCTTTAGCCCGACTATCCTCAAGCGTCCTCATGAGCGAGGCGAACTCGGACATAGTCGTGATGAAGTTCGGCGGCACCTCCGTGGCCGGCGCCGAGGAGATCAAGCGCGCGGCGCGGCGGATCGTCGCCGCCCGCGAGGCGGGGAACCGCGTCGTCGCGGTTCTCTCCGCGCGCGGCAAGACCACCGACGAGCTGGTCGCGCAGGCGATGGAGATCTCCGAGCGCCCGGTCGCCCGCGAGATGGACATGCTGCTCTCGACCGGCGAGCGGATCTCCTGCGCCCTCTGCGCGATGGCGAT
Organism: Solirubrobacterales bacterium; assembly: GCA_040508545.1. Classification (GTDB taxonomy): domain Bacteria; phylum Actinomycetota; class Thermoleophilia; order Solirubrobacterales; family 70-9; genus VRUE01. Next base: position 36,816 of record JBEVMR010000109.1, read on the forward strand.
CCACGACATGGGCCACAACGCGATCTCGCTGACCGGATCGCAGGCCGGCATCGTCACCGACTCCTCCCACACCCGGGCCAAGATCATCGACGTCCGCGCCGACCGCATCCGCGAGACGCTGGAGGGGGACCGGATCGTGCTCGTCGCCGGCTTCCAGGGCGTCTCCACCGACAGCCAGGACGTGACCACGCTGGGCCGCGGCGGCTCCGACACCACCGCGGTCGCCCTCGCCGCGGCGCTCGACGCGGGCGTCTGCGAGATCTACACCGACGTCGCCGGCGTCTTCAGCGCCGACCCGCGCATCGTCCCCGACGCCCGCAAGCTCACCGTGACGTCCTACGAGGAGATGCTCGAGATGTCGGCCTCGGGAGCGAAGGTGCTGCAGCTGCGCTCGGTCGAGTACGCGCGCAACAACGGCGTGCGCATCCACTGCCGCAGCAGTTTCGAGGACGGCCCCGGTACCCTCGTCGTCTCGGAAGAGGAAAGCGAGAAGGAGAACGTGGAGCAGCCTTTCGTAACCGCAGTGACCCACTCCGACGGCGAGGCGCGGGTGACGCTGACCGGTGTCCGCGACGAACCGGGAATCGCCGGGCGGATCTTCACCGCGCTGGCAGCCGCCGGCATAAACGTAGACGTGATCATCCAGAACGAGCCGGTAGGCGACGACGCCCTCGCCGACCTCTCCTTCACCGTCGACCGCTCTGACCTGACCGCTGCAACCGACACGGTCAGCGCGCTCGACGTCAGCCAGGGCGTGCGCAGCGAAGAGCGGATCGGCAAGGTCTCGATCGTCGGCGCCGGCATGCGCTCGCACCCCGGCGTCGCCGCCAAGGTCTTCGAGGTGCTCGGCGGCGAGGGGATCAACATCGAGATGATCTCCACCTCGCCGATCAAGATCTCCTGCGTCATCTCCGCCGACCGGGTCCCGGACGCGGTCCGCGCCCTGCATCAGGCCTTCGACCTCGGCGCAGACTCGGTCAAGCCCGAGGACCCGATGGGCGCGCAGCGCCCAACGGTCAGCGGTTGAGCCACGCCATACTCGGAACGATGGCGGGCGACGAATACAGAGTCGGGGTTCTCGGCGCGACCGGGCTGGTCGGCACGACCATCCTCGAGCTGCTTGCGGATCGCCGCTTCCCGGCATCGCAAGTCGTGCCCTTCGCCTCTGAGCGCTCGGCCGGCAAGTCGCTCGAGTGGGGGGACGAGCAGCTCGAGGTGCGCCCGCTCAACGAGGAGACGATTCAGAACCTGGACCTTGTCCTCTCTTCGGCGGGAGGCGCGGTCAGCGCCGAGTGGACGCCGAAGCTGGTCGGGGCCGGCGCCGTCGTCGTCGACAACACCAGCTACTGGCGCATGCATGACGACGTGCCGCTGGTCGTCGCCGAGGTCAACCCCGACGACCTCGCGAGCCACAAGGGGATAGTCGCCAACCCGAACTGCTCGACGATGCAGATGGTCGTCGCGCTCAAGCCGCTCTACGACGCGGCCGGGATCGAGCGCCTGGTGATCTCCACCTACCAGGCGGTCTCCGGCACCGGCAAGGCGGCGATCGACGAGTTGACCGCGCAGTCGCGCGCCGCGCTCGACGGGGCCGACCCGATTGCCTCGGTCTACCCCCACCAGATCGCCTTCAACGCGCTGCCGCAGGCGGGCAGCTTCCCCGAGGGCGACGATCACACCGACGAGGAGCGCAAGCTGATCAACGAGACGCGCAAGATCCTCGGCGACGGCGAGATCCGCGTCAGCGCCACCTGCGTGCGCGTCCCCGTCGTCAGCGGCCATTCCGAGGCTGTCAACGTCGAGACGCGCGAGCCGCTCGACCCAGCGCAAGCCCGAGAGCTGCTCGCCGCCGCCCCCGGGGTAACCGTCCTCGACGATCCGGCTGCAGGCCGCTACCCGATGGCGATCGAGGCAGCCGGCAAGGACGACGTCTTCGTCGGCCGCATCCGCCGCGACCCCGGCAACGAGCGCGCGCTCGACATCTGGGTCGTCTCCGACAACCTGCGCAAGGGCGCCGCGACCAACACCGTCCAGCTGGCTGAGCTGCTCGTCGAGCGCAACCTGCTCAAGCGCGGCTGAGCCGCCGCAGGGCAAACGGCGCCAGCAGCGTCGTGAGGATCGACATGCCCACCACCACGCCGAAGAGCTCGGGGTCGACGACCCCCTCGGCGGCGCCGATCGAGGCGACGACGATGCCGACCTCGCCCCGCGGGACCATGCCGATGCCGACGATCCGCGCCTGGTCGCGCCCGAGGCCGCGCGCCGCGAGGTAGGCGGGAATCAGCTTGGTGACGATCGCCAGTGCGGTGATCGTCACGAGCAGCAGCAGCGCGTGCCCGTCGAGCAGCGAGTCGAGGTCGAGCTCGATGCCGATGAAGGCGAAGAAGAAGGGGGGGAAGAAGGCGTAGAGGGGCCTGACTTCCTCCTCGATCGGGCTCTGGTCCTTGGTCTCGGCGACGATCATCCCGGCGAGGAAGGCGCCGATCAGCGCCGCCAGGCCGATTTGGGCCGAGAAGGCAGCGAGGCCGAGGCAGAGGATCACCGCGGGCAGCAGCGGCGAGTCGGCGAAGCGCGGCGCGTCGAGCAGCTGCGGCCTCCGTTGCAGCAGCTGCGTCCCTCCCAGCGCGAAGAAGGCGACGAAGGCGATCGCCAGGGCGAGGGAGAGGGCGATGTTGCCGGCATCGACCCCGCCGTCAGCCGCCATCCCGACCGCGACCGAGAGCAGGATCAGGGCGAGGATGTCGTCGACGACCGCGGCGCCGAGCACGGTGCGGGCGGCGGGGCTGCGGGCGATGCCGAGGTCGAGGAAGGTCGCCGAGGTGATCCCGGCGCTGGTCGCCGCCAGCGCCGCGCCGAGGAAGACGCTGGTCTCGGTGCTCTCGCCGAGCACGGCGCCAAGGCCGATCCCTCCCAGGAAGGGCAGGACGACGCCGGCGCTGCCGACCGTCACCGCGATTCGCCCGACCGTTCGCATCTCCGAGAGGCGCGTTTTCAACCCGACCCAGAAGAGCAGGAAGACGACCCCTAGCTCGGAGAAGACCTCCAGAACCTCACCCGGCTCGACCAGCCCCAGCACCGACGGCCCGACGACGACCCCGGCGAGGATCTCGCCGACGATCGCCGGCTGGCCGATCCGCTTGAAGACCTCGTCGCCGAGCTTGGCGGCGAGAAGGACTAAGAAGAGGTCGGTGAGGACCTCCGCCACGCCGCCCTAGGCGGTCGCCGGAGCTGCCAAGCGCTCCTCGACCCAGCCGGTCGAGGCGATGTGCTTGCTCATCCCGAGCTGCTTCGGCTCGGCGCCGAGCGCGAGGCCGACGAGCTGCGGCAGGTGCAGGACGGCGAGGCCGAGGTCGCGGTTGACGACCTTCGCTGCCTCGGGCTGCTGCATGTCGAGGTTGAGGTGGCAGAGGGGGCAGGGGGTGACGAGGCAGTCGGCGCCGGCGTCGATCGCGTCGCCGACGTGGGTGCCGGACTGGCGCAGCGAGGTCTCGCGGTTCATCGTGATCACCGGGAAGCCGCAGCACTTGCGGGCGCCGTCGTACTCGACCACCTCGCCGCCGAGCGCTTCGATCACCTTCTCCAGGTAGATATCGCGGTCGGGGAACTCGTCATAGCCGAGCCGCTCCTTCGGCCGCACGACGTAGCAGCCGTAGAAGGGGCCGACGCGGAGGCCGGAGAGCGGTCGCACGACCTTCTCCGCCAGCTTGTCGAGCCCGTAGTCCTCGACCAGCAGCCAGAGGAAGTTTTTGTTGGTGAAGCCGTCCTTGCCCTTCTCGTAGGCGAGGCCCTGGCCGCTCAGCACCTCGTTGATGTGGGCGCGGTAGGAGGAGTCGGCGTCGAGCCGCTGTTGGCACTCCGACTGCGCGCCCTGGCAGGTCGAGCAGATGTTCATCATCGCCAGCCCGGTCTGCTGGGCGAGGGCGAAGGTGCGGGCATTGAGCGTGTCGGCGAGCTCCTGGTTGTGCTCGGCGATCACGCCGGCGCCGCAGCAGTTGGCGCGGTCGAGTTCGACCAGCTCGATCCCGAGCTTCTCGGCGGTGAAGGCCATCGAGCCGTGCAGCTCGGTGGTGAAGCCGCGCGAGACGCAGCCGGGCCAGTAAGCGAGCTTCATGCGGTCTCCTCCTTCGCGGCTTTAGCCTCGTCCGCCAGCGCGGCGTCGGTCGGCTCGTCGGGCTCGGGCTCGACGTCCTCCTCGCCCTTGATGTAGATGTTGAATTCCTCGCGGTGCTCCTCGGCGTGCTCGTAGATCGCCCTGACCTCGTCCTGGGCGCCGTCGGGCAGCTTCGGGTGGATGCCCGGGATCAGCTTCGGCAGCGAGCGCATCTTGCCGGTGCGTAGGCCGCGGATCGCCGTCGGCAGCGAGCCGAGCATTTCCTTGATCGCCCGTTTGCTCGGTTTCAGCTTGCCCTTGAGGCCGGGGGCGAAGGACTCCTGGAGCAGCAGCGACTCGTCGAGCGTCCCCTTCTTCTCGATGATCTTGACGAAGGCGACCTCGTGGTCATGGCCGCTGTTCGGGTCTTCGATCCCCTCTTCGCCGGCTTTGCGGCGCAGGCGCATGATCTGGTCCATCGGCGCCACGCCCTTGGGGCAGGCGTCGATGCAGCTGAAGCAGTGGGTGCAGTCGTAGATCCCGTGCGGATCCTCGGCCAGGTCGTGCAGTCGCTCCACGGTCTCGCCGTCTCGAGGGTCGCCGACGAAGCGGTAGGCCTTGGCCAGCGCCGCCGGGCCGATGAAGTCGGGGTCGGCCTCCATCGAGAGGCAGGAGGAGACGCAGGCGCCGCACTGGATGCAGGCCATCGACTGGGTGATGTCGATCATCGAGTCGGGCTCGACCACGTACTCGCGCTCGGGCGCCTCGCCGTGGGGGAGGAGCCAGGGGGTGACGCGGCGGATCTTGGTCCAGTGGGTCGACTCCATGTCGGTGATCAGATCCTTGATCACGGGCATGTTCCCCATCGGCTCGACCACGATCGTGTTGTCGCCCTCGCCGACGCTCGCCTTCTTGTCGGCCAGCTCCTGGGCCTCGCCGATCTGGGTCTTGCAACCGAGGCCGGACTGGCCGTTGATCTTCATCCCGCAGGAGCCGCAGATAGCCGCTCGGCAGGAGCAGCGGACCGAGAGCGACCCGTCGTCGCGGTCCTTGGCCTGGAGGATCCCGTCGAGGACCGAGAGCGAGGGGTCGAGGTCGACCTTGAACTCCTCCCAGTAGGCCCCCTGGCCGCTCTCCGGCTGGTAACGGCGGACTTTCAGCGTGTACTCGGCCATGGGCTCAGTACTTCCTCTCTTCGGGTTCCCACTGGGTGATCGTCACCTCTGAGTATGAGAGCTCCGGTCCGTCGGCCCCTTGCTGCAGGTCGATGTGTTTGAGCCACTCCTCGTCGTTGCGCTCGGGGAAGTCGGTCCTGTACTGGGCGCCGCGGCTCTCCTTGCGCTCCAGCGCGGCGAGGCAGGTGCACTCGGCGTTGTCGAGCATGTAGCCGAGCTCGATCGCGCCCAGCAGGTCCTGGTTGAAGACGCTGCCCTTGTCGTCGATGTAGGCGGACTTCGACTCCTCCTTGAGCCGGCGGACGATCTCGAGTGCTTCCTGGATCCCGGCCTCGTCGCGGAAGACGGCGACTTTGCCGTCCATCGTCTCGCCCAGCTCCTGCTTGATCTCCGAGACGCGCCTGCCCGAGCCCTTCTCGCGCGCGGAAATCGCCGCAATCTCCGCCTCCTCGGCCTCGAGCGCGCCGCGCGAGGGACGCGAGCCCTCTATCCGCTTGGCGCGGGCGGCGGCGTCGACGCCGGAGCGGCGGCCGAAGATCAGCGTGTCGAGCAGCGAGTTGGCGCCCAGCCGGTTGCCGCCGTGGACCGAGACGCAGGCGACCTCGCCGGCGGCGTAGAGGCCCGGGACCTCGGTGCGGCCGTCGACGTCGGTCTTGACGCCGCCCATCGTGTAGTGGTTGCCGGGCTTGATGTGGATCGGTTCCTTGGTGATGTCGACGCCGGCGAAGTCCTGGCCGACGAGGACGATCTCGCGCAGCGCCTCGTGCACGCGCTTCTTCGGCACAACGGTGATGTCGAGGGCGACGGTGCCGTCGGGGAAGCCGCGGCCCTCGTTGATCTCGGTCTGCTCGGCGCGGGAGACGACGTCGCGCGAGGCCAGCTCCATCTTGTTCGGCGCATAGCGCTCCATGAAGCGTTCGCCCTTGGCGTTGAGCAGGTGGGCGCCCTCGCCGCGGGCGCCCTCGGTGATCAGGAAGCCCTTGCCCGCCAGCGTCGTCGGGTGGTACTGGATCATCTCCATGTCCATCAGCTTGGCGCCGACCCGGTAGGCCATCGCGATCCCGTCGCCGGTGCAGATCAGCGCGTTCGTGGTCGGCTGCCAGACCTGGCCGTTGCCGCCGGTGGCCAGGATCACCGACTTGGCGCCGAACAGCTCCATCGAGCCGTCGCGGACGTTGCGGCATACCGCGCCGACGCACGCGCCGTCCTCGCCGATCGCGAGCCCGGTCGTGAAGTACTCCTCGTAGCGCGCGATCTCGTCCGAGAACTTCATCAGCTGCTCGTAGAGGACGTGCATGATCGCCTGGCCGGTGATGTCGGCGACGTAGTAGGTGCGCGCCTGCGAGGCGCCGCCGAAGGCGCGGGTTCCCAGCAGCCCCTTCTCGTTGCGGTGGAACGGGACCCCGAGGTGCTCCAGGTGGAGGATCTCCTCGGGTGCCTCGCGGCACATGATCGCGATCGCGTCCTGGTCGCCGAGGTAGTCCGAGCCCTTGACCGTGTCGAAGGCGTGCGACTCCCAGGAGTCCTCGGGGTTGAGCGCCGCGTTGATCCCGCCCTGGGCGGCGTTCGAGTGTGAGCGCACGGGATGGACCTTGGAGACGATCCCGACCGAGACCCCCTGCTCGGCCGCGGCCAGGGCCGCTCGCTGACCGGCAAGCCC
>JBEVMR010000115.1:0-12194 GCA_040508545.1 Solirubrobacterales bacterium
GTTCGGCCGCGCCCGCATCCTCAACGGCTTGAACCTCGGGCTGCCGGAGAACCAGGTCTCGATGGTGCTGGGCCCGTCGGGGACCGGCAAGAGCGTGCTGATCAAGCACATCGTCGGCCTGCTCTATCCCGACTCGGGTGACGTGCTCGTGCACGGCGAGTCGATCCCCAACATGACCGACGACGAACTCTTCGAGGTGCGCAAAAAGTTCGGCCTGCTGTTCCAGGACGGCGCCCTCTTCGGCTCGATGAACATCTACGACAACGTCTGCTTCCCGCTGCGCCAGCACACCGACAAAGGCGAGGAGGAGATCGGCGAGATCGTCAACCGCCGGCTCAAGGAGGTCGGCCTGATCGAGGCGATCTACAAGATGCCGAACGAGCTCTCGGGCGGGATGCGCAAGCGCGCCGGCTTCGCCCGCGCGCTGGTGCTGGAACCGGCGATCGTGATGTTCGACGAGCCCGACTCTGGCCTCGACCCGGTCCGCACGGCGCTGCTCTGCGAGCTGATCCGCGAGGTCCACGCCGAGAACGGCGGCTGCTACCTGGTGATCAGCCACGACCTCAACACGGCGCGCCGCATCTCCGACTTCATCGCCGTGCTTTGGAACGGCAAAATCGTCGAGTCGGGCCCGAAAGAGGAACTCTTCGACTCCGAAAACCAGTTCGTCCACCAGTTCCTCAACGCTGACGTAACCGGCCCGCTCTCGATGGATTGAGCGCAGTCGCGGCCTGGGCGGTCCGCCATGCGCGGGCGGTTTTGGCCACCACGCTCGCGCTCGCGATCGCGGCGGCGGTTGCGGCGACGCAGCTGCCGACCGATGCGGCAACCGACACGCTGGTCGACTCCGACACGGCCAGCTACCGAGCTACCCAGCAGGTGCGGGAGGAGTTCGGCGAAGAACCGATCGTCGTTCTTGCCGAGGGCGATCTTCAGCGGCTGATCCTGACCGCGAACCTGGGGCGCTTCCTGCGGCTCGAGGGATGCCTGTCGGGCAAGGTGCCGAAGGGGGCGGAGCCGATTCCAGGGCCCTGCGCCGAGCTGGCCGAGCTGGAACCGGTGAAGTCCGTCGTCGGCCCGGCGACCTTCCTCAACGAGGCGGTGATCCAGATCGACCGCCAGCTGCGCCGCCTTGCGACCACCGTCCCGCCCGAGCGGTTCCGCGAACTGATCCTCCAGGTCGCCGCCCAGTACGGGATCACCAGCACGCCCAGCCTCGCCAACCCTGACTTCCTCGCTGCCGTCGTCTTCGACCTGCGCCGCAAGCGCGGTACGCCAAAGGCCCGCCTCTCCTATCTGTTCCCGAACAAGAACACGACCCAGATCATCGTGCGGTTGAAGCCGGACCTGAATGAGGACGAACGCCACCGGGCGATCGAGGCAATCGAGGCAGTGGTGCGGGATCCGGCGGCTCGGGAGAAATGCAAGTTCAAGGGGGAGCCGGAGCGGTGCTTTGAGCTCAAAGGTGGCCGCTACGTCATTTCCGGTGTGCCGGTGGTCGTCGACGCCGTAACGCGAGCGCTGAAGGACGCTCTGCTGGTCCTGCTCGGCGTCGCCCTCGTGGTCATGGCCCTCGCCCTGATGCTGGTCTTCAGGTCGCGCTGGCGGCTGCTGCCGCTGGCGATCGCCCTGGGAGCCGCGGCTCTGACCTTCGGACTCTTCGGCCTGCTCGGCGGCTCGCTGACGATGGCCTCGATCGCTGTCCTCCCGATCTTGATTGGGCTTGCGGTCGACTACGCCATTCAGCTGCAGGCGCGATACGACGAGGCCATCGCGCTGGGCGCTAGCCCAGGCACCGACGCTGCGCGTCTCGCTGCCTCCGGAGGAGGTCCGGCTATCGCTACCGCTTGCTTGGCGACCGGCGCTGGCTTCCTGGCTCTCCAGCTCTCGCCTACGCCGATGGTGCGCAGCTTCGGCCTGCTCTTAGTCGTAGGCATCGCGATTGCGTTTGGGCTCGCGTTCGTCGTTGGGTTCGCTGCGTTGAGCCTGCGCAGGGGGGCGGAAGCGACGGGTCTCCCTCCGCGGGCTGGGTTTTTCGCCTGGCGGCATAGATCTCTCGCTGAGCCGGAGGTGCGAAAAACAGGACGCCGCCCGTCTCCGGGAGACCCGTCACTCCCGCCCCTGCTGCAGCGCGTTCTGGCGATCGGGCAGGGGTATCCGGAGCGGGTGCTTGGGGTCGGGTTGGCACTGGCGGTAATTGGCTGGGGAGCTGGCACTCAGATCGAAACGCAGACTGACATCCAAGAGTTGGCACCACAGAGCATTGATGCGGTGCGTGAACTGAACGAGCTGCAGGATGCGACCGGAGTGTCTGGGGAGCTGGACGTGAGGGTGAGCGCACCTGATCTGACTGACCCGGCGACGATCGAGTGGATGGCTGACTTCAAGCAGCGCGTGCTCGAGGTGGGTGGGTTCTCCGGGGCTAACCCGAGCTGTCAGACGGCGGAAGTCTGTCCTGGGCCGGCGCTCTCGGATTTCGTCACCGGCGGGGGGTTGACGGAAGGAGCTGTCCAGGCTGGGCAGTTGACGCGGAAGGGCATCCGGGAAGGGCTGGGGCAGATTCCCGCCTACGACCTGGCACAGGTTGCGACTGTCGATCCGGAGACGGGGTTGCCGGCCGGCACTGCGTTGCTTGGGTTCGGCATTCGGGCGCAGTCGCTGGATGAGCAGCAGGAGCTGATCGATCGGATTCGTGGGGAGGTCGGTACTCCGGGCGAGGAGGGCGGTCCGCCGCGTGGGGTGGAGGTGGAGTTGGCCGGGTTACCGGTGATCGCGGCTGCTGCTGCTTCGGATCTCTCCAGCAGCCGTTACCTGCTGACCCTGGCCGGACTCATCGCCGTCGCGCTGGTGCTGCTGGCGGTCTACCGGTCGCTGCCGCGGGCGTTGATTCCGCTTGTGCCGATCGTGATGGCTACCGGGTGGTCGGCGTTGGTGCTCTGGATCAGTCACGTTCCGCTCAACCCGATGTCGGCCGCGCTGGGTGCGCTGACTATTGCGATTGCTACCGAGTTCAGCGTGATCTTGGCTGCTCGCTTCCGGCAGGAGCGGCGGGCGGGGCGGGAGCTTGAGGCGGCATTGCGGCAGGCCTACGCTCGGACGGGGGCCGCGGTGCTGGCCTCCGGGGTTACTGCTATTGCCGGGTTCGCCGTGCTGATTGCCAGCGATGTGCGGATGCTGCGTGAGTTCGGCTTCGTCACCGTGATCGATCTGGCCGTGGCGCTGCTGGGTGTGCTGGTTGCTCTGCCGGCGGCGCTCGCTTGGGCCGAGCACCTTTCATCTGCCGACGGGCCGAAAAGAGGACTCCGACCCCTCTTTTCGGCCCGCCGGCGGGAGGGCGGGTCGTGAAAGACCGCTACTCGATCCTCGTCGGCCTGTTCTTCGTCGCGATCGTCGCGATCGCCCTGATCAATGGCGTACCCGGCGATGGCGGCGGGACGCTCGGGCTCGACGAGCAGCCGGCGCGCTGGCCGCTGCCCGAGTTCGCCGTCCCGGCCGCCGCGGGCGAGCTCGAAGGTGACGCCAACATCGCCCAGGACGACTGCTCGGCGGCGGCGCTGCCCTGCCCGGACGACGCGCGGCGCACTCCGGCCTGCCAGGTCGACACGCCCGGTGCGATTCGCGTCTGCGACTTCTTCGACCGTCCATCGGTGATCTCGTTCTGGTTCAGCAAAGGCGGCGAGTGCGTCGACCAGCAGGACGTCGCCAGCCGGGTCTACTCGCGCTACCGTGGACGCGTGAGCTTTCTCTCGCTGGACATTCGCGACGATCGCGACACGGTCCGCGAGCTGATCCGCCAACGCGACTGGAAGATGCCGGTCGGCTATGACCGCGACGGAGCCGTGGCGAGCCTCTACCGCGTCGGCGGCTGCCCGACCTTCGCCTACGCTTACCCCGGTGGCACTCTGGAGAGCGCCAGCATCGGCGAACTGACCGTGGGCGAACTGAGCGACCGGGTTGAGCGGCTGCTGCGCGCCAGCCAGGCGGAGGGGAGTAGGCGGTGAGCGCCGGCGCGGCCGAGCCGGATCTGGGCTGGGAGCCCTCTCCGGCCCTGGGTTGGGTGGCACCTCACGTGGCCGCCGAGTTTCCCGGCCTGGGGATCTCCTGGATCGAGCTGGACGGCCGCCCCGGCCGCAGCCCTGAGCCGGTCGAGAAGCGCCTCCGTGAGACCTCCGACCGTTTCTACGGCGCCCACGCGATCCACCTGCGTGAACGCCCCATCCCATGGGCTTACCGCGTCTTCTTCCGCCAGATCGGCCTCGACCCCGATCGCACTCGAACCCCGGTCGAGCAGCTCGCCCTGGATCGGCTCCAGGACGGCGGCTTCAAGACGCACGGCCTTCCCGCCGACGCGCTGACGATCGCCACGGTGGAGACCGGGATCGCGCTGCGGGCCTTCGACGCCGATCGGCTCGACGGCCCGCTTTGCATTCGGGATTCGGCCCCCGGTGAGTCCCTCGAGGGCCGGCCGGGAGAGCTTTCGCAGGGCACGCTGGTGATCGCCGATCGACGGCGGCCCTCCGGGCTCCTTTTCGGCGCCACCGGAGACGGCTGTGAGGTGGGTCGCCGTACCCGCCGCATCGCGATTGCCGCGATCCAGGTCGAGGGCGTTCCCCAGATCGCCGTCGACGAGGCGCTCTGGATGGTCGCCGCGACCCTCAACGCCGCTTAACGCGACGACTGCCATCGGGTCATAAGCGTGATCTACACTCGGTAGCGAGCTATGCCGGATCTGCTCGAACGAGAGACGCGTGCCACGCTTCGCGTGGATGGCGACGAGCGCCTCGCCCGGGCAGAGCTTCGGCGCCAGATCGGGCGCCTCGAAGCTCAACTCGGCGCGCTCTTCGCCGACGCCTTCCCCCGAGTGCCGATCGACACCGGCGTCGCGGCGGCCTCATCCGAGCCGCGCGCGCTCGGCCTTGGTGAACTGGAGGCGATCCGCGACTCGCTGGCCGGCCGGATCGGCGACGCGCGGCGTCAGCTGCAGGGGCAGGCAGAGCTCGAGACCCGTAACCGCGAGCTATTGGAGCGGATGCTGGCGGAGCCCTCCGAGTACAAGTGGGTGCAGATCTCGCGGGCCGACGTCGGCGAGCCCGGCTGCGGCCATTGGCATTCCCGCCCGCGCCTAGGCCCACTCGGAATGCTGATGGGCTGGTGGCGGGTCAGGGTCTCGTCCGGATGTCCGTTAGCCGGGCGGCTTGCGGCCGTTGAGCGAGCAAGGCAGGACCAGGACGGCTGACGAGCGTCCGCCGGCTCCGTGGGGGTCGTTCCCTCTGGCCGAGCTGACCGTTCTGGCGGGAATCATCTGCCTGGTGATTGGCGTGGTGAGCAAGAACCCGACCCCGATCGGCGTCGGCGTCGTGCTCGCCGGCCTCGGCGGCCTCGAGGTCTCCGCGCGCGAGCACTTTGCCGGCTACCGCTCGCACACGACCCTGCTTGCCGGCACGGTCTTCGTCGTCGTCACCGGCGGCATCTTCTATCTAGCCGGCCTGGTCCTCGCCGTTGCCCTGGCGGTGGGAGTCGTCTGCTTCGCTGCTTCCTTCTACGGCTTGCGCCGCGCCTTCAAGAAGGCCTCTGGCGGCCTCTCCTTCAAAGCCGGCGGCCTGCGGGGTTGACGGCCCTCTAGACGAGGACCGTTTCCCGGGCGCGCGGCGAGAGCGCCGAGGTCAGCAGCGTGCGCTGGCGCGGGGTAAGGGTGCCGAGGCGCTTGTTCTCGCTCAGGGCGAGGGTCTGCAGCAGCTTGCGGGCGCGGGTCCGGCCCCAGCGGCGCTGGCTGGTCAACAGCTCGGCCAGGGTCATACTCTCGGTCTCCCAGGAGGAGTCGCGGATCACCTCGGCCACGTCGACCTCGCCGCGCCCGATCGATCGCTTCAGCTCCGCCCTGGCAAGCCGCACGCGATTGGCACGGGCCAGAGCCTGCATGTGCTGCGGTGTCTGAGCCGTGGTTGCGGTCGTCAAAGCAGGGGCGATCGATACAGCGTCCACTGAGAGTCCTCCCTCTAAGGATTATTGACTGGTCTGATGCACCGGCCGGCTCTGCCCGGCTCGGTCGAGTTGAAACTGGTGCCGCCGCTTCCTCCTGACCCGGATGCGCGACGAAGGGGCAAGCTATGTGCTCGGGGCGGGGAGCGTCAACCCGCATTCAGCGAAGAGTCGACAGCCCGTTCGCTAAGAGCATCTTTTTCTCGCGGCGCTCTGCCTTGTCCGGAATTGGACAAGGCAGAAACTACCCCTGCAGGGGGATGCATAGCTACTTACGTACGTGGAAGCTCAGGAAAGTCTTCGATGGTGCGGGAGATCGTCTCCAACGCCCGGTCGAGGTGCTCGCGCTCGTGGGTCGCCATCAGGCTGGTGCGCAGCAGCGCCCCACCGGGCGGCACCGCCGGGTGGATCGCGACGTTGGTGTAGACGCCGGCGTCGAAGAGCGCCTTCCAGAGCAGCACCGCCTGCCAGTCGTCGCCGACCATCACCGGCACGACCGGCGTGGTCGCGACCGTGCCGTCGGGGAGCGTTCCGGGCTCGACCACCTTCAGCCCCAGCTCGCGCAGACCTTCGCGCAGGTAGGAGGCGTTGCCGAGCAGCGCCTCGAACAGCTGCGGGCCGTCACTGCGGATCACCCGCAGAGCTGCCAGCGCCGCGCCGACCGCCGCCGGCACCGCCGAGGCGCTGAAGATGAAGGAGCGTGAGGAGATCCGCAGGTACTCGATCACGTCGGCGGGGCCGGCGATGAAGCCGCCGCAGGAGGCGAGGCTCTTGGAGAACGTCCCCATCCGCAGGTCGACCTGGTCCTCGAGCCCGAACAGCTCGCTGGCGCCGGCACCGCGCGCGCCGAGCACCCCAGCGCCGTGCGCCTCGTCGACCATCAGCCGCGCGCCGTGCTCGCCGCAGAGCTCGACGATTCGTGGCAGGTCGCAGACGTCGCCCTCCATCGAGAAGACGCCGTCGACGACGACCAGCACGCCGCCGCCGTCCTCTCCGGCCCGCTGCAGCATCTTCTCCAGCTTGTCCATGCGGTTGTGACGGAAGGGCCGCAGCTTCGCCCCGGAGAGCTTGCAGCCGTCGAGGATCGAGGCGTGGTCGCCGGAGTCGCAGATAACCGTGTCGCCCGGCTCGAGGATCGTGCCGATGCAGCCGACGTTGGATTGGTAGCCGGTCGTGTAGACGATCGCCTCCTCGGTCCCCATCCACTCCGCCAGCTCGCGCTCGAGCTCGACGTGCAGCGGCGTCGTCCCGTTGAGCAGGCGCGAGCCGGTGACACCGGTTCCGTAGGTCTCGAGGGCCTCGCGCGCCGCGTCCTTCACCCGGCTGTCGCCGGTCAGGCCGAGGTAGTTGTTGGAGCCGAGCATGATCGTCTCCCGGCCTTCCATCTCGACCACCGGGCCGGCCTGGGAGGTGAGCAGGCGGAAGTAAGGGAGGAGGTCGTGCTGCTTGGCGGCTTCGAGCTGCTCGAGCCGCTCGTGGCTGCGGGCCTTCTCGAAGACGTCGACGGGAGCCTTGGCGGTTTCGCTCATGCTCGAAGTGTAGGTTCAGGCTCCCGTGTCAACCGTGGAAATCTGCCCCGTCCGCTCCCGGCGCGACCTCAAGCGCTTCGTCAAGGTCCCCTTCCACCTCCACCGCGACCACCCGCAGTGGGTCCCGCCGCTGATCTTCGAGCGGATGCAGTTCCTCGACCGGGGGAAGAACCCCTGGTTCGAGCACGGTGAGGCGGAGCTGTTCATCGCCGAAAGGGACGGGCAGCCGGTGGGGCGGATCAGCGTCCAGATCGACTACGAGTGGGACAAGGCCCAGGGTGGCAGCGACGGGATGTTCGGCTTCTTCGAGACGATCGACGACCGCGATGTGGCGGCCGCCCTGCTCGGCGCCGCCGAGGACTGGCTCGCCGAGCAAGGCCGGGGACGGTTGCTCGGGCCGATGGACTTCACCACCAACGACGAGGTCGGCATCCTGATCGAGGGCTTCGAGCTGCGGCCGATGATCCTGCAGAACTGGCACCCGCCCTTCTATATGGAGCTGCTCGAGGGCCTCGGCTACGGCAAGGCCATGGACCTGCTGATGTGGTACCTGGAGCTCGGCAAGCTCAAGGAAGGCGACCAGTTCGCCCCGGAGATCCACGTCGCCGCGGAGAAGGCGCTGCGCGACGAAGGGATCGAGATCCGCAACTTCGACAAGCGCAACCTGCCCGAGGAGATGCGTCGCTTCAGCGAGGTCTACAACGAGGCCTGGTCCGACAACTGGGGCTTCGTCCCCGCGACTGACGCAGAGATCGAGTTTCACGCCAAGACCCTCAAGCAGGTGCTCGACGAGGACTGGGGCTTCATCGCCGAAAAGGACGGCGAGACGGTGGGCGTCGCTTTCACCCTGCCGGATATCAATCAGGTGCTGGCCAGGATGGGGGGCCGGCTGCTCCCCCTCGGCTGGTTGCGCTTCCTTCGCGGCAAGCCGAAGATCGACCGGGTGCGCGTCTTCGTGCTCGGCGTGAGGCGGGCGTACCAGCACACCGGCATCGCCGCCGGCCTCTACCTGAAGCACCTCGAGGCGGCCAGTCCCGATGGCGTGCCCGCCGGGGAGACCGGCTGGATCCTCGAGACCAACGGACCGATGAACCGGGCGATGGAGGGGATGGGCGGCAAGGTGGTCAAGAAGTACCGGATCTACGAGAAGGCCCTCGGGGGAGCCGGCTCCCCTTCATAAAGGCGCAGTTTCCGGCTTTGCCGCCAGTTGGCGCTGCCGGCATCGCTAAGGTCGGCCGGGTGAGCGAGTTCGAGCTTGAGCCGGTTCGCGTCAGGGTTCTGCCGCGCGACGCCCCTGCTGCCCTCGCCGTCCGCAACGAGGCCCGCACCGCTGTCGTTGCCGCGGTCGGTGGGGTATTGGCGGGTGCGGCTACCGTCGCGGTAGTCCGGGCCGTCGGCGCTGCGGCGAAGCGCTCGCCGGGGCGGCTGCTGCCGGGGCGCAAGCGCCAGCCCAAGGTCGTCGCCAGCCGCTCGTTTCTCGTGGACGTGCACCTGCTCGGGAAGTGAAGGGCCTCGAGGCCGAAGCCCGTCCGCCGTCGCCGTTCCGCCTGCCCGGCTACAGCAGCGAGGACCGCGTGATGCGGGTCTCGAATGGGGTGCTCTCCCGGCTGATGCGGATCGAGGAAAGCCCGGTTCTGGTTCGCGCCTGGGAGCCCGGCCGCGGGCGGGTGACGCTCCGCGCCGAGCCGCTCGACCCGGCCGCGGTGGCGGCGCCACGAGCGATCCCTCCGCTGCCGAGCCGCCCAGCCGGGCCGGATCAGCTGCGCCTGGCGATCGAGCGGATGCGCTTCGCCCTCGGCGTCGACGATGACCTCAGCGAGCCCTACCGCCGCTTCCGCCGCGATCCACTGCTCGGCCCGCTGCTGCGCCGCCGGCCCTGGCTGCGTCCGCGCCGCCGTCCCTGGGCCTGGGAGGCGCTCGCCTGGGCCGTCGTCAAGCAGCTGATCGAGACCGAGCGCGCCGCGATCATCCAGCGCCGCATCGTCGGCCGCTGGGGATCGCGCCTCGAGGACGATCGCAACCGGGCGCGGGCGAGGTTTTAACCGCCTAGCGGATCGAACCTCGACCCCACCCTGCGCGACGTGCCGGCGGCGGCGACGATTGCGGGCCGGGCACCGGCCGAACTGGCGGCGATGGATCTCTCGCCCGCCCGCTCGGTCGCGCTTCGGGCCGTCGCTCGCGAGGTCGCCGCCGGTCGCTGTGACCCCGCCGACCCGGCCGGCGACCGGCGCCTCCTCGCGGTGCCGGAGATCGGGCCCTGGACCGTGCAGTGCCTGGGGCTCTTCGGCCGCGGCGATCCCGACTCGCTGCCAGCCGGCGACCTGATCTACCTGAAGCTGGTCGGCCGGCTGGCCGGGCTCGGCCGCCGCGCCACGGTCGAGGAGGTCGAGGAGTTCTACGCGCCGTACGAGCCGTTCAGGGGGCTTGCCGGCCTCTGGACCATTGGCCTGTATAGATAGGGGCAGGCTTCAAGGAACCAGGCACGTTGCCGATACCGCCGCATGCAAGCTGCGGGACCGGGTGACGGCTGGCCTGAGGAGCGGGTAACCGAGTTCCTCGACGAGATCTCCCAAGCGGGGGAGGATTACCGCCGCCTGGTTGAGCGCCTGCCGGCGATCGTCTACTCCTGCGAGCTGGGCGAGCAGGGCCGCTGGCGCTACGTCAGCCCCCAGGTCGAGGAGATCCTCGGCTACAGCCCCGAGGAGTGGATGGCCGATCCGAGCCTGTGGGGAGAGCGGCTTCACCCCGACGATCGCGAGCGGGTGCTCGAGCAGGAGACCCACAAGAGCGCCCGTGAGGGTGGCGGCCCGCCGATCGACTACCGGATGCTCACCCGCGAGGGCTCGATCGTGTGGATCCTCGACGAGGCGGTGCTCGAGCCCGACGCCGAGGGGACCCAGGTCTGGCACGGCGTCCTCTACGACATCACCGAGCGCAAGATCGCCGAGCAGGAGCTGCAACGCGCCGCGGCCCAGCAGGCTGCGGTGGCGCGGCTCGGCCGCTACGCGCTGCAGGACGGCGACCCGGCAATGCTCGCCAAGCAGGCGGTTCCGCTGATGACGGAGATCGACGGGGTCGACGCGGCCTGCGTCTGGGAGGCGGGGCGCGAGGGCCGCCGCCTCCACCTTCGCGCTGGCCTCGAGGAGCGCGAGAGCGGCGCCGAGCGGCGTGCCTCGGCGGCGCGCGACTCCCACGCCGGCGCGGCGCTGGAGTCCGGCCTGCACGTGATCGTCGATGACTGGTCGAGCGAGCGGCGCTTCTCGATGCCGCCGGCGCTGCGGGTGCTCGGTGTGCGCAGCAGCCTCGCGGTGCCGATCGCCGGCAAGGATCGCCCCCACGGCGTGCTCGACATCCACTCCACCGAACCGAACCACTTCGCGCCCCAGGACGTGCACTTCGTGCAGGCCTCGGCGAACGTCCTCGCCGATGCGCTGGAGCGCCACGCTGCCGACGAGGCTCTGCGCCACCGCGTCCTGCACGACGCCCTGACCGGGCTGCCGAACCGCCTCAGCTTCGTCGACTCGCTGCGCGACGCCCTGCAGCGCGGGCTCGCTTCCGGCTCGCCCGTCGGCATCCTCTTCCTCGACCTCGACCATTTCAAGCTGATCAACGACAGCATCGGCCACCACGCCGGCGACGACCTGCTGCAGGCGGTCGCCCCCCGGCTGCGCGCACATCTGCGACCGGGCGACATCGTCGCCCGCTTCGGCGGCGACGAGTTCGGGATCCTCGTCGATCGCCTCACCGACGAGGAGGAGGCGATGGCGATTGCCGACCGCGTCGCCGGCGCCTTCTCGGAGCCCTACTCGATGGGGGGCGCCGACCATTTCGTCACTGCCAGCATCGGCATCGCCGTCGCCCGCCCGACAGGGCGCGAGCCGGTCGACGCCGAGCTGCTGATCCGCGACGCCGACGCCGCTATGTACAGGGCGAAGGAGCGCGGGCGCGGGCGCTGCGAGGTCTTCGACGAGGAGATGCGGGCCCGCGCCGTGCACCGGCTCGAGACCGAGCGGGAGCTGCGCCACGCGCTCGACCGCGACGAGCTGGGGCTGCACTACCAGCCGCTGATCGCTCTGGGCAGCGGCGAGATCGTCGGCCTCGAGGCGCTGGTCCGCTGGAACCATCCCGAGCGCGGCCTGCTCGACCCGAGCGAGTTCGTATCGATCGCCGAGGACAGCGGCCTGATCGAGCCGATCGGCCGCTGGGTGCAGGAGACCGCGTGCCGTCAGGCGCTCGGTTGGCACGACCTGCGCCCCGATCAGCGCCCGCTCGACGTCGCCGTCAACCTCTCGGCGCGGCAGGTCGCCCACCGTGACCTCGCCGATTCGGTCCGGGAGATCCTCGATCGCACCGGCCTCGACCCGGTCAACCTGCGGCTCGAGGTGACGGAGAGCGTCCTGGTCGAGGAGTCCGCCAGCGCGACGGCGACGCTGGAAGCTCTGAGCGAGATCGGCGTCCGCCTCGTCCTCGACGACTTCGGCACCGGCTACTCCTCGCTCGCCTACCTCAACCGCTTTCCCTTCGACGCGTTGAAGATCGATCGCTCTTTCGTCGAGGGCCTCGGCGTCGAACAGGAGCGCACCGCGATCGTCGAGGCCGTGATCGGCATGGCTCGTGCTCTCTCGCTCGACGCGATCGCCGAGGGGGTCGAGAACGAGGTCCAGCTCTCCGAGCTGCGCCGCCTCG
>JBEVMR010000116.1:0-69387 GCA_040508545.1 Solirubrobacterales bacterium
GAGCGCGATCGCACCTGGATGATGCGCACCTACGCAGGGCATTCCGACGCCCGGCGCTCGAACGAGCTCTACCGCAAGAACCTCGCAAAGGGGCAGACGGGGCTCTCGGTCGCCTTCGATTTGCCCACCCAGACCGGCTACGACCCCGACCAGGAGCTGGCCCGCGGCGAGGTCGGCAAGGTCGGCGTTTCGGTAGTCCACAAGGGCGACATGCACCAGCTCCTCGACGGCATCCCACTCGGCGAGATGAATACCTCGATGACGATCAACGCCACCGCCGCCTGGCTGCTGGCCCTGTACGTGACTGTGGCCGAGGAGAACGGGGTCAAGCGCTCGGCGCTGGCGGGGACCACCCAGAACGACATCATCAAGGAGTTCCTGGCCCGCGGCACCTACGCCTTCCCACCCGGCCCCTCGATGCGGCTGATCGCCGACACGGTCGCCTTCACCGTCAACGAGATCCCGAAGTGGAACCCGATCAACGTCTGCTCCTATCACCTGCAGGAGGCCGGGGCGACCCCCGTGCAGGAGGCCGCCTACGCCCTCTCCACCGCGATCGCCGTGCTGGACGAGGTCAGGGCGCGCGGCCAGGTGGCGGAAGCCGACTTCCCCAAGGTCTTCGGCCGCATCTCCTTCTTCGTCAACGCCGGCGTTCGCTTCATCGAGGAGCACGCGAAGCTGCGCGCGATGGGTCGGCTCTGGGAGGAGATCGGCCGCGACCGCTACGGCGTGACCGACGAGAAGATGCTGCGCTTCCGCTACGGCGTCCAGGTCAACTCGCTCGGCCTGACCGAGGCCCAGCCGGAGAACAACATCCAGCGGATCGTGCTCGAGGCGCTGGCGGTGACGCTGAGCCGCGACGCCCGCGCCCGCGCGCTGCAGCTGCCGGCCTGGAACGAGGCGATGGGCCTCCCTCGCCCCTGGGACCAGCAGTGGAGCCTGCGCATCCAGCAGGTCCTGGCCAACGAGACCGACCTGCTCGAGTACCCCGACGTCTTCGAGGGCTCGGTGGTGATGGACGGCTTGGTCGACGAGCTGAGCGAGGGCGCCCGCGCCGAGATGGCGGTGGTCGAGGAGCATGGCGGCGCCGTCGCCGCGGTTCCATATATGAAGGCGCGCCTGGTCGAGTCCCACCGCGAGCGGGTTGGGCGGATCGAGAGCGGCGAGCAAAAAGTCGTCGGCCAGAACAGCTTCACCGAGAGCGAGGACTCGCCCCTGACCGCCGGCGCCGACGGCGGCATCCTCACCCCCGACCCGGAGGTCGAGCGTGAGCGGATCGAGGCGCTGAAGCAGTGGAAAGCCGAGCGGGACGAGGCCGCCGTGTCGCAGGCGCTGGAGGAGCTGGGGCGGATCGCGCGCGACGAGAGCGCCAACGTGATGCCAGCGACGATCGCCGCGGCGAAAGCGGGGGCGACCACCGGCGAGTGGGCCGAAGTGCTGCGCGACGCCTTCGGCGCCTACCGGGCGCCGACCGGCGTCGACGGCGCTGCGCCTCCTGGCAACCGCGAGGAGCTGGCTGCGATCCGCGGCAGGGTCGACGAGGTATCCGAGCGAATCGGCCACCGGATCAAGATCCTGGTCGGCAAGCCCGGCCTCGACGGCCACTCCAACGGCTCCGAGCAGATCGCCCTGCGCGCCCGCGACGCCGGCATGGAGGTCATCTACCAGGGCATCCGCCTCACCCCCGAGGAGATCGCCGAGTCGGCCCTGCAGGAGGACGTCGACGTGGTCGGCCTATCGATCCTCTCCGGCTCCCACCTCGAGCTGGTCCCGGAGGTCGTGCGCAGGCTGCGCGACGAGGGCGTCGATGCCCCGGTGGTCGCCGGCGGCATCATCCCGCCGGCCGATGCCAAGCGGCTGCGCGAGGCCGGCGTCGATGGCGTCTACACCCCAAAGGACTTCGACCTCAACAAGATCATGGGCGAGATCGTCACCCTGGTCGAGCAGCGCGCAGCGGCCGGCGCCGCGGCCTGAGCACCCTCGCCCCGCGCCGAAACCCGGGTCGCGCCACAATTGACCCATGAGCGAGCTCAACGGGGACCGCTCGGCCTGGCTGCGCTGCTACCGCTGCTGGTCCCAGAACCTCGAGATCCAGATCCACTACGACGCGATCCGCCGCATCGATCCCGATACCGGCATTCCGACGGAAGGGATCGACGAAGTCCAGGAAGCGGCCGTGCAGTGCCTCGACTGCATGCACGACCAGCCTCACCTGACCTTCCAGGACAATCGGGTCGTCCCGATCGAGGATCGCTGGGAACGGATGGTCGCCGGCACCCCCTGGGTCGCCTCCTGCACGGTCGCGGTCGACCAGGACCGAGTCGAGAGCTGCGCGGGGCCCGAAGCGGCCGAGCTGCTCGCCTACGGCGCCCTCGGCGAGGCCGGCGTGCGTGAGTTCTTCGCCCACGTTCGCTTCCACAAGCACGACGACGAGCGGGTCATCGTCCACATGCTGGTCGAGCTCTACGCGCGCTCGGCCGAGGAGGCGACCGAGGTGCTCGAGGCGGCCGCCCACGGGCCGCTCGAGATCACCTCGCTGGCGGAGGAGTCGCGGCCGCCGGCCCACGCCTCCGGCGAGGCGCATTGAGGCAAGAGCCCCGGCTCACCCTCTCATACATACGTCCAGTTTGGCTTGACATCAGTCAGCTGAGGAGCGCCGCGGTCCGACCCCTCGGGGGTGAACGCAACCGCCCCCCGCCTGATCGTCGTCCTGCTCTCGGTGCTGTTGAGCACCTGCCTGCTGGCGCCAGCGACGGCGCCAGCCGCCAGCGGCGGCAAGGCGCGTGCCGCCGGCAAGAAGCTGGGCCTCGGCAACGCCCGTGTCGCCAAGCGCGGCAAGTCGCAACAGGCCCGGGCGACGCAGAATCGCAAGCGACAGACCGCCGAGGCGGCCAATGCCGCTCCGCCCGCGGACAATCCCGAGATCCTCTTCCGCGGCGACTTCGACTCGGGCTTCGATCGCTGGCACGTCCAGTCGCTCTCCTACCGGGCCAGCCTGCTCTCCAGCGGCGCCCTGCAGGGTAGCCAGGCGGCTCGCTTCGAGGTCCAGTCCGGCGACGTCGAGCCGGAGACCGGCTCGCAGCGCTCCGAGGTCTCCGGACCGACCTTCGACGAGGGCCAGGACCTCTACATCCGCGACGCTATCCGCCTGCCCTCCTCCAACGCCTATTCGGCCCCATGGATGATCATCCAGCAGCTGCACGAGGAAGACTGGGGCGGCTCGCCGGGGATGGCGGTAATGCTCGACAAGGACCGATCCATCTCCCTCGGCGCCGGCGACAGCTCCAACACCTTCTGGGAGAGCGCCCCGCTCGCTGCGGACCGCTGGTATGACCTGATCTACCGCGTGAACCTCTCCCAGGACCCGAGCGCCGGCTTCGTCGAAGTCTGGCTCGACGGCGCTCAGCAGAGCCTCGAGAACGGCCAGAAGCGCCTCTATGGTCAGACGATCCAAGCCACGCAGACCTACCTCAAGGCGGGGATCTACCGCTCCAAGTCCAGCAGCGGGACCAGCGTCGTCGAACACGACGCGATCCTCGTCGGCACCAGTTACGCCGCCGTAGCAGCAGGCTGAAACCCTTTTGTCAAGGGCTTTGCGCGGTTGGTTAGACGGATATATGACGTTTCCCTAAACTGCCTCCTTCGGGTTGCCAGGTCTAGGCAGCCGTCATCTGGGTATGGGAGTGCAAATGCTGTATCTGCTGACTACCGCCAGAGAATCCGACCGCCTGCTTTTCGGCGTCTTCGTCTTTGCCCTCGCGATGCTGATGGCTTGCGTGTTCGCGCTCGCCGCGGGGGTTGCCGGAACGCAGAGCCAGGGGGGTTCGCTGCGCACGGGCGGGGCGGTGCAGAGGCTGCACCAAGTCGCTCCGCCCAAGCGGACGGCGCTGACGACGCGGCGCGACGCCCGCCGTCGCGCCGGTGTCTCGCGCCGTATCGCCGCAGCCGGCCTGGTCGGGCCGGTGCCCGCGGGAACCAGCCCAGCGCCGCCGGCCGCGGCGACGCCGAGCCCGCAGCTGGTCGCGATCGAGGCGCCGGCGACCACGCCCGCATCGCCGCCAGCGTCCTCGCCTGACCCACCCCCGGCCCCCGAACCGCCACCGCCGCCGCCCGCGCCGGAACCTCCGCCTCCCCCGCCGCCGCCCGCGCCGGAACCACCTCCGCCTCCGCCGCCACCGGCCCCCGAACCTCCCCCACCGCCTCCGCCTGGCCCCCAGCCCAACGGTGAAGTCCTCTTCAAAGCGACCTTCGACAGCGGTTTCGGCGGCTGGTACGTCCAGTCGCTGAAAGGGCGCGCCACGACCCCAACCGTCGACCCGTTCGAAGGCCCTCGCGCCGCTCGCTTCGAAGTCCGCGACGGTGACGTCGAGCCCGACACCGGCTCCGAGCGCTCCGAGGTCTCGGGCCCAACCTTCAAAGAGGGCGAAGACCTCTACATCCGCGACGCGATCTCGATTCCCGCCGGCAGCACCTTCGAGGGGCCATGGCAGATCATCCAGCAGCTGCACGAGGAAGACTGGAGCGGCTCGCCGGGGATGGCGGTCTTCCTCGACTCCCGCCCGGGCCTGAAAATCGGCGGCGGCGACGGCTCGCCGACGTTCTGGACGAGCTCCGCGCTAGACCACGACGTCTGGTACGACCTGATCTACCGGGTGAACCTCTCCCAGGACCCGAGCGTCGGCTTCGTCGAAGTCTGGCTCGACGGGGTCCAGCAGACCCTGGCCAACGGTCAGACGCGGATGTACGGGCTGACGATCCAGGCCGAGGAGACCTACATCAAGGCCGGCATCTACCGCTCCAAATCGAGCACCGGCACGAGCATCGTCGAGCACGACAGCATCATCATCGGCACCAGCCTCGATGCCGTCCGCGCCGGCTGACGGCTGTCGGCTACCTCGTCCTTAGCCGTTCCCAACCTCGCTCCGAGCCGATCTCGGTTCGGCTCTTGCAGCTGATGGACATGCGTCCACTCAGGTCCAGTCACGCTCTCGCCCTGTGGGTGGCCAGACGAACAGGTCCCTATGAACGACCTGCGCAACGCTCCCCAGCTCGGCCAACACCCCTACGCGCTTCGCGCCATCGCGATGGTGACGGCGCTCGCCTTCGCGCTCTCCCTGGCTCTCGGCGCAGGCCACGCCGAGGCAAGGCAGAGCGACGGGCAGGCGGGCGGCGAGGGCCCCGCGCGGCATGCCGGCAAGGCAGCGCAGGGTCAGCTGCAAGCCCTCCAGCGCAAGCAGTCCGCGCGCAGCAGCCGGCGATCGGGGGACAGGCGGCGGCGCGACAAGACCCGCCAGCCCACTCCCGCGCCCACCCCTGATCCCGACCCCGCCCCGGCGCCCAGCCCGGCCCCGACTCCCGATCCCGAGCCGACCCCACAGCCAGACCCGGCCCCAGCGCCCGCGCCCGACCCGGCCCCCCAGCCCGATCCCGCTCCAGCTCCTGATCCCGCCCCCGCCCCGGCGCCCAGCGGCACGGTCTTCTTCCGCGGCGACTTCGACGCCGGCTTCAAGAGCTGGTACGTGCAGTCGCTCTCCTCGCGGGCGACGCTGTTCTCGAGCGGCGCCTTCGAGGGCGGCCAGGCCGCCCGCTTCGAAGTCCGCGCCGGCGACGTCGAGCCCGACACCGGCTCACAGCGCTCCGAGGTCTCCGGGCCGATCTTCAAGGAGGGGCAGGACCTCTACATCCGCGACGCGATCCGGCTCCCGTCGACGAATACCTACTCAGCCCCCTGGCAGATCATCCAGCAGCTGCACGAGGAAGACTGGAGCGGCTCGCCGGGGATGGCCGTCTTCCTCGACAACAACCGGGCGCTGAAGATCGGCGCCGGCGACGGCTCGCCGACCTTCTGGCAGAGCGCGCCGCTGCAGTCGAACCGCTGGTATGACCTCGTCTACAGGGTCAATCTCTCCCGTGACACGAAGACGGGCTTCGTCGAAGTCTGGCTCGACGGTGCTCAGCAGAGCCTCGCCAACGGCCAGACGAGGATCTACGGGCAGACCATCCAGGCTGCCGAGACCTACATCAAGGCCGGCATCTACCGCTCGAAGTCGAGCAGCGGGACCAGCGTCGTCGAACATGACGCTATCGTGGTCGGCTCCAGCTTCTCGGCCGTAATGGGAGGTTGACCGGGTGCGCCGCACCTATCTCGCGGCGATTGTGTCTCAACAAATGATCAAACATTCGTCCGCCTCCGTCGTCCTCGACGGCCCCTGCAAGCCTGATTGCGGGGATTGTGTATTCGTCCACTAGTGCCGACACCCAGATCGTCATGGAGTTTTCCCCAATTCCTCTCTATTTTTTAAGCGAAAAGACCATTTCCGCTGCGGCGAAGCTCCCAGCTTCAATCGTCCAATCCGTCCAATCGCCCCCGCCTGAGTCGAGATAACGCCATGGAGAGCTCCACCGTCCCCCAGACCAGCACCGACCGGCCGCTCGAAGCTGCCCAGGAGCGCACCGGAGATCCACGGCGCCGGGCCCGCAGGCGCGGCGAAGTCCTGGCCCGCATGCTGGTTGCCGGCGACATGCTTGCCGCGCTCATCGCCTCGGCAATCGTGGTCGCCGCGCTCGGGCTCACTGCCGACCTCTCCCCCAGCCTCCTCTTCGTCCTCGTCAACGGCCTGACCTGGCCCCTGGTCGCGTTCAGCATCGGCCTCTACCGCAGCGACCAGCTCTCTGCTTGGGCCTCCGCGATCTCGGAGGTTCCGCGGGTCTTCGTCGCCGTGATGCTGGTCACCTGGCCCCTCTTCGCGGCCGCGTCGCTGCTCGGCCTCGACGACAGGGTGGTGCTCACCTTCCTCACCGTGGCCGCAACGGCGTCGCTGGCGGGCGTCTCCAGGTCGATCGTCCGGGCCGGGCTCCATCGCGCCCCGGAGCTGCGCCAGCGGACCCTGATCCTCGGCTCCGGCATCGTCGCCGGGCAGCTGGTCAAGAAGCTCCGCGACAACGGCCAGTTCGGGCTCGTGCCGGTCGGCATGGTCGACGACGAGGTGCACGACGTCGGCACACCGGACCTGCCCTGGCTGGGCCGCTTCGACGACCTCGACAAGATCATCGAGACCCAGCAGATCGACCGCGTGATCATCGCCTTCTCCCGTGCCAGCCACGAACAGCTGCTGGAGTCGATCCGCGCCTGCCGGGACTCCGGCGTCGCGATCGACGTCGTCCCGCGGCTCTTCGAGTTCCTCGACGGGGTCCAGGCGCTCGACCAGGTCGGCGGGCTGCCGGTGCTCTCGATCGGCGCGGCCCACCTGAGCTCGGTCTCGATGGCCGCCAAGCGAGGGCTCGACCTGATCGGGTCGCTGCTCATCATCGGGGCCTTCTCCCCCGTGTTGGTCGCGGTCGCGATCGCGATCAAGCTCGAGTCACGCGGGCCGATCTTCTTCCGCCAGCCGCGCGCCGGCAGGCGCCGGACCAGCTTCCAACTGATCAAGTTCCGCTCCATGTACGTCGACGCCGAGAAGCGCAAGCAGGAATGCGAGGAGCTCAACGAAGCCGGCGACGGCGTCATGTTCAAGATCCGCGACGACCCCCGCGTGACCCGCGTCGGCCGCTTCATCCGCCGCTTCTCGCTCGACGAGCTGCCGCAGCTGTTCAACGTGGTGAAGGGCGAGATGAGCCTGGTCGGGCCGCGACCGCTGATCTTCCCCGAGACCGATGCGCTCGACGAGGAATGGCACCTGCGACGCCTCGAGCTGCGCCCCGGGCTGACCGGGCCGTGGCAGATCTACGGCCGCTCGCAGAGCCCATTCCAGGAGATGGTGCGCTTCGATTACCAGTACGTCGCCGGCTGGTCGTTGGCGCGTGACATCGAGATCCTCTTCGCCACCCTGCCGGCTGTTGTCTCGGGTCGCGGCGCCTACTGAGCCGCGGCAGCCATTCCGTCTGACCTGCCTACAATTATTCAGCTCCCCAAGCTTCTCTGAGCCCGCTTGCCTGCCTCCGACACCCACCACGAGCGGCCCGTCTTCGAGCGGGCGCTGGCGATTGCGCGTCGCAATCTCCTGCTGATCGCTATCTGCCTGATCACGGTCCCCGCCGTGGCGCTCCTCTACTCGCTGGTGCAGACCAAGCAGTACACGGCCTCCGCCTCGCTGCTGTTCGGCAGCCAGAGCCTCGAAGCCAAACTGTTCGGCTTCGAACCCTCGGGGGACTCGCAGCGGGAAACGGCCACCAACCTCAAACTCGTCTCCGCCGACCAGGTCTCCGTTCGCACCTCGCAGGCGCTGGACATCCCAGGGCTGACGCCCAGCGCCGTCAACAACGCGGTCGAAGTCACCCCCGAAGGAGAATCGGAACTGATCGCGATCGAAGCAACCGACGAGGACCCAGCGCTGGCAACCGAGATCGCCAACGAGTTCGCCCGCCAGTACATCAGCTATAGCCGCGACGAAGCGATAGCCAAAATCGAGGCGACCAAGGCGCCGATCGAAGCTCAGCTCGAAGAAATCCCGCCGGCCGACAGCGAAGGCGCCTCGGCGGAAGTGCTGGAGCAGAAGATCAGGCAGCTGGACGCGCTCGAAGCAATCCAGACGGGCAAAGCCGAACTCGCTCAGCCCGCGATCGAACCCTCCTCCCCCTCCTCGCCTCGCACGAGCCGCAACGTGGCCCTCGGCATC
Organism: Solirubrobacterales bacterium; assembly: GCA_040508545.1. Classification (GTDB taxonomy): domain Bacteria; phylum Actinomycetota; class Thermoleophilia; order Solirubrobacterales; family 70-9; genus VRUE01. The sequence goes on from JBEVMR010000116.1 coordinate 8,616, forward strand.
GTGCTCGGCCTGCTGCTCGGCATCGGCCTGGCGGTCGGGCGCGAGCAGTTCGACCGCAGCCTCAGGGACCTCGACGACATCGACGAGATCCTCCGCCTACCGATACTCGGCACGATCCCGCGCAGCCGCGCGATCGCCGAGCGTGGCGCCGGCGCCGAACTGACCCCCACCGGCGCCGAGGGCGAGGCGTTCCGCATGCTGCGCGCCAGCCTCCATTACTTCAACGTCGACCGCACCGTCACTTCGATCCTGATCACCTCCGCCGCAGCTCAGGACGGCAAGACCACGGTCGCCTGGAACCTCGCCCTGGCCGAGGCGCGGGCCGGAACCAGGATCCTCTACATCGAGGCGGACCTGCGGCGGCCGTCGCTGGCCAACGCCCTCCGGATCAGCGACGACGACGGCGTCAGCCTCGTCCTGGCTGGGATCAGCCAGCCGGCGGGCGCGATGCGGACCATCGACGGGGTCGACGTGCTGACCGCGGGCCCACTGCCGCCGAACCCGGCCGAGCTGATCGAGTCGAAACGGATGAGCGAGCTCTTGAAGTGGGCCGAAAACGAGTACGACCGGGTGATCGTCGACACGCCGCCCTCGGCCGTGGTCGCGGACGCGGTGCCCCTCTTCAGCCTGATCGGCGGAATCGCCATCGTCGTGAGGCTGCAGAAGAGCCCGCGCGAGCCGCTCGAACAGCTCAAAGACCAGCTCGTCAACACCAGCGCCCCGGTGCTCGGAATCGTCGTCAACGGGATCGAGGGAGCCACCGACAGCACCTACTACCGAGGCCAAACGGCGACCGGCCCGTTTGCGGCAAACGGGCCCAGCGCTCAGCAGGAAATCAACACCGACTCACCTTCCCCCTCCGGCGGGAAGAGCGAGGGCACGCCCCGCTCACCCGAGCACCAGGCTTAACCCGGGGCTCGACCATGGGCCACGGAGAGGACCGGCGAGCCGCAAGTCGAGTGGAAGTGCTGAGCTGTCCGCTGGACAGCGTGACGATGGACGAGGCGGTTGCGAGGTGCGAGCAGGCGATCGAGTCACGCGGCTACCTGCAGCACATGAGCATCAACGCCGCCAAGCTGGTCGCCCTCCGCGACGACCCCGCGATGCGCGACGCGATCACGCCCTGCGGCCTGATCACCGCCGACGGGCAGAGCGTCGTCTGGGCGGCGCGGGTGCTCGGCGCGGGGCTACCCGAACGGGTCGCCGGCATCGACCTGATGATGCGCATGCTGGAGACCGCAAATGCCAAGGGCTATGGCGTCTACGTGCTCGGAGCTCGGCGCGAGGTGCTCGATACCGCGCTCGAGCGGTTGCGCGAGCGCTTCCCGGCCTTGAGGGTGGTGGGGTCCCGCGACGGCTACTACGCCGATGCCGAGGCAGCCATCGTCAGCGAGGAGATCCGCGGCTCCGGGGCCGACATGCTCTTCGTCGCGATGAGCTCGCCGCGCAAGGAGTACTTCCTCGGCGAGCAGGGCGACTCGCTGGGCGTGCCTTTCACGATGGGCGTGGGTGGCTCGATCGACGTGGTCGCCGGCCTGACCCGCCGGGCGCCGCGCCTGCTGCAACGAGCCGGGCTCGAGTGGGCCTACCGCCTGGCCCAGGAGCCGCGCCGCCTGGCCCGCCGCTACCTGACGACCAACGTCCGCTTCGCGGCGATGGTCCTGCGGGCGCTGATCACTCGGCGTGGGAGTGCGGTCGTTTACCCAGCGCGCGGCGAACCATCGGCCGCAGCTGCGAAAAGAGGGTCGAGCGGCCCGTAGCGCTGAGCTTGGCCCGGAAGCGCCAGGGGGTGTCACGATCGTCGATCGTCACCCGCGGGATCGAGAGCGCCGTGGCGGTCGCCTGCCCGCCGAAGGGCAGGGTGAAGGCGAAGGAGTAGCCGCTCGCCGCAGCAGCGGCGGCAACTCGCTCGTCCCAGGCGCCGAAGGGATAGGCGAGCAGCTCGCAGCGCCCGAGGCGGGCCTCGATCAGCCGCCGCGAGTCGAGCAGCTCCTGGGCGAGCTCCTCGTCGGAGAGGGCGGTGAGGCGAGGGTGCGACACCGTGTGGCTGCCGACGTCCCAGCCAGCCTCGACAAGCTGCTCCAGCATCGCCCAGTCCATCGAGCGCATCAGCGCCGGCCGGCGGGACGCCTCGCCGGCGACCTCGGGCCAGTCGAGCGGCGCGCCGCTGTCGAGGTGGGCCGGGAGGACGAACACCATCCCGGTCAGCGCCCGCTCGGACATCAGGGGCAGCGCCGTCGTCACGGTGTCGGCGAAGCCGTCGTCGAAGGTGACGAACGCGTGGCGGCCGGCGAGCCGCTCGCCGGCGGCGATCCGCCGTAGCGTCGCGGCAGTGCCGCTGCGGAAGCCGCCGGCGCGCAGCAGGTCGAGCTGGCGCTCGAAGGTCCCCGGCCGCAGCGAGAGGTAGGGCGGCCCGTCCTCGGTGACCGAGTGGTAGCCGAGGAAGACGCAGTTCCGCCGTCGCCCGCGCAACGGCGAGCGGCGGGAGACCGCCTCGTCTTCGGCAGAGGCGGAGATCATGCGACCAGCTCCCGGTAGAGGGAATCAAGGCGGCCGCAGACCTCGTCCTCGTTGAGGGAGAGGGCGCGGCGGCGCGCAGCCCTTCCCAGTCGCCACGCCTCCTCGGGGTCGCCGACCATCTGCCGGATCGCCTCGGCGAGAGCCTCTGGGTCGCCGGGCGGGACAATCCGCGCCTCCACCCCGTCGCTGACCACGTCGGGCACGCCGCCGACGCGGGTAGCGACGATCGGCCGGCCCCAGGCCATCGCCTCGAGCATCGCGACGGGCAAGCCCTCCGATAGCGACGGCAGGACGAAGAGGGCGCAGCGTTCGAGCGCTGCCCGCTTGCCCTCCTCGTCGAGCCAACCGACCCAGCGGACGTTCTGCGAGCGCTCCGAGAGGGCGAGCAGGGCGGGCGAGGGATCCCCCGGCCCGGCGAGCTCGAAGACGGCGTCCCCGATCTCGTCCGCGCAGAGCTCGAGCGCCGAGACCAGGGCCTCTCCCCCCTTGATCGGGTTGGCGAAGCCACCGAGGAAGAGGACGTGGCAGTCCGGGGCAGCACGGTCGGCCAGCGCCGCGTCGACGTCCGGCGCGGCGTTGGGGATGACGACGACGTCACGCGCCCCCAAGCCGCGTTCCATCGACCTGGCGCTCTCGCTGGAGACCGCGAGGACGCCGTTGGCCGCTCTCAGCGCCCGCCGGAAGAAGAGCCGCCGCAGCGGATCGAGGGCGGCGGCGAAGGCATCGATGTCGCCGGGGCCGGCGTGCACGTGCAGGATCACCGGCCGCCGCAGCAACTTGACCAGGAATACGCAGATCGACTTGCGGTAGAGGCTGCCGCGCACCGCCGTGTGGACGTGCACGATGCGCTTGCCGGGACGCAGGCACCAGACCGCCAGCGAGATCAGGGCGCTGCAGAAGACCCAGAGCCGCGCGGCCGGCTGGAAGCCGCGCCAGGTGACGATTGGCTCCAGGCGGTGGCGCTGGGCCAGGGGCGAGTCGAGCAGGTCCCGCGTGACGGCGGCCATCCCCCCTTTTCCAGAGGGGTCAGGGCCGACCTGTGCGACGCGGATCTCGGCGGCGCTCATGCCGCCGCTTCGGGCGGCGGTTCAGGCGGCGGCCGGCAGGCGGCGGCGAAGGCGAGGCCAAGCGCCGTCGGCGCCACGTACTCGATCGACCCGTTGACCACCGAGTAGACGATCAGCGGCACGAGCAGGATGTTCTCCAGCGGCGAACGCAGCAAGGCGACCCAGAGCAGAAACCAGCAGGCGAAACCGATGACGCCGAGCTGCACCCCGACCTCGATCAGGTCGGAGTGGCCGATGAAGACCTTGCCGAGTTCCTTCAGCTCGTTCTCTTCGACCGAGCGCAGCCCGGTCCCGAATAACCACTCCTGGGGACCGCCGTTCCACCATGGCCCGGCCGCCGCTTTCCAGATTTCACCGCGCCCCGAGCCGGCCGTGGAGAGCGAGCTCTCCTGTTTGGACTCCTGGTCGAAGCGGTTCTGGACCACCTGGATGCCGCCGCCGGCGATCGCCAGGACCAGGATCGCGCCGACGGTGGCGATCGCGCGCCGGTCGAGCTTCGAGCGCAGGACGAAGATCAGAACGACGACGAGCAGCGCGAGCAGCGCCGAGCGGACGCCGGTGAGCAAGGCAGGCACAGCGCCGAGAGCGAAGAACCCCGCCTGGACGAGGATCTTCTTGCTGGAGACGAGGCCGGCAGCGGCGATGACGACGAAGGTCAACGCCATCTCGTGGAGGATCTCGCGGCCGTAGCCGAGTTTCTCGCCGACGTCGTACTTGGTCCCTTCCTGGCCAAGACCAGCACTGACTATGCCCAGGTGGACCACCATCGCCGCCATACAGCTGGCGAGGATCACGTTGCGGGCTTTCGGCAGCTCCTCCTGGCCGCGCTCGCTCAGCACCGCCAGGCAGATCGCGGGAAAGATCAGGAACTTGGCGAACTGGATGAACTGGTCGTACTCGGTCGCGAGAACCACGTTGAGGCCGAGGACCACGATGAACAGCACCGCGGTGATCGGGCCGAGCAGGCGCCGGTAGTGCAACGGCACCGCCACCCAGAGCATCGCCCCAGCCGCCATGGCAGCGACGAAGGTCTTCAGCAGCGACGGCATCAGGGCGTCGAAGATGACCAGCCAGGGCAGCGCCGCCAGGGTCACCTCGACGATTCCAAGTCTGGTCAGGCGGATGGCGAGAACGGCGCCGCAGACGAGCGCAACGAGGCCGATTCCGGCGGGCGGCGCTTTGGCAACGAGCGCTCCCGCCATCGCCGCCATCGCGGCAGCGACCAGGTAGATCGGCTCGAATCGCGGCGGCGAGCTCAGTCGCGCGATCACGCCCCACCCACGCGCTCTCCGACGAACTCACCGATCTGCTCGGCCACGCGGGGCCAGGCCTCCTCCGCGGGAGGTGCCAGCTCAGCCGCGCTCCAGCCGCGCTCCAGGTGCTGCCAGAGGCGCTCAGCCCCCTCGGGGTCGTCTTTGGCAAGGGCCAGCCAGGCTGGGCGGCCGCCGACGTACTCAGCCAGCGCGTCGTCGCTCTCCCGCTCACTCAGGGCGAGACGTGGGATCGGCAGCGTCATGTACTGGATCGCCTTGCTCGGCAGCTGCCCGGTCAGCCAATTGCCGACCACGATCGCGACGTCGTGCTCCGAGGCACTGGCTAAAACCTCGGCCCACGGCTGGGCCGGGCGAAACTCGACCTCGACCGACGACGGCGCCCGCGCCAGCATCCCGGCATGGTCGTCGCCGTACTGGGTGAAGGTGATCGACTTCCAGCGCCCGCTCGCGGCCAGCCTCTCGAGCAGCTTGCTGACGTCGACCCGGACGAAGGTCAGCATCCCGTAGTGGACGATCCGCAGGTGGTCGGGGTCACGCTCCCCGGTGCGGGCCGGTGCGGCAGCGCCCTCGGGAATCGGGTCATAGCCGTTGGGGCGGACCAGGATCGGCAGGGCGGGAAAGTGAGACGCGATCACGTCGGCCTGCTGCCTGGTGGTGACGACCGCTCCTGCCGCCCCGCTCCAGATCGCCCCCTCGGACCGGCGGCCGCGGTACTTCGCGAGGAGCCGGGTGTCGGTCCCCGGCGACGTCAACACCCAGGGATCGCCGGCATCGACCACATACGGAAGCCCGGCATGGCGGAGGCGGCGGGCGGCGTAGGTGACGGGCGACCAGGGGTAGGCGATCAACAAGCCGCCCTCGACCTGCGGCTGCCAGCGACCGAGCCGTCGCATGCTCCAGGGCTCCCATTTGTCGAGCAGCGTCGTGCGGACGGCGTCGCCCGCGAGGCGGCGCCAGGGGGGGCTGCCGTTGCCCGACGCCGCGCCGTGGGCGGGCTCTTGAGCGGGCAGAGCTGTCAGCTCCACGTCCCAGTCCTGCTCCAGGTGCTCGACCACCCAGTGCGTGCGCTGGCCTCGCGGCGTCAGCTTTTTCAGCCCATAACCAGAGACGACCGCGAGGCGGCGATCGCCAAGCGTCGATCGTTGAGGATTCGCTGACTCCATGGTGGCGCCGGGGCCGAGAGAGGGTAGACCATGATGCGCCGCCAGCCGGACGATACTTACCGGCCGTGAAGGGCCTTTCCAGATTCAAACGAGGCTTTGCCTCGACCTTTGCCCTCGATGTCGTGTCGCGCGGGCTCAGCGCCCTGACGCTGATCCTGCTGCTGCGCGCGCTCTCGGTGGAGAACTTCGCCTTCATCGTGCTGCTGCTCAACGTCGGCCAGTTCCTCGGCAGCGCCGCGACCGGGGGCATCCGCCTGCGCTACACCCGGCTCGAGGCGGAGCGGGTCTCCCGCGGCGACGAGGAGCCCTCGGCCTTCCACGCGACCATGCGCAGCGGCACCGGCCTGATCCTCGCCGCCGGGATTCTCGGCATCGCCGGGGCGTCCGTGCTCGGCGTCGGCAGCGGCAGCGAACGACTTGCCTTCGTCGCGATCGCCACGGCCTACACGCTAGGCAGCGCCAGCATCGAAATGGTGGTCTTCCACTACCAGGCCCAGCTCGCCTTCACCCGTGCCGGCCTGCTGCAGGTGGCGCGCAGCGCGGTGCAGCTGGTCGTCGCCGTGGCGGCGACGGCTGGCCTGCTCGAGTCGGGCGAGGTGATCGGGCTCTACTTTGCCGTCGCGGTTGGCCTGATCGCGCTTATCACCGCCGTGCCGCTTGCCCGCGCGACCCGAGGCGCCACCCGCGGCCTCGAGGGCCGCTTCGGCTTCGGGCGCGAGACTGCGGCGCTGACCCTCTACTCGATGGCCTCCGCGGGCTGGGCCTATCTCGATCTCTTCATCGTGGCGGCGCTGCTGGGCGACGTCGCGGTCGCCGCCTACGGCGCAGCGCTGCGCTACGTCTCGATCGTCCTCGGCCCCGTGCCGGCGATGGTGTCCGTGCTGCGCGTGCGAACCGCCCAGCGCGACATGGTCGACTCCGACGAGGCCCAGATCGCGATGATGAAGCGCTGGGCGCGGCAGGCGGGGCCGCCGACCTTTGCGATCCTCGCCGTGGCCGCGATCGTGGCGATCTGGGCGATCCCGCTAGTCGACGGCGGTCGCTACCCGGACTCGGTGCCGATCTTCCAGGTGCTGCTGGTGACCGCGTTCGCGCAGCTGCTTACCCTGCCCAACTCGAGCCTCTTGATCGCGCAGGAGCGCTACACCTCGCTCGCCTGGGTCAACACCGCCGCGGTCGCGCTGAACGTGGTCGCGGCGACGATCGCCGCCGAGCTCTTCGGCGTGATCGGGATCGCGGTCGCCGGGGCCCTGGTCACGATCGGCCAGGTGTCCACTGTCACCTTCCTCGCCGCCAACCCTCCGCAACGAGACGATGAGCAAGCTACGGCGCCTGCGTGAAGTCGGCCCGGCCGGGGCGCTGCGCGCCGCCGTCAGGCGCGTGCGAACGCGCCTGCAGGGGCTGCGCCTGGACCGGGCACGACGCCGCCGGCCGCTGAGCGCGACGCCGGACGAAGTGAGGACCGCCCTGGGCGGCCTTTCGCTGGCGGAGGCGCTGCGCGGCCCCGCATTGGCGGCGCTCCCCACGGTCGCGGCCTACGAGCGCTTGCTGGCGGGGCTGGGCGAGGACGGCCGGCGCCTGCTGCTCGAGCGAGCCGACGCCGTCGCCGCCCACCGCTTCGACCTGCTCGGCTCGGGCCCAGTCGAGCTCGGCGCCGAGATCGACTGGAGCCAGGACTTCAAGTCCGGGAGGCGCTGGCCGCTGAAGCACAGCCTCTTGATCGAGGCCTTCTATTTCGACGACTCCGACATCAAGGTCCCCTGGGAGCTGTCACGGTGCCAGCACCTGCCGCTGCTCGCTGCGGCTTTCAAGCTCAGCGGCGACCGCCGCTACCTGGACGAGCTCGGTGCGCAGCTGACCGGCTGGATCGAGTCCAACCCGGTCGAACTGGGCCCCAACTGGATCTGCACGATGGACGTCGCGATCCGCGCGGCGAACTGGGTGGCGGCGCTGGCGCTCTGTGGCGAGGCGGCCGCCGCTGAGCCTTGGGCCGAGCCGGTGGCCGCGAGCCTGCTCCTGCACGGGCGCTACATCCGCAGCCACCTCGAGACCGCCGAGGCGCGGACCAACCACTACCTCTCCGACGTCGCCGGCCTGATCGTCGTCGCGGCGCCGTTCTCACGCGGCGAGGAGGGCGCTGCCTGGGGACGCTGGGCAGTCGACGAGCTGATCGCCGAGATGGATCACCAGGTGCGCGAGGACGGCTGCGGCCACGAGGCCTCGATCCCCTACCACCGCTTGGTCTCCGAACTGTTCATCTGCGGCACCCGGGCGGGCGAATCACTGCGCCCGGGGGCCTTTCCCGGCTGGTACCAGGAGCGGCTGGGCCGGATGCTCGACTTCGCCGCCGCCTACACGCGGCCGGACGGCCTGGCGCCGCAGATCGGCGACAACGACGACGGCCGCTTCCTCCCCCTGGACGAGTACGGCAGCGGCGACTTCCGCTCCCACCTTCACCTCTTCGGCCAGGCCGAGCGGCCCTATGAGCCCCCCACTCGATCGATCTCCTTCCCGGCGGGCGGCTACTACACGATGCGCCATGGCGATCTCTACGCTCTCGTGCGCTGCGGCGACACCGGCGTCTACGGCGTCGGCGGCCATGCCCATAACGACCAGCTCTCCTTCGAGCTCAGCTACGGCCAGACGCCGCTGATCGAGGACCCCGGCGTCGGCACCTACTACGAGAGCGAAGACGAGCGGCTGCGTTTCCGCTCGACCGGCTTCCACTCCACCCTCCGCATCGACGGGGGCGAGCAAAACGAGCTTCCCGCCTATCCGCGCTTCCCGCTCGGCAACCGCAGCCGCGCCGAAGCGGTCGAGTGGGCAGCCGAGCCGGGGCGAACCACCTTCAGCGGCCGCCACCATGGCTTCGAGGCGCTGCCGGCGCCGGCGCTGCACGAACGCCGCCTCGAGCTCGACGGCGGCGGCCGTGAGCTGACGATCGCCGACACGGTCAGCAGCGACGCCGGGCACCAGCTCGATTGGGCCTTTCCGCTCGGCCCCTGCCACGACGTCAGCATCCGCGACGGGATCGCCGTCGCCGAGCTCGGCGACGTCCGTCTCTCGATCGCGGTCGAGGGAGCGGAGCTGTCGATCGAGGACGGCGCCTACTCGCCCGCCTACGGCGTGATCGAACCGAGGCCCTTCGTCACCGCCCGGGGCCGCAGCGCCGCAGGGCGCCACACGACGACGATCCGCCTCCGGGTCGATTGACCCCGCGCTCCGGGCGTGCCTTATTCGCGCAGCAGCGCGTAGGCGTAGAGCAGCCAGCCGAGGTGGTAGGAGCGGCACTCGCGCAGCGGTTCGAGCTCCTCCGCTGCAGCCACGGTCTGGTCGCTGACGGACCCAGGCCGCAGTGAGCGAGCGACCGTGCGGTAGAAGTTCGCGCGGCTGATCCCGAAGGGCGCGTCAGCGTCGCTGCCGACCCGTTGGATGTTGCGGCAGATGAAGGGCGGCTGCTCGTCGACCAGCGAGAGCGAGAGCTCGTTGCGGCCGTCGAGCCATTCGACGCCCAACGTCAGGGCCTCTCGGTAGGAGCCCTCACCGAGTTGTTCGACCGGCACCAGGCCCATGAACGCCATCCCGTCCTGGTGCACCGAGTAGACCGGGTAGCCCTCGAGCACCGTCGCGTTGCTCGGGGCGTAGAGCCACCACCACTGACCGAACGAGCCCTGCGCCTCGACCAGGTGCTCGGCCGTCTGCCGCAGCGCAGGCGAGGGCGACTCGCCGCGAATCGAGTAGAGGGAGGCGAGGCCGAGCAGCGGGTAGACCTGTGAGGCGAAGCTGGTGATCCGCGAGCCGAGCATCGTGCGCAGGCCCGAGGGGCGCTGCGGCATCGCCCGGAAGACCCGCGAGCTGGCGGAGTGGCGGCCGAGCAACTCGCTGGCGCAGCGCCCGGCCAGGTCGAGCGCCGCGTCGCGAACCTCGGGGAAGGCCTCGGCGCCCGCGGTCAAGCCGCGCAGCACCTGCCCCAGCGCAGCGCTCTCGGCCCCCTCGATGTCGAGCGAGCGCTCGAGCGCGCCGACCAGGCCCGGGGAGCGCTTGTCGCCGGCGATCGCCCCCGCCCACAGCGTCGTCGACAGCAGCGGCGCGCCGTGGTCGGCCTCACAGACTCCGTGCAGCGCATCGAGCGCCTTGCCAACCGGGACGACGCTCTCCGGCGCGACCAGGGGCTGGCTGAGGATCCCGACCATCGAGGCGGCCGAGTAGTAGGGGTTCTCGCCGCGGTTGACGAGGCGGTCGCCCTGAGGCAGCGCCTTCTGCGAGAACAGGTTGGAGCGCTCGTCGTACATCTGTGGCAGCGCTCTCAGCGCGGTGCCGGCAAGCTCTTCCATACGGGTCTCGACCTCGATCACGGCGCGAACATACACTCCGCCCGTGTCGAGTTGCGAGCCGATCGCCGACTTCGAGGCGGGGCGGGACGAGTGGAGCGACCTTGCCGAGCGCTCTGGAAGCGTCTTTGCCACCTGGGAGTGGGCCACTGCCTGGTGGCGTCACTTCGGCGAGGGTAGCGAGCAGGCCCTGCTGCGCTGCTCGGGTGAGGACGGCAGGCCCTTCGCGATCCTGCCGCTCTGCCGCTCGCGGCGGGGGCCGCTGCAGATCCTCCGCTTCATCGGCTACGGGCCCGGCGACATGCTCGGCCCGGTCTGCGCTCCGGCCGATCGCGAGGCGGCAGGCCATGCCCTGCGCGACGCACTCGCCGACGGCAGCGCCGGCCCCTGCAACTTGCTCTTGGCCGAGCGCCTGCCGGTCGGTGCCCTAGGCGAGGCGCTGGGCGGACGGCACCTGCAGCGAGAGGCCAGCCCCGAGATGGAGATCGGCGGTCGAAGCTGGGAGGAGTTCGTCGCCGCGCAGAGCCGCAACATGAAGGAAAAGCTGCGGCGCAACACCCGCAAGCTCGAAAAGCAGCACGAGCTGAGCTTCCGCCTCTGCGATGACCCCGACCGGCTGCAGGGCGACCTCGACACGCTGATCCGGCTGCACCGGGCGCGCTGGGGCGAGGGCGAAGGCGCTTTCCAGCGCGAGCAGGTCGTCGCCTTTCACCACGACTTCGCCGCGGCGGCGCTGGCGCGCGGCTGGTTGCGCCTCTGGATCATGGAGATCGACGGCGAGCCGGCCGCTGCCTGGTACGGCTACCGCTTCGGCGGCGCCGAATGCTTCTACCAGTCGGGCCGCGACCCAAGCTTCGACCGCTTCTCGATCGGATTCCTGATGCTGATGCGGACGGTGCAGGCGGCCTTCGAGGACGGCCTCGACCGCTACGCCTTCCTGCGCGGCGACGAGCCCTACAAGGATCGCCTCGCCGAATCGGACCCCGGATTGGAAACCCGTGCCCTGGGCCGGGGAGCGCTGGGGTCGGCGGTCGTCGGGCTCGGCGGGCGGGCACTGGGCTCCCAGCGCGTCCGCCAGCGCGTGGCAGATGCAATGCGTTAGGCCGGGCTAAAGGACACCGGTCCACCTGCCGACCTAGACTGCCAGCGCATGAAGATCGGAATCGTCGGACTCGGATACGTAGGACTCCCCCTCGCCGTCGCCTTCGCGGAGGCGGGGCACGAGGTGATCGGCCTCGATGCCGATCAGCGCAAGATCGACGCGCTCAACGAAGGGCGCAGCTACATAGAGGACATCCCCAGCCCCTCCCTCGAGCCGCTGGGCGACCTTCTGCGGGCAACTCCGCGCCACGCCGACCTCGCCTCCTGCAACGCACTGATCATCTGCGTGCCGACGCCGCTGACCAGCTCGCGCGAGCCCGACCTCACCTACCTGCTGGAAGCGGCCACGGGCCTCTCGCAGGTACTCCAGCCCGAGCAGCTCGTGGTGCTCGAGTCGACCACCTACCCCGGGACCACCCGCGATCGCCTGGTGCCGATCCTCGAGGAGTCGGGGATGTCGGCCGGCCGCGACTTCCACCTCGCCTTCTCACCCGAGCGGATCGACCCGGGCCGCACCGACTACACCGTCCGCACCACGCCCAAGCTCGTCGGCGGCCTGACCGAGGCGTGCACCGAGCGAGCCCGCGACCTCTACAGCCTGATCTGCGACCAGGTCGTCGTCCTCTCCAGCCCCGAGACGGCGGAGCTGGCAAAGCTGCTCGAGAACATCTTCCGCTCGGTCAACATCGCCCTCGTCAACGAGATGGCCCAGCTCTGCGACCGGCTCGGCATCGACATCTGGGAGGTCGTCGACGCTGCCGCGACCAAGCCTTTCGGCTTCATGCGCTTCGACCCGGGGCCGGGAATGGGGGGCCACTGCCTGCCAGTCGACCCCTTCTACCTCGCCTTCAAGGCCCGCGAGCACGACTTCTACCCCGAGTTCATCGAGCTTGCCGGCAAAGTCAACCAGGCCCAGCCGGCCTTCTGCGCCGAGCGCGTCCAGCGCGCCCTCAACGACGCCGGCAAGGCGGTCAACGGGGCCAACATCATGCTCCTCGGGGTCAGCTACAAGGCCGGCATCGGCGACGTCCGCGAGTCCCCCTCGCTGAAAATCATCCAGCACCTCCAGGAGCTGGGTGGCAACGTCTCCTACCACGACCCCCACGTCCCCTCGCTCAGGGAGTCAGGACTGTCCTCCGTCGACCTGGCGGAGGGCCTGGCAAGCGCGGATCTGGTGGCGATCGTCACCCCCCACCCGGAGATCGACTACAAGGACGTGGTCGCCTCCGCTCCGTTGGTCGTCGACTTCCGCGGGGTCACCCGCGGCATCGAGGCCGACAACCTGGTCCTCCTCTAGACCCGCGAGGATCTAGAGGAGGCGGAGTTGCGCTACTCGCCCGGCTCGCGCCGCGGCACGAGGACCAGCCGCTTGAACTCGGCGACGAGGACGCCGTCCTGGTTGAGCACGCGGGTGTGGACCTTGACCACGCCGCGGTCGGGCTTCGATTTCGAGGGCTTGACCTCGAGCACCTCGGTCTCGCAGAAGAGCGTGTCGCCGTGGAAGACGGGGTTGGGATGGCTGAGCTCTTCGGTCGCCAGGTTGGCGATCGCCTTGCCGGAGACGTCGGAGACGGACATGCCCAAGGCCAGCGAGTAGACCAGCGGCCCGACGACGACGTTGCGGCCCTGCTGGGACTGCTTGGCGTAGACGTCGTTGAGGTGCAGCGGGTGGTGGTTCATCGTGATCAGGCAGAAGAGGTGGTCGTCGGACTCGGTCACCGTCTTCGCCGGCCAGTGCTTGTAGACGGCGCCGACCTCGAACTCCTCGAGGTAGCGGCCGTAGCTGTGCGCGCCGGACGCCTCGCGCTCGGCCTGGTCGGTGGTCAGCTCGTACTTCTCGTCGCTCATCTGGTGATCCTCGTCTCCTTGGGGTTTGCGGCGCGGAATCCTAGTCGGCCGTCCCTCCCCGGGGGCGTCCCGTCAGGCAGAGCCGGCGAAGCGGTGGTGGATGCGGCGCAGGCGTGGCCGCAACACAGACCGGTAGGAGTACTTGGCCAACCCGGCCGGGTTGCGGCGGTAGCCGCGCAGTGTGAAGTGCGATCGCTGGCCGGTGGCGAGCTTGTCCTTCCACTCGGTCCGTTCGCCGAGCAGCTCGTAGGCCCCGATCCCCCGCTCGAAGCAGTGCTCGACGATCGAGAGCTGGAGCACCAGGCCGGGCACGAGCTTGCGGAAACGCTCGTCGTAACCCGCCTTGAGCGAGTAGAGCCGGCCGCCTTGCTCGATGCAGAGGCTGAAGACGACCAACTCGCCGTCGAGCTCTACGCGGCTCAGCCGCAGCTCTCCGCGGGCATCGAAGCAGGCCGCGATCTCCCGGTAGAAGGCCTCGGTCTCCGGCTGGGAGACGATCGCGGTGCCGGCACTCCCCTTCCAGCCGCTGGCCTCGAGCGCGAGGCCGCGTGAGAGCTCTGCCTCCAGATCGGCCGGCGCCTTAGCTATCTCGAAGCTCGCCTCGAAGTCCTTTTCCATTTTGCGGTGGTAGCGCCGCAGGCGTTTCTTCCAGCTCGCGTGATTCGCCTTCACCCAGGCATCGAGCTCACCGCTGGTGTCGACGATCGGCGAGACGCTGCCGGGCTCGAATAGCCCGACCATCCCGGCCCGGCGCATGCCGGCGGTGAGGTGCTCGAGACTGGGATCGCCGTCGGGAAGCTCGACCAGCTCGATCGCCCCCACGTCCTGCAGGGCCGCGTCGATCAGCGCGTCCATCGCCTCTGGACTGCGGGCGAGAGGGCGGAAGAAGCAGGAGTGGACGTTGGCCATCGCTTCGAGCCGCCGGCCGTCGCGGATCAGCGGCAACACCCCCGCAAGGGCGCCGTCTTCTCGGACCGTGCATATCGCAAGCTGCCCGGCACTCCCGCCGAAAGCGGCCAGCCAGGCCATGTGCCAGCAGTGCAGGTCGAAGGGCCGTGAGTTGCGGGTCACGAGCGCGTCCCACTCGGCAGCAAGCGCGGCGAGGCGGGCGACCTCGGCCACCCACTCCACCGTGAAGGTCACGACTGTTTGTCCTTGAGACGCCGGTAAGCGCTTTTGAGGCGCGGCCTCAACACCGTCCTGTAGGTATACCTGCCGAGGCCGATTGGGTTGCGGCGATAGGCGCGGAGGTTGACGTGGGGGCGCTTCGAGGTCGCGAACTTGGCCTTCCACTCGCTCTCGGTGCCAAGCAGCTCGTGCGAGCGCAGGCCCTGCTCGAAGCAGTGCTCGATGATCGAGAGGCGCATCACCAAGCCCGGCGCCAGGCGGCGAAAGTCCTCGTCGAAGCCGGTCTTCAGCAGGTAGAGGCGGCTGCCGTGCAGGACGCAAAGGTCGAACGCGGCCTCGCGCCCGTCGAGGCGGATCCGGCTGAACCGCAGCTCGTCGCGGTCGGCAAAGCTGCGGGCGACCTCGCGGTAGAAAGCCTCGGTCTGGGGGGATGACGTGATTGCCGTGCCGGCCTGCCCCTTCCAACCGCTCGCCTCGACCTCGAAGCCCTCGTTCAGCTCTCGCTCCAGGTCCGTGGGCGGCACGACGATCTCGAACTCGGCCTCGTGGTCGCGCCCCATCTTGCGCCGGAAGCGCTCCAGCGGCGCCCCCCAGCGCTTCTTGCTCTGCTTGCGCCAGGCTTCGAAGTCGCCGTCGGTCTCGACCAACGGCGAGGCATAAGCCGCTTCGACCAGCGGCAGCATCGAGGCGCGACGGGCGCCGGCCGACAGCGATTCGAGACTGGGATCGCCCTCCGGCAGGGAAATCAGCTCGACCTCGCGGCGGCCGCGCTCCATCGTCGCCGCAACCAAGGCTTCCATCGCCTCCTCGTCGCGCGCCAGGGGTCGAAACGAGGGCGTGTGGGCGTTGGCGAGGGCGCGGATGCCACTGTCGCCACCCAGCAAAGGGAAAGCCCCAACCAGCTCGCCGTCACGGCGCGCCGTGCAAATCGCGAGCTCGGCGTCCTCGCCGAAAGCGCGCCACCAGGCCTGGTACCAGCAATGCAGGTCGAAGGGCCGCGTCTCCTCGGGGAGTGCCGAGTCCCACTCGCTGGCCAGCTCCTCGAAATGTCGTGAGCTCTCGACCCACCCGATGTCGAGGCTCACGCCCGCTCCTGGGCAGAGCGCATCGCACCGGTGCCCTCTAGGTCCCGCCCGGGGTCCACCTGTGAATCGATCGCCTGCATCGGCGCCCGCGCCTTGAGCAGGGTCTCGCGATACTCGTCCTCGGCGTCGGACTGCATGATGATCGCGCCGCCGACGCCGAGCGTCGTCGACTCGCCGTCGATCACGATCGTGCGGATGACGATGTTCAGGTCACAGCCGCCGCCGAGGCCGAGAAAGCCGATCGCGCCGGAGTAGACGCCGCGCGCTTCTCCCTCGAGCTCGTCGATGATCTCCATCGTGCGCTTCTTCGGCGCGCCGGTCATCGAGCCACCGGGGAAGCAGGCGCGAATGCAGTCAGGGGGCTCCAGGTCCTCGCGCAGGAGGCCGCGCACGGTCGAGACGAGTTGGTGCACGGTCTCGTAGGTCTCGACGTGCATCAGCGAGGGGACGTGAACGGTGCCCACCTCGCAGACGACGCCGAGGTCGTTGCGCAGCAGGTCAGTGATCATCAGGTTCTCGGCGCGATTCTTCTCGCCCAGGCGCAGCTCCTCGGAGAGCTGCACGTCTTCGGCCGGTGTCTCGCCGCGGCGGCTGGTTCCCTTGATCGGCTTCGCCTCGACCCAGCGGTCGCGGCCGACCCGGAGGAAGCGCTCGGGAGAGGAGCTGAGCACCGCGGTCTCGCCGAAGCGGAGGAAGGCCGAGAAGGGCGCTGGGTTGACCCGGCGCAGCGTCCGGTAGAGGGGCAGCGGGTCAGGGCTGACGCCTGCGGTGATTTTGTTCGTCAGGCAGATCTCGTAGCTCTCGCCCTCGAAGAGGCAGCGATGACACTCGGCGATGTCGTCGAGGTACTGCTGGTGGGAGCGGGCGAGGCGGAACTCCACCGGCTCGCGCTCGGCGTCGCCATCCGACCACTCCGGCTCGCTCAACGGGGCCAGCGAGGCGAGGCGCAGGCTGGTCGCGGCGATCCAGCTCTCCCCCTCCTCGGCCGCGGCGGGATCGCAGAGGCAGACCAGGTAGGTGCATTCCTCGAGGTGGTCGAAGGCAATCAGCCTGTCGGCGAAGACGAATGCGGCGTCGGGAGTGGCGGCCTCGTGGGCGTCGCTGCCGCCGCAATCGGCCTTCAGCTCGTAGCCGAAGTAGCCGACGAAGCCGCAGTTGAAGTCGAAGGGCAGCGTGTCGGAGAGCTGGCGCATCTGGCGCATCTCGCGGCTCAGGTAGTCGAAGACCGATTCGCGGTGCAGCTCGACCTCCCCCCCGCGCTCGACCCTGACCTCGCCGTCCTTGGTGTCGTAGCTGATCGTCGCCGCCAGCGGCCCGCTCGCGTCGCCCATGAAGGAGAACCGCGCCCGCTCGTCGACCCGGCTGCTGTCGAGCCAAAAGGCGCTCTCGCTGCCGCCGTACAGCTGGCCAAAGGCACGCTCGGTATCGAAGAGGGTGTCGATCCGCTTCGACTTCAGCAGCAGCCGCCGTCGTCCGTCGTTGCTCGCGGCCGGGGCCGGCGGGGGGGGCGTCGCAGCCCGCGCGGCGCCATTGCCCCCACCGCCGTGCTCGGCGGTGAGGTCGCGGAAGTTGGCGAGCAGCCGGCGACCGTGCTCGGTGCAGATCGACTCCGGGTGGAACTGCACCCCCCACTGCGGGCGCTCGCGATGCTCGACCGCCATCAGGATGCCGTCGCTGGTCCAGGCGATCGGCTTCAGCTCGTCGGGCAGCGGCTGCTCGACGCAGAGCGAGTGGTAGCGAACCGCCTGGAACTCGCGCGGGATCCCGGCGAAGAGCGGCGAGTCCTCGTGCAAGACGGCGCTGAGGCGGCCGTGCATTACCTCGGGCGCGTGCCCGACCACGCCCTCGTGCACCCAGCCCAGGCCCTGGTGGCCGAGGCAGACGCCCAGCAGCGGCACCTTCGCCTCGCGGATCGCCTCGGCGCAGACGCCGAAATCGGCCTCGCGATCGGGGCGGCCCGGCCCCGGTGAGACGACGATGTTGTCGAACTCCATGCCCGACAGCTCCTCCCAGCTCGCCTCGTCGTGGCGGACCACGATCGGCTCGTCGCCGTTCGCCTCCGCCAGCTGCTGGAAGAGGTTGTAGGTGAACGAGTCGTAGTTGTCGATCAGCAGGGTCTTCATTTGGTCCTTTGACCCGCTCGGGGTGTCAGACGAGGTACTTGCGCAGGATCTTCCCGAGCGGGCTCTTGGGAATCTCGTCGCGGAATTCGACCACCTGGGGCACCTTGAAGTTGGCGAGGCGCTCGCGGCAGAAGGCGATCAGCTCGCGCTCCTCGCAGTCCTCGTTCGGGACCGCCACCGCCTTGATCGCTTCCTCGCCCTCGACCTTGCCGGGAACGCCGACCACGATCGCCTCCTCGACGCTCGGATGCGCCTCGACGACGTCCTGGACCTCGATCGGGTCGACCTTGTAGCCGCCGATCTCGATCAGCAGCTTCTTGCGCCCCGCCAGATGGAGCATGCCGTCGTCGTCGAGGCGGCCGAGGTCGCCGGTGAAGTACCAGCCGTCGCGAAACGCCTGCCTGTTGGGCTCGTCCATCTCGGCATAGCCGTTGGTCGCCGCCGGGCTCTTCACGGTCACCTCGCCCAGCTCGCCGACCGGCATCGATTCGCCCTCGTCATCGACGATCTCTACCTCGACCGCGCCGAGAGGGGCGCCCACCGACTCGAAGGTCGCGACCGGGTCGTCGCTCATGTTGGCACTGATGATGCCGGTCTCGGTGCTGCCGTAGAGCTGCCTGACCAGGATCCCGAAGCGCTCGCCAAAGGCCTCGAAGCTGGGCCGTGGCAGCGCCGTCCCGGCGGAGAAGCAGAGCCGCAGCGAGGAGAGGTCGCCGCCCGCCGGCGCCTCGGCCATCAGGCGGAAGTTGAAGGGAACCCCGGGGAACACAGTCACTTGCTCGGCCTCGAGCAGCTCCAGCGCCCGATGCCGCCGCAGCAGGAACGGGTGCGGATCCTCGAGGATCACGACCGTCGCACCGGAGACCGCGCCGCCGAAGATGCAGGCGCCCATGCCGTAGGTGTGGAAGAGCGGCACGGCGCTGAGGATCGTGTCCTCTGTGGTCATGCCGAGCTCGGCGTAAAGCGCCGCCTCGGCGGCGCACTGACCGTGCGTGCGCGGCACCAGCTTCGGCCTGCCGGTCGAGCCGGATGAGTACTGGTAGACGAAGATCTCCTCGGGCTGGCGAGCCGGCAGGCGCTCGGGCGTGCCGCTCTCCATCAGGCCGTCGAGTGTCGGCGACTGGTCGTGCGCGGCGCTGGCATTGATCACCTCAGCCGGACGGTCGAAGCCGGCGACGATGCGCTCGCAGACGCCCGCCGTGCGCTCGTCGCTGATCACGGCCCTGACGCCGGCGGCGCGGAAGCAGAACTCCAGCTCGGGCTGCTTGAAGGCGGGGTTGACAGGGACGATGCGGGCGCCGAGCGCGGCGATCGCGTGGAAGCAGGTGACGAACCAGGGGTCGTCGCGCAGCGCCAAGCCGACGGCGTCGCCAGGGCCGATGCCCCGCTGCGCGAGACCGGCGGCGATTCGCTCGATCCGGTCGACGAGCTCGGCGTAGCTGATCCGCTCGTCGCGGTAGACCAGCGCCGTCTGCCCGGGATTAGCCTCGGCCTGCTCGTAGAGGAGCTGCATCAACACGGAGCTAACCCCTCCTCGCCTCGACGAATGCGACGACGCTGTTGACCGACTGGAAGTTCTCCGGCAGCAGATCGTCGTCGCTGACCGAGATCCCATACTGGGACTCGAGGAATTTGACCAGCTCGACGATCCCGAGCGAGTCGATCACGTCCTGGGCGAGCAGATCCTCGTCGTGATCGACCGAGTCGATCCCGGTGCCGAGGGCGATTTCCTCGACGATGAACTTCTCGACCTCAGTACCTACGCTCATACCTTTCCTCCGTCCTCGTCCAGGGGAACCGTCTGCCGGGATTTGAAGAACATGAAATGCCGGTGCATGACCTTCCACATCGGCTGATAACCCCGCGTACTGTAGAGCCAACGGGCACCGCGGTTGGTCCGCTCTACATAACCCCAGATTCGCCGGTAGCCACGATCGCGCAAGCTGGTCTCGACCTGGCAGAGAAAGTCACCGGCGGCACCGCCGCCGCGATGCTGCTCGAGCAGGAAGAGGCTGGAGCCGTAAACATCTCCTTCCTCCATTTTGAATCCCTCCCCCAACAGCCAGAGGTCGGGGTGCGGCGGATCGGCAGCGTAGTCAGCCCACCAGTAGTACCCCACAACCTCGCCCGCCTTGAGCGCGACGAAGCCGTGGAAGCCCTTGGCGATGCTGGCTTCGAAGTAGCGGTCCGCATGGGGAGCCCCCCGCTTCCGGTTCACCTCGAACAAACCCGGCAGATGGCGCTCTTCCAAGTCCTCGACCCGCAGCTCAGATGGCCGCCGCGGCACGACGATCGAATCGGTCTTCTTCAGCAACACGATCACCTCTTCGCGTACTACGCCTTCGCGCAGCTGACGCAGGAGCCGGGCGATCGCCCCCTGCACTCCCCACTCGCCGAAATAGCGCCGCAGCTTGCCGATCATCGAACGAGAAGACGGATGGGTCAGTGCGCTTTCTTCAGCCGCGAGCGCTGCTCCTGGCGTTCGACCACCTGGACCACGAGCTTTTTCACGTTGGAGTCACCGGTGGCCTTGATGTGACCGGTCTCGACCGCCTTGCGGTAGCTCTTCAGCGTGCCTTTCTCGGCCAGCTCGTTGAACTGGGGGCGGTCGATCTGGACCAGGATGCGCTCGTCCTGGGCGAGGTCCTTGCTGATCTTTGGCCCTGGCAGCTCGACCCGGTAGAGCTGCACGTCGCCCCTGCCTTTCAGCTCCAGCCCGAAGACCAGCTTCAGCTTCTGTAGGGCCGGGACTTCCGCCTGGAAGCGGCTCACGAGAGTCTCGATCTGGGCCTTGGTATCGCCTGCCATGGGCGCCGATGCTAGCCGAGCTGGGAATCCCCCTACGCTTTGCGCCATGAGCGAGCACGCGAGCTGGGGCCTCGAGCCCGGCGCCGAGATCAGCCGGGGGCGCACGGTGCTGAAGCCGATCGGCGGCGGCAACCGCTACGAGGTCTTCCTCGTCTGGGACGAGTCGCTCTTCGCGCTCGGCGTGGCAAAGGTCATACGCCCCGACCAGGCGAGCGACGAGAAGGCGCTGCGCGACCTCGCCGGCGAGGTCGAGGCGCTGCGCTCGCTGGCCCATCCGACGCTGGTGCGCAGCTTCGGCGCGGTCCTCGACGGCCCCCATCCACACGTCCTGATCGAGCACCTCGAGGGCCCCTCGCTGCGCCGGCTGATCCGGCGCGACGGCGCGATCCCGCTCGAACAGCTGCTGCCGCTTGCCGCCCACGTCGCCGGCGCGCTCCAGTACATGGCCAACTCGGGCTTCGCCCACCTCGACGTCAAGCCAGACAACATCGTGATGGGCGTGCCGCCGCGCCTGATCGACCTCAGCATCGCCCGCACGCTGGAGCGCGCGGCGCGCACCTCTGGCCCGCTCGGCACCGATCCCTACATGGCGCCGGAGCAGTGCGTGGAGGACGCCGAGAGGGGCCAGATAGGCTCATCTGCGGACGCCTGGGGACTGGGCGCGACCCTCTTCCACGCCGCCTCGGGAGAGAAGCCTTTCCCGCGGGGCTCGGGGGACGACGGTCCCGAGCGCTTCCCCCAGCTCGTCGAGCGCCCGCGCGAGCTGCCGGCGCAGCTTCCGATTGCGCTGCGCCAGCTGATCCTGGAGCTGCTCGACCCCGATCCCGCACGCCGCCCCAGCTGCGGCGAGGTCGTCGGGCGACTGGAGCCGCTGCTGGCTGAGCTTCCGCGCAAGGTGAAGCTGACCAGGCGCGGTGCGATCGGGGTTTGAGAGTGCGTGATCTTGGCAATCCCTCCGGGTTGTAGGAGCAAATGGACCTGGTAACCGATGCCCAAGTCGTCAAAGGAGGAACAAATGCCTAGGCCATCCGACAACTCGCGAACGGTGCCGTCAGCGGCACGCGTGCTCAGCGCCCTGCAGGCCGAGGAGGCGCTGCTGCCAGGACACGCCTCGGCGCTGCGCCGCAGCGGAGCGGTCTTCCTGGCGCTGCTCGTGCTTGGGGCAGTGCCGTTCTTCCTCGCCGCCAACGCCGCCGGATTGATCGGCGACGTGCCCGCGGCCGTCGCCAAGGGCAGCAACAGCGGCCCCGGGGGCGGTGACGATGACGACGGCGACAGCAGCGGCCCGGGAAGCGGCGATGACGACGATGACGACACCGGCACCCACACGCGAACGGGCGGGCGCGACAACGGCGACGACACCGGCACCCACACGAGGACGGGCGCCGGCGGCGCGACCGACGACACCAGCCGTAACGGGGATTCGACCCGCGGCACGACCAACGACGACGACACCGGTACCCGACTGGGCACCGACGACACCAGCCGTAACGGCGCAGATACGCGCGGCACCACCGACGACAACGACACCCACACGGGCGGACCGGGGACCCACACCCGCACGGGGTGATCAAGGCCTAAGGCCGATCCCGGTAGGGGTGGAGCGTCTTGTACTTTTTCCGCGGCGATAAAACGCGGACAGCCGGTGGCTGTCTTCGGAAAAAGTTAAGCGGAACCCCTGCCGGGATCGGCCTTCAGATCTTGTAGCGCTGCAGCAGCTTCTTGCCGATCACCATGCGCTGGATCTCGGAGGTTCCCTCGCCGATCAGCAGCAGCGGCGCGTCGCGGTAGAGCCGCTCGATCTCGTACTCCTTCGAGTAGCCGTAGCCGCCGTGGATGCGGAAGCACTCCTCGACGCACTCCTTGCCGGTCTCGGAGGCGAGCAGCTTCGCCATCCCCGCCTCCAGGTCGGAGCGCACGCCCGCGTCCTTCAGCCGGGCCGCTTTGCGGGTGACGAGGCGAGCCGCCTCGATCTTGGTCGCCATGTCGGCGAGCTTGAACTGGATCGCCTGGTGCTGAGCGATCGGCTTGCCGAAGGTCTTGCGCTCCTGGCTGTAGCGCAGGGCCAGTTCCAGCGCCCGCTGAGCGATGCCGACGCCGCGCGCGGCGACGTTGACGCGGCCGACCTCGAGCGCGTCCATCATCTGTACGAAACCCTGCCCGACGCCGGCCTCCTCGCCGCCGAGGACTCGGTCCCCCGGGCACCTGTAGCCGTCGTAGACGAGCTCCGTCGACTCGACGCCCTTGTAGCCCATCTTCTTGATCTTGGGCGGCACGATCAGACCCTCGTAGTCCCCTGAGTTGGTTTCCGCCCAGGGCTCCTTCTCGGTGATGAAGCAGGTCATCCCCTTATATGGGGGGTCGGCCTTGGTATCGGTCTTCATCAGGACGAAGACGACGCTTGAGCCGAGCCCGTTGGTGACCCACATCTTCTGGCCGTTCAGCTCCCATTTGCCATCGTCGCCCTTCATAGCCGTCGACTTGATCCCCTGCACGTCGGAGCCGACCTCAGGCTCCGACAGGGAGAAGGCGGCGCGGATCTCGCCCGTTGCCATCTTCGGCAGGAAGTGCTCTTTCTGCTCTTCGGTGCCGAACTTCATCAAGAGGTAGGAGCCGATGAAGTGGGTGTTGACGACGCCGGAGATCGAAATCCAGCCGCGCGAGAGCTCTTCGACGATCATCGCGTAGGTCGTCAGGTCGAGCCCCATGCCGCCGTACTCCTCCGGGATCGTGACCCCGAAGAGGCCGAGCTCTTTCATCTGCTCGACGATCGGCTCCGGGAACGAGTCCTCGTGGTCGTACTTCTCGGCGTTGGGGATGATCTGCTCGTCGACGAACTGGCTCACCATCTCGGTGATATCGCGCTGGATGTCGGTCTGCTCGGTATAGGCGGCGGTGTCTACGGCCATGGCTCCTAGCTTCGTGTTCGAGGGGCGGAGGGGGAGGAGGCGCCGGCGGTTTCGCGCGGCCGGCACAGCGGCAAGGGTATCGACGCGATGCCGCCGCGCCAGGTTGACACAATGCTGAGCGTGAACGGTTCTTCGAGGCCCGATCCAGGCAAGGGCGTATTCGAGACCCTGCTCGTCGTCGAGGGGCGGCCGATCGAGCTGGACGCGCATCTGGCTCGGCTGGCGGCCAGCCTCGAGGCGCTCTACGGTGCCGCCGCGACGGCTACCGACCCGCGTGGAGTGATCGAAGAGGCGGCGCGGAGCCTCGAGCTCGGCCGCCTGCGGGCAACGCTGGCGCCGGGCGCCGATGGGCAGCTGGAGACCGAGATCGTCACCGCCGAAGTCGACCCAAAGGTGGTCTTTCCCGGCCCGGAGCGTGCCGTGAGCGCCCATACCCTCCTGCTCGAGGGTGGCCTCGGCGCCCACAAGTGGGTCGACCGCGTACTGATCGAAGAAACCGAAGCGCGACTGCCGGACGATGCGCTCGCCTTGCTCGTAGACCACGGCGGCGCGGTGCTCGAGGCGACGCGGGCGAACATCTTCGCGGTCTACGGCGAAACGCTCGCCACACCCCAGGCAGACGGGCGCATCCTGCCTGGCATTGCCCGTGGGCGTGTCGCCGAAGCGGCAGATGCGACGGGGCTGAAGCCGCAAGAGAGAGAACTCACGGTTGGCGACTTAATCGCTGCCGACGAGGTCTTCCTTGCGGGCTCCGTGCGAGGCGTCGAGCCCGTGCGAGCGATTGACGGGGTTCAGCTCAGCCTCCGCAACGAGGCCGGCGCCCGGCTCGCGTCGCAGCTTCGGCAAATCTGGATGCCCACGCACGCCGGCGCTCGGCGTTAGTCCTGCTGCCGGCGCTCAGGCCGGCAGAGGAAGGCGCTGCAGACGGTGCAGGCGTTCGGCGACGCGATCGGCGCGAGCGGTGAAGTCGCCCATTGCGCCCTCGTCGGAAGCCGCCTCGGGCTGCGAATGATCGTGGCCGCCTCCGTTCATCGCCATGCTGGCCCGCTGCGCCAACTCGGCCGCGTGCTTCGCCTGCTCGGCGGCATCGAGCGCCGCTGCGCCGACGGTCATCACGGCCGCCTCTGAAGCCCGAGCGGTTGCCAGCGCCTCGTCGATCCGTTCGACCAGCTCGCCCAGCAGGGGCGGCCGTGCGCTCGAGGAAAGCGCCCAGTCCTCGGCCTCGTTTCGTGCGTGATCGGCCATCCCCTCAATGTACGGCGGCGGGGCTCGAATCCCTGCGCCAGGCCGGGAGGGGCGCTTAGGGAACCGGCACTACCTCGCCCCTGGCGGCAAGGCGCAGTGCTTCGCCAGGCGCCGGGCTGAAGACCTCGATCTGCGGGTTTGCGCCCCGGTAAGCAAGGTGCGCGTTGTCCGGCGAGGTCGGATCGATCAACAGCACCGCGCCGTTGTCGGTTTTCCCGAGCTTCGCCCCGCTCACCTTGCGTGCGGCTTTCCGCAGTTCCGCGACTCCGTTCTTAGAGGGGTAGGTGGCGACGGTGATGAATTTCGCGCGCTCGTCGCCCGCCTCCGCGCCGTCCGTGAGGTAGCGGACGTAGATTCGGCCCGACTGCGAATCGGTCAGCTCATAGCTCGCATTGGCGCGCTCGCCAAGCCAGTACACAGGCGCGTCCTGTTCGCCGGCAAAGTCGGAAAGCTCCGAGGCAGTCATCGCCGTCGGCTCGTCTACAGCCGGCGGCGCAGAGTCGTCGTCGCGAAGCACCCAGACGGCGACCGCCGCGATGAGGGCGACGGAGAGGACGGCGAGGAGTGCGGTGAGCCAGCGGTTGGTCATGGCAAGAATCGAATCGAACCCTATCTACGCAAACGGCGGCGCCACCCGCTTGGAGTGGCGCCGCCGATCTGCTGCGTCGATCTGAGCGTTTGGGGTTAGACCCCCACGTTGGCGCAGATCGCGTATGCGGTGACCGTCCAGGTTCCGACCCCGTCGTTGTTGTCGGTAACCGCCGACACGCTCCACACCGTGTCCGAGGTGGCGCGATTCTGCGTCACCGTGACCTCGGCCGGGTTATTGCTGCCGCTGACCGAGCCGGCGTTGACCTGAACGCCGCCACCGATGACTTTGCGGCCACCGGTGCAGGTTGCGGTCGTGCTTGCGGTCTCGGGATTGCCGCCGCTGCCAGCGGCGTTCGCCGAGGTTGCTTCGACTCGGACGTAACCGGTCGCGCCATTCGGGCCCGCGGGGCCTTGAATCCCCTGGATGCCCTGTTCACCTTTTTCGCCTTTTTCGCCTTTGACGCCCTGAATGCCCTGGAGACCCTGGTCGCCTTTCACGCCCTGGATGCCCTGGAGGCCTTGGTCACCTTTCAGACCCTGGTCGCCTTTCACGCCCTGGATGCCCTGGAGGCCTTGGTCGCCTTTGACGCCCTGGGTGCCCTGGAGACCTTGGTCGCCCTGGTCGCCCTTCAGGCCCTGATCACCCTGGTCGCCCTTATCGCCCTTCGGGCCGATCAGCGAGGTGCCGGTGGTCCAAACGCCGGCCAGCTTCGGGCCGTAGATCTCCTGGGTATCGGTGTCGATGTAGAAGTCGCCATCGACTCCCTCGCTCGGGTCGGGGGCGCCCGAGCCGCTCAGAACCGTGCGGCCGTCAGCTCCATCGGTTCCATTGGTGCCGTTGGTTCCCGCAGGCCCCTGGAGGCCCTGGAGGCCCTGGTCACCCTTGTCACCCTTGTCCCCCTGGAGGCCCTGGTCACCTTGGTCACCCTTGTCGCCTTTGTCGCCTTTCAGGCCCTGGTCGCCCTGGAGACCCTGGTCACCCTTGTCCCCCTTGTCGCCCTGGAGGCCCTGGTCACCTTGGTCACCCTTGTCGCCTTTGTCGCCTTTCAGGCCCTGGTCACCCTGGTCACCCTTGTCCCCCTGGAGGCCCTGGTCACCTTGGTCACCCTTGTCGCCTTTCAGGCCCTGGTCACCCTGGAGACCCTGGTCGCCCTGGAGACCCTGGTCGCCCTGGTCACCCTTGTCGCCCTTGTCGCCCTGGAGGCCCTGGTCCCCATGGTCACCCTTGTCGCCCTTGTCGCCCTGGAGGCCCTGGTCACCCTTGTCGCCTTTCAGGCCCTGGTCGCCCTGGTCGCCCTTGTCCCCCTTGTCGCCTTGGAGGCCCTGGTCACCTTGGTCACCCTTGTCACCTTTGTCGCCCTGGAGGCCCTGGTCACCCTTGTCGCCTTTGTCGCCTCTAAGGCCCTGGTCGCCCTTGTCACCCTTGTCGCCCTTCGGGCCTTGGAGACCTTGGAGCCCCTGATTGCCCTGGTCGCCCTGATCGCCCGTGAGGCCCTGGTCACCCTGATCTCCCTTGTCACCCTTGAGACCTTGGTCACCCTTGTCACCCTTCGGGCCCTGGGCGCCGGTTGCGCCAGTGGCGCCGCTGCTGCCTTCGATGCCCAGCACTCCCTGCTCAGGGCTGCTGACCACCCGGACGCGCAGCTCGCCGCCCTTGCATTTCGCTTTGGTCTGAACGAAGCGCACCTTGCCCTTGTCGGGCCCGCTCTTCGTGATGCAGAGGTTGATCGTGGACAGCGTTTTCTGAGCCGCTTGCGCGGAGCTCGAAATCGCGAGTAGGCCGGCGAAGGCCAGGCACGCCGCGAGTGCAAACGCAAACCGTCGTACGAGGGGCAATGCGAACCCTTGGGCAGTCATCGAGTGATCTCCTTACTGGTGTTTGAAGCCCTTGCGGCCCGCGACATCGGACGAAGGCGGGCTTGATCGGCGCTCCAAAGTACAGACCGACTCGACGTTTGACCAATCAATTGAGTCATACATATGGCCAACCTAGGTAGTTTTGCTCAAGCTCACTCCAAAAAGTGTGTTTTGCGGGCGTGAGAGAGGGTGAAAGTCTTCACCCAAATCTCAACCCAGCTCCAGATTCGGCCACCTCGCGGAGGTGAAAAACCAACTCCATGGAGATTGCCGGCGGAGTTTCAAACTGTGACCCCACCCAGTATTAGGAGCTGACACTCATACGTACGTCTAGTTCGCCGGCGCTAATAGATGGGGATGCCGCCGACCTGGCGACAAGGGAGCTGTGGCGCACAAGCTCTCACTCGCACTCGTCGCGGCCTGCCTGGCCTGCGCATCAATCGCCGTGCCCAGCGCGGCGGCCAGCCAGCCAGGCCTGGCAAAGCGAGTCGTAGCCGCTGCTCCATCCACTGCCGCTCCCTCAGCCGCCGAGGAAAGCCGCGGCCTGATCGCATCCGTTTCGGTTTGCCCGGGGCAAGAGGACCTCGACGCCTCGGCTGAGGCGCAGGAGGCGACGATGCGCTGCATGATCGCTTACGCGCGCAGCCAGTCAGGGTTGGCCGGGCTGGCCGACGACGAAGCGCTGGAGCAATCGGCCGCGGACAAGGCAAACGACGTCATTGGCTGTGACGACTTCAGCCACTTCGCCTGCGGGCGCGACTTCACCTATTGGATGCAAGAGGCCGGCTACATGTCCTCCCCCTGCTGGCGCGTCGGCGAGAACCTCGCCTGGGGCAACGGCGCCTACGGAACCGTGCGTTCGATCTTCAGGGCTTGGATGAGCTCCCCAGGGCACCGCGCGAACATCCTCAACGACTTCGCCCAAACCGGCATCAGCCTGAAGATCGGCACGCTGGCGGGCCAGCCTGGCACCCACGTCTGGACGCAGCACTTCGGCACGCACTGCGACGCGCCGCCAATCCAGGACTAAATCCAGCTGCCTCACAAGCCGGCGCCGGCGAGCGTTGACTAGATTTCGCGGCGTCCGTACCCCACCCGAGGAGCAGCTTGAGAAACCCACGAGACTTCTTCCAGCCGCAGGCGATCGGCGCCCCCGAGCCACTTACCGAGATCCCCGTCAAGCCGTCGCGGATGATCCACTTCCTCGACTTCTCCAACGAGAAGATGGTCGAAAAGGCCGCCGGCATCGCGCAGAAGACCGACATCCTGCTCGGCAACCTCGAGGATGCGATTCCCGTCGACCGCAAGGAGGCGGCGCGCGCCGGCCTGATCAAGGCCGCCAAGGAGTCCGACTTCGGATCCACCTCGCTCTGGACCCGCGTCAACTCGCTGGAGAGCCCCTGGGTGCTCGACGACCTGACCACGCTGGTCACCGAGATCGGGGACAAGCTCGAGGTCGTGATGGTCCCGAAGGTCGAGGGGGCGTGGGACATCCACTACGTGGACCGTCTGCTCGCCCAGCTCGAGGCCAAGGCCGGACTCGACCGCCCGATCCTGATCCACGCGATCCTGGAGACCGCGCAGGGCGTCGTCAACCTCGAGGAGATCGCCGCCGCCAGCCCCCGCATGCAGGGGATGAGCTTCGGCCCCGCTGACCTCGCCGCCTCACGGCGGATGAAGACGACCCGCGTCGGCGGCGGCCATCCCGGCTACCGCGTGATGGAGGACCCCGCAGACCCGGAGAATCCAGAGGCAGACCGCGTCAGCGCTCAGCAGGACCTCTGGCACTACTCGATCGCCCGCATGGTCGACGCCTGCGCGTCGACTGGGATCCTGCCCTTCTACGGCCCCTTCGGCGACATCAAGGACACGGCGGGTTGCGAGACCCAGTTCCGCGCCGCCTTCCTGATGGGCTGCGTCGGCGCCTGGTCACTGCACCCGGTGCAGATCGACATCGCCAAGAAGGTCTTCAGCCCGCCGCCTGACGAGGTCAAGTTCGCCAAGAAAGTCCTCGAGGCGATCCCCGACGGCCGCGGCGTCCACATGATCGACGGCAAGATGCAGGACGACGCCACCTGGAAGCAGTGCAAGGTGATGGTCGAGCTGGCGGAGATGCTGGCCGCGAAGGATCCGGAGCTGGCCGAGGCTTACGGGCTGTAAGCCGCTGGGAGCGGCTCGGTTCCCTAACCGAGCCGCTCTTCGAGCGCCTGCAGCTGCCCTGTGATCTCTGCGGGCAGCTTGTCGCCGAACTTCGCCAGGTGCTCCTTGACCTGGGGAAGCTGAGCCTTGACCAGCTCGGTGTCGACGCTGAGCAGCTCCCGCATCGCCTCCGGCGAGACGTTGAGGCCCTCGGTGTTGATCGCGCCCTCGGTGGGAAGCAGCCCGATCGGGGTCTCGACCGCGTCGGCGGCGTTCTCGCAGCGACGGAAGACCCACTCCAGCACACGGCTGTTCTCGCCGAAGCCGGGCCAGAGGAACTTGCCGTCGGCGTCTTTGCGGAACCAGTTGACGTAGAAGACACGCGGCAGCTCGACCCCCTCGCGCTTGCCGGCCTCGAGCCAGTGGGCGAAGTAGTCGGCCATGTTGTAGCCGCAGAAGGGCAGCATCGCCATCGGGTCGAAGCGCAGCTGGCCGACGGCGCCAGCGGCGGCGGCGGTCGTCTCCGAGGACATCGTCGCCCCCATGAAGACGGCGTGCTCCCAGTCGAATGCCTCCTGGACGAGCGGCACGACCGTCGCTCGGCGGCCGCCGAAGAGGAAGGCGTCGATTGGCACGCCGGCGGGATCCTCCCACTCGGGCGCAATCGAAGGACACTGCGAAGCGGGCGTGGTGAAGCGGGCGTTCGGGTGCGCTGCAGGCGCCTCGGACTCGGGAGTCCAGTCGTTGCCGTGCCAGTCGATCGCGTGCGCGGGCTCCTCGCCGGTCATCCCCTCCCACCAGATGTCGCCGTCGTCGGTCTTGGCGCAGTTGGTGAAGATCGAGTTGCGCTCGATCGTGTCCATCGCGTTTGGGTTGGTCTGGTGGCTCGTGTTGGGCGCGACGCCAAAGAAGCCGGCCTCGGGATTGACCGCGTAGAGGCGGCCGTCCTCGCCGAACTTCATCCAGGCGATGTCGTCGCCGATCGTCTCGACCTTCCAGTCGGGCAGGGTCGGGACCAGCATCGCCAGGTTGGTCTTGCCGCATGCCGAGGGAAAAGCGCCGGTGACGTATTTAACCGCTCCCTCGGGCGAGGTCAGTTTGAGGATCAGCATGTGCTCGGCCAGCCAGCCCTCGTCGCGTGCCATCGCCGAGGCGATCCGCAGCGCAAAGCACTTCTTGCCGAGCAGGGCGTTGCCGCCGTAGCCGGAGCCGAAAGACCAGATTTCGCGCGTCTCGGGGTAGTGGACGATGTACTTGTTGTCCTCGTTGCAAGGCCAGGAGACGTCTTCGACGCCCTCGGACAGCGGCATGCCGACCGAGTGCACGCAGGGGACGAACTCGCCGTCCGCGCCGAGCACGTCGAGGGCGGCCTTGCCCATCCGAGTCATGATCCGCATCGAGACCGCGACGTAGGGGGAATCGGTCAGTTGGACGCCGATATGGGCGATCGGCGAGCCGAGCGGGCCCATCGAGAAGGGGACCACGTACATCGTGCGGCCGGCCATGCAGCCCTTGAACAGATCGTTCAGCGTCGACTGCATCTCGGCCGGGTCGCGCCAGTTGTTGGTCGGGCCGGCGTCGGCCTCGTCCTTGGAGCAGATGAAGGTCCGATCTTCCACCCTGGCGACGTCGGCCGGGTCGGATAGAGCGAGGTAGGAGTTCGGGCGCTTCGCGTCGGAGAGGCGCTCGAAGGTCCCCGCCTCGATCAGGGTCTTGGCGAGAGCGTCGTACTCCTCGGCCGATCCGTCGCACCAATGGACGGCGTCGGGCTGGGTCAGCTGGGCGATCTCCCCGACCCAGTCGAGGAGCTTTGCGTGGGTGGTCGGCGCGTTGGCCGTCGTCATCTGGCTCATTCGAGGCACTTTACTTACTGGGGCTTAGGTCGGTTACTTCCACATCGGCGTCCTCGTTGAGGATCTTCAGCGTTGCCGTCTCTTCCTTGCCGTCGGCCAGCGTCACCGTGCAATCGAAGGTCGCGTCGGGCTCGACCTCGACCCCCGAAGGGCAGTCGACCTTGGAGACTTTCTGGCCAACCGAGTCCTCGAGGTTCTGTTCGATCGCCGCCTCGGTCTTGGCGTCGTCGATAACCGTTCCCCCGCAGCCCACGGCGAGAAACACTAGGAGGGGCAACGCGACAACCGCACCAGTCCGGACCAGCGATTTCATCTAACTCCCTTCGGATCGATCGGGACGCAAAGTATCCCAGGGCTCCGGTTCAGCGCTGGAAGAGTTCGGAGTAAGGGTTCAGCGCGCGGGCCTTGCGGTAGAGGCGCAAAGCGGCGCCGGCATTGCCCCGCTCGGCTTCGATCCGGAACAGGACCAACCAGGTGCGCCAGTTGGTTGGCTCGCGATCCCCGGCCTCCTGCGCTGCCTCGGCCGCAGCGTCGAAGTCTCCCTGGGCCTCCAGCAGGAGAGCCTGCTGGAGGCGGGGGCTGGCCGCCCCCGGCTCGACGTTTTGGGCGCTGCGCGCCGACTGCAGCGCTGCGCCGAGGTCGCCGGCGCGGGCGTCGGCTTCGCTTTGGCGCAGCAGGCTGGTCGAGGCGAGCGGGATCGCGATCGCCACGATCGCGATCAGGGCCGTGACGGCGACCGCGGCACGCCAGGGAATCGGCAGCGCCCCGCCGCCTTCCCCATCTTCACTCCGCGCGGTCACCAGGACAGCGGCCAGCAAGAGCATGGCGAGCGCCAGCACAGGGATCTGCCACATCCAGTCGAAGATCGCGGTGAGGAAGAACGCCGTACAGCCGGCAAGTGCCGCCGCCAGGTACGGCCGCTCCGCAGAGCTGGCGCGCACCACGTTCCTGCCACCCCAGATGAGGATCGCCGCCAGGAAGGCGGCCAGCAGAGCAAGCCCGACGATCCCCACCTCGCCGAGAGTCTGAAGGTAGAGCGAGTGGGTGTCCTGGGCGATCTCCGGCACGTCTCCCTCGCGCGTCCACCAGTAGGCGAAAGTGCCAGAGCCGGTGCCGATCAGGGGATCGGTCGCGTTCTGGCGCACCGCCGCGCCCCAGAACTGGTAGCGGCTCTCGCCGGCAACGCTGCCCAGCCTTTCGGCCCCTCTGCCGGGAGCCTCCCCGCCCTTGAATTCCGACCAGCCATCCGACGCCCTGCCCGGGGCGTCGAAGGCAACCGCCGCGATCAATGCCACCAAGCCAGCGACCGCAACGGTCGTGAGCGCGTGGGAGCGGGGAACGATCGACCAACTCGGTCGCCGCCCCTCGCCGAAGGCAAGCGAGATGCCCGCCTGCGCAAGCCCGACCAGCAAGCAGACGATCACGACCAGCAGGATCATCTCGTCGCCCTGTTGGTGGGCGACGGCATTGTCGCGCGCATGCTGCAGGGCGTCGCGATGCGTCGCGAGGGCGATCAGGACCGTTCCCCCTGCCCCGGTGAGCAACGCCGTCAGCAGCTTGGGCAGGCGGTCCGAGGTGAAGGCGAGGAAGAGGGCAAGCGCAACGAGCGCCGCAGCGATGCCGCTGCGCGAGAGAGTGAAGAAGGCGGCCAGCGCGATCGCCGGCAGCACGGCCGCCGCCGCAGCTCGCGCCACGATCGAGCGAGCGTCGGTCGCGACCTGGAGCAGCAGCGGGGCGCCGATCGCGATCAGCGCAGCGAGCCCGTTCCAGTAGTTGAGCGGGTAGGAAAGCCGTTCGCGACCGCTGGAGAGGAAGCGGGCGGTCTGGCCGGCTTCGGGGAACCAGGCCGGGTGCAGGCGGGAGAGCAGAGCGACGACCGCCACCACGGCGACACCCGCGCCGACGGCCGCGACCAAGCGCCGGCCGTTCGGGCCTCCGGCGGCGAAGACGGCGAGCGCGAGCGCGCCGAGATAACCCGCGAGGCGGGCCAGATCGGCGACCGTTCGCTCGCTGCTCTCGGTCCAGATCAGGCTGAGGGCCGTCCAGAGGACGAAAGCGGCAAAGAGGGCGAGGGCGACCCAGGCGAGCCTGGGAAGGCGCCGATTGGGCAGGACGCCGACTGCCACGCCGGCAAGCAGGATCCACCAGACCGCGATCCCGACCCGGTCGTGCACTAGGGGGTCATAGCCGCCGCCTTCGAGGCCCACGAAGACGACGAGCCCGAAGCCGAGCGCCCAGACGGCAACCGCCCCCCAGTCGACCCTGCGGGCATATTCCTGCGCGGCGCCAGACCGAATCGATGACGAGTGCATGCGGTTCTATGCTACGAGCGGGCGCCGGACAGACCCGATCGCAGCAGGCGCGCGAATACCTTCCCGGTACGACAAACGCGATGAAAACTCTCAAGACCCGATTTGCGCTTCCAACCGCGATGCTCGCCGTCCTGGCCGTGGGCCCTGGCGCTGTCGCGGCCAATGGCGCGGTGATCCCGCCGGGCAATTCCGCCGCGACGCAGTACACCGAGGCGTTCCCGACTCCAGGCGGCGACAAGAAGACCGACGAGGCTGCCCACCACCGCTCCCCCACCAAGGTTCTCGGCAACAGCAACACCCACAAGCTCCAGCAGCAGGGCCCAGATGGCCAGGCCGCCGCCGAAACCGCAGCGGCGACGGCGCCGGCGTCGGTAACGCCGGAAACGCCGGCCGCGCCGGCGACCGGGAGCCCAGATGACGATTCGGCCGGCGGCGGCGCCAGCGCCGGCTCTGGGAAAGGCAGCGGTGGCAACGGTCCAGCCGGACAGAATCGCCAACCGAAAGTGAGCCCAGACACCACCAGCGCCCAGCTGGTCGCAGTCGAGATCCCGGAGGGATCATCCGGG
The DNA here is from genome assembly GCA_040508545.1 of Solirubrobacterales bacterium. Taxonomy (GTDB): domain Bacteria; phylum Actinomycetota; class Thermoleophilia; order Solirubrobacterales; family 70-9; genus VRUE01. Next base: position 42,536 of record JBEVMR010000116.1, read on the forward strand.
GCCGGCTCCGCGATAGAGCAGGCGACCGGGCTCTCGACCTCGGGCCAGTCGGGGATGCTGCTGCCGCTGGTGATCCTCGCAACCATCCTCTGGTCGCTCGCTTATCTCTGGCGACAGAGGCAACAGGTTGACTGACGTCGGCCCCGGCTCGGCGGCTGCAAGAGCCAACAACCGCAGCAGCACCACCGCCTGGGTGCTGCTCGCGCTGCTCGCCTCGTGCACCGGCCTGGCGCTGTGTGCCGCGCCCGCCGCAGCGGCGCCGGCGCCGCTGCAGACCGGCGTCTCCTACGTGCTGCCCAATGAGGAACCCGCCGTCGCGCTCGAACACGTCAAGCAGGCCGGAGCACAGCTCGCCCAGGCGCCGGTGCGCTGGTCGATCGTTGCGCCAGGCGACCGGCCGACTGCCTGGGAACCGGAAAACCCCGCCGACCGCAACTACGACTGGGAGGAAACGGATCGCTGGGTGCAGGCCGCGGTCGCCGCCGGTGTGACTCCGGTGCTGCAGATCCGCAGCGCACCCGCCTGGGCCCAGCGCTGTCCGCCAGAGAAGATCGACACCGGGGCCCCCTGCAATCCCGACCCCGCCGACCTCGCGGCCTTCGCCACCGCCGCCGCACGCCGCTACAGCGGCCAGTTCGGCGGCCTTCCGAGGGTCAAGTACTGGCAGGGCCTGAACGAGCCCAACCTGGTCCTCTTCTTCCAGCCCCAGTACAACGGCAAGAAGCCGGTCTCGCCGGGCCTCTACAGGGACCTGATCAACGCCTTCTATGCCGCGATCAAGGGCGTCGACCCCTCGAATCTCGTGATCGCGGCGGGCCTCGGCCCGATCGCGGTTCCCGGCTACACGGTCGGCCCGGAACGCTTCGCCCGGCTGCTGCTCTGCATGACCGGCGGCAAGCACCCGCGGCCGACGAAGGGCGACTGCGGAGGCGGGGTCAACTTCGACATCTTCGACATGCACCCGTATACGTCCGGGGGACCGACCCACGAAGGCGGTCCCACCGAAGTCCAGATCGGCAGCCTCAGGAGGCTGACGAGATTGCTGGCGGCGGCGGATCGGGCAGGCAGGATCAACGGCGCATTCCGCCATACCCCCCTCTGGATCACCGAGTTCTCGTGGGACTCGAAGCCACCCGATCCGGGTGGCCTACCGATGAGGATCCTCACTCGCTGGGCCGCGGAGGCAATGCACGAGGCGTGGAGTGCCGGGGTCCACACGTTCTTCTGGTTCAGCCTGCGCGACTCCCCGACCGGCAACGCACCGTTTGGCGAGACGCTGCAGTCCGGCCTCTACTTCCGTGGCCCCACCGTCGCCCAAGACCGTCCGAAGAAGGTCCTCGGCGTCTTCCGCTTTCCCTTCGTCGCCTATCCCGGCACGAAGGGCCTGAAGTTCTGGGGGCGCACGCCGAGCAGTGGCCCCGGCAGGGTCGTGATCCAGGCCCTGACGAAAGGGCGCTGGCACGAGGTCGCCGCCGCCCAAGCGAACGCGGTCGGGATATTCCGCGGCAGGGCCGCGACCCGGTACGGGCTGGACAAGCGCGGCAAGGTCCGCGCCCAGTTCGCCAAGCGGAGCTCGGTTCCCTTCGGGATGCGAAACATTCCGGATTTCCCGCAGCCGCCCTTCGGCGGCGAGTAGCCGAGCGCCCCATCCCTTCAGATAGGGTTCCGCGCCGCAATGCGCTTCTACGAGTACGAGGCACGCAAGATCGTCGAGCTGGCGGGGATTCCCGTCACTAAGTACGGCTTCTGCAAAACGGCCGACGAGGCACGCAAGGCCGCCGAGGAGATCGGCGGTCCGACCGTGATCAAGTCGCAGGTGCTGAGCGGCGGACGGATGAAGGCCGGCGGGGTCAAGTTCGCCGACACGCCCGATGAGGCCGCAGAGCACGCCGAGGCGATCCTGCAGCTGGAGATCAACGGCCACATGCCGCGCGGCGTCCTCGTCGACCCCAAAGCCGAGGTCAAGCAGGAGTACTACGCAAGCGTCGTCTGGGACGGCACCGCGAAGCGGCCGCTGATGCTGTTCAGCGACATGGGCGGGATCGACATCGAGGAGGTCGCCGAGACCCACCCCGACCACGTCGGCCGCGGCCACCTCTCCAATCTCCTGCCGATCGCCGACTTCGAGGCCAAGCAGGCGGTCGCCGCGACCGGCGTCACCGGCTCGCAGCTGAACCGGGCGACGCCGATCCTGGCCAAGCTCGCCCGGCTCTTCCGCGACTACGACATGACCCTGGCCGAGATCAATCCGCTGGTCGAGCTGACCGACGGCAGCTTCGTCGCCCTCGACGCCCACATGGAGATGGAGAACGAGGCGGTCGGGCGGCAGAAGGCGCTGCTGCGCAAGCACCTGGAAATCGCCGAGGAGGACACGCGCGAGACTTACGAGCCCTCCGATTTCGAGCGCAACGTCGCCGCGATCGACGCCGCCGACCATCGCGGCGTGATCCAGGGCAAGGACCACGGCTTCGAGGGCAACCTCGGCCTCGTGATCGGCGCCGGCGGCGGCTCGCTGACCCTGACCGATGCGGTCCGCAGCCAGGGCGGCAAGCCGGCCAACTACTCCGAGATCGGCGGCAACCCCTCGGTCGCCAAGGCCTGCGGTCTGGCCAAGGAGGTGCTGGAGAAGGACGGCGTCGAGAAGATCGCCGTGATGATGTCGATCGTCTCCAACACCCGCGTCGACATCGTCGCCCGCGGCGTGATCAAGGCCTGCCTCGAGCTCGGCAAGGACCCCGGCGAGACGATCGCGATCTTCCGCATCCCCGGCGCCTGGGAGGACGAGGGCTTCAAGATCCTCGATCGCTACGGCGTCGAGTACTGCGACCGCTCGGTCTCGATGTGGGAGGCGGCGGGACGCGCCGTTTCGAAGATCCAGGGAGCGCCTGCCTGATGTCGATCCTGCTGAACAAGGAGACGACCTTCATCGTCCAGGGGATCACCGGGCGCGAGGCGGTCAACCTGACCAAGGAGTGCCTCGACTACGGCTCCAAGGTCGTCGGCGGCGTCACCCCTGGCCGCAAGGGTCGCGAGGTCCACGGCGTGCCGGTCTTCGACACCGTCGCCCAGGCGGTCGAGCACTACGGCAGCCCGATCGACGGCTCGGTCGTCACCGTCCCCCCCGCCTTCACCAAGGACGCGGTGCTGGAGGCGATCGAGAACGGGATCAAGCTGATCGTGATCGTCACCGAGCGCATCCCGCGCCGCGACGTCGCCCAGATGGTCGAGCTCGCCGACATGCGCGGAGCACGGATCATCGGCCCCAACTGCCTCGGCCTGATCGTGCCCGAGGTCTGCAAGATGGGCGGCATCGGCGGCCCGGCGAAAGACGCCGCCAAGGCCTACGCCCCCGGCCCGGTCGGAGTGATGAGCCGCTCGGGCGGGATGACCACCGAGATCTCCTCCTCACTAACCCAGGCCGGCCTCGGCGTCTCGACCGCCGTCTCGATCGGCGGCGACGCGATCATCGGCTCCACCTACGCCGAGCTGATGCCCTACTTCGAGGCCGACGAGCAGACCCAGGCGATCGTCATCTACACCGAGCCCGGCGGTCGCATGGAGGCGCAGCTCTCCGAGTGGGTCAGGGAGAACGACTCACGCCTGCCGATCGTCGCCTTCATGGCGGGCAAGTTCATGGACGACGATGAGATGAAGGGGATGAGCTTCGGCCACGCGGGAACTATTGTCGAGGGCGTGGAGGACACGGCGACCGAGAAGATCGCCCGCCTCGAAGCCGCCGGCATCCGCGTCGTCGAGCGGATCGACGAGATCCCCGACGCGGTCAAGCAGAAGCTTGGGGTCGCAGCCTGATGGCCGAGACGCTCCACAAGGTCTTCATCGACGTCGAGGTCGACGCCTCGGTCGCCGGCGACGCCGAGCTGGCCAAGAAGCTGGAAGAAGTCTGCCCCGTCGACATCTTCGCCGCGAGCGACGCCGGCGTCGAGGTCGTCACCAAGAATCTCGACGAGTGCGTTCTCTGCAACCTCTGCGTCGACGCGGCGCCCGACGGCGCGGTTCGCGTCGTCAAGCTCTACGAGAGCTGAGCCCCCGCCCGGGCGGATCCAGGATCAGGGTGATCAACGTCACGGTCGGGCGAGCGACCGCGGTCGAGGCTTGCGACTTGCATTGACCCGGCTCGCAGACCTGACCTGGAAGCACCCGAAGCTCGTCCTCGCGGCGGTCGGCGTCTTCACCATCCTCGCCTTCGTCCTCAGCAAAGACGTCCAGCAGCACCTCAAGGCGGCGGGCTTCAGCGATCCGGCCAGCGAGAGCAGCCGAGCGCAGGAGCTGCTGATCGCAAAGACCGGCAGCGACGCGATGCCGGGGATCGTGGTGCGGATCACTCCGCCGGACGGCGCCAAGCGCCTGCCGCTCCGCTCGCCGGCGCTCGCCAGGGAAACGAAGCGCCTCGGCGCCCAACTGCTCAGGATCGATGGAATCGCCCGAGTCGAAGACCCGCTCGCCGGCGGCTCGCCTCAGCTGATCGCCACCGATCGGAGCTCGCTGCTGCTCAACGCCTACTTCTCCAGCAGCGACGCGGAGGTTCTCACCAGCGCCGCTGACGAAGCAACGCAGCAGCTCGACTCGACCCGCTTCGGGGTAACCGTCGGCGGCATCGCCGCCGGGTTCAACGAGACCAGCGACACGCTCGAGAAGGACCTCGTCCGGGCCGAGCTGATCGCCTTCCCGCTGCTGGCCCTGCTCCTGCTGATCGTCTTCCGCGGCGTCGTCGCCGCGTCGATCCCGCTGCTCGTCGGGATGGTCTCGATCGCGGGCACCTTCCTCGCTCTGTTGGTGATGTCGGAGTTCGTCGACACCTCCGTCTTCGCCCTCAACATCACCACCGCTATGGGGCTTGGGCTAGCGGTCGACTACGGCCTGCTGCTGGTCAGCCGGTACCGCGAGGAGCTCGAGCGCGACGGCCCGACCCGGGAGTCGCACCGCCGCTTGGTCGAGTCCGCAGGGCGCACCGTGATCTTCTCCGGCCTTACCGTGGCTGCCGCGATGGCGGCGCTGACGCTGTTGCCCCAGCGCTTCCTCTACTCGCTCGGCGCCGGTGGCGCGTTCGTCTCACTCTTCGCTGCGCTTGGCGCGCTGCTGGTCGTGCCCGCGCTGCTGGCGCTGCTGGGCGAGCGGGTCAACGCCCTCTCGTTGCGCCGCGGTCCCACCCTCTCGGACGAATCCGGCGGCTGGTACCGGCTCGCCCGCGGGGTCATGCGCCGCCCGGTCGTGGTTGCGCTGTCCACCTCGTCGCTCCTGCTGCTGCTCGCCGTGCCGGTACTGGGCGTCAACCTGACCGTCCCCGGCACCGACACGATGCCCGTGGGAAAACCGTCGCGCGACGTGGTGGTGACGATCGACCAGGACTACCCGACCACGCTCGGCACCCCGGTACCAGTCGCCGTCGACGGACAGGCGAGCAGAGCACAGTTGGCGCGACTCTCGAGGCGGATCGCCGCTATCGACGACGTCTCCTACCCGGTTCCATTTCGTCGTGTCGCCCCCGACCTGGCAGTCGCCAACTTCGGCCTGAGCGGAAGCTCGGACAACGCGCTCAACGGCGAAGCGCAGGACGCCATCCGCTCGATTCGAGCCCTCGAGGGCCCGGCGCCCCTGCTGGTCTCCGGCTACACCGCCGAATTCCTCGACCTGAAGACAAGCCTCGGCGACAACCTCCCCCTCGTCATCGCGGTGATCACGCTGACCACCCTGCTCCTGCTGTTCATGCTGACCGGGTCGGTGGTGCTGCCGCTGAAGACGCTGGTGATGAACCTGCTGACGCTCGCCGGCACCCTCGGCGTGATCGTCGCGGCCTTCCAGTGGGGCCTGCTCGACGGTCCGCTCGGCTACGACGGCCCCGAGGGGATGGAGACCTCGACCCTGGTGCTGATGTTCGCGGTCATCTTCGGCCTCTCCACCGACTACGCCGTCCTCGTCCTCGCCCGGATCAAGGAGCTGCACGACTCCGGCCTGCCCAACGAAGAGGCGGTGGCCCGTGGCATCGCCCGCACCGGCAGGGTGATCTCGGCCGCCGGAATCTGCCTCGCCGCCGTCTTCCTCGCCTTCACCACCAGCTCGATCTTCTTCATGAAGGAGGCCGGCCTCGGCTACGCCGCCGCAGTGCTGATCGACACGACGCTGGTCCGGGCCCTGCTCGTCCCCGCCCTGATGCGGCTCTTCGGCGACTGGAACTGGTGGGCGCCGGCGCCGCTGCGCCGCTTCCAGCAGCGCTACGGGTTCTCCGAGGTCGCCTAGCTCTCACCATTGCCGCGCCGGGTGCTTGTCGCCCGGGCAAGTGTGCGACCGATCACGTTGACCTGGACATCGATCGATGTCTCGGTTACGTTTACATCGATCCATGTAGCGGGTAAACGGCGGCGGGAGGCTTTTGCGGCCCCTGCACGTCCCTGTATCGCACTCCAATCGAAAGGCATCGACGTTGACTGAGAGTCCCCGTCGGGTCGCCATCGTCGGCGGCAACCGAATCCCCTTTGCGCGCTCCAACTCGGTCTACTCGCGCGCGTCCAACCAGGACATGCTCACCGCCGCGCTCGACGGCCTGGTCGAGCGCTACTCGCTCGGCGGCGAGACGATCGGCGAGGTCGCCGGCGGCGCCGTGCTCAAGCACTCGCGCGACCGCGACCTGACCCGCGAGAGCGTGCTCGGCACCCGCCTCGCCCCCGAGACGCCCGCCTACGACGTACAGCAGGCCTGCGGCACCGGCCTCGAGACGGCGATCCTGGTCGCCAACAAGATCGCCCTCGGCCAGATCGACTCCGGCATCGCCTGCGGCGCCGACACCACCTCCGACGCGCCGATCGGCGTCAACGAGGGCCTGCGTGAGGTGCTGCTCGACGCCAACCGCGAGAAGTCGACGACGGGCCGGCTCAAGCAGCTGACCCGGCTGCGCCCCGGCCACGTCGTGCCCTCGATCCCGCGCAACGAGGAGCCGCGCACCGGCCTCTCGATGGGCGAGCACTGCGCCGTGATGGCGGCCGAGTGGGGCGTCGGGCGCGAGGAGCAGGACGAGCTCACGGTACGCAGCCACCACAGCCTCGCCGCCGCCTACGAGCGCGGCTTCATGGACGACCTCGTCAATCCGTATCTCGGGCTCGAGCGCGACCAGAACCTGCGCCCGGACTCCTCGACCGAGAAGCTGGCCAAGCTCGGCCCGGTCTTCGGCGGCGAGGCCGGCACGATGACCGCCGCCAACTCGACCCCGCTCTCAGACGGCGCTTCGGCCGTGCTGCTGGCAAGCGAGGAGTGGGCGAAGGAACGCGAGCTGCCGATCCTCGCCTACTTCGTCGATGGTCAGACCGCGGCGATCGACCACGTCCACAAGCGCGAGGGGCTGCTGATGGCGCCGGCCTACGCGATGCCTCGCATGCTCGACCGCAACGGCCTCAGCCTGCAGGACTTCGACCTCTACGAGATCCACGAGGCCTTCGCCGCCCAGGTGCTCTGCACTCTGCGTGCCTGGGAGGACGAGCGCTTCTGCCGCGACCGGCTCGGCCGCGAGAAGCCGCTCGGGGCAATCTCCCGCGAGCGGCTCAACGTCAACGGCGGCTCGCTCGCCGCTGGCCATCCCTTTGCCGCCACCGGCGGCCGCATCGTCGCCTCGCTGGCCAAGGAGCTGCACGAGCGCGGCTCCGGTCGTGGCGTGATCAGCATCTGCGCGGCCGCCGGCCAGGGTGTCGTCGCGATCCTAGAAGCCCCCGGAAAGGACGGAAAATGAGCGACCTCTACGCACAGCTGGTCAACTCGCCCCCGGGCAAGCTGATCGCGCCGCGGGTCGGCCTGCCACGCCCGGCGACGCTGAAGCGCCGCTCTGCGGGCGCGCCCGAGACGTTCGCCGCCGCGCTGGTCGGCGCCGCGCCAGGGGGCCGGCTCGGCAAGGCGATCGAACAGGTGCTCGGCGACGTCGGCGCGCCGCGGCCGCAGAAATCCGACAGCCCGGTCCAGGCGCTGATCTTCGACGCTTCGGGGATCTCCGACTCGACCGAGCTGATCGAGCTGCAGCGCTTCTTCCACCCCAACGTGAGACGGGTCGAGCGATCCGGCCGCGTCGTCGTGCTCGGCACGCCGCCAAGCAGACTGCCCGTACGGGCCGCGACCGCGCAGCGAGCCCTCGAGGGCTTCACCCGCTCACTCGGCAAGGAGATCGGCCGCGGCATCGCCGTGCAGCTGGTCTACGTGGCGGAGGGCGCCGAGGACCAGATCGACTCGACCCTGCGCTTCCTCCTCTCGCCCCGCTCCGCTTACGTCTCCGGACAGGTGATCCGGATCGGCGAGGGAGTGGCGAAGGCACCGCGTCCCGAATGGGAGAAGCCGCTCGACGGCTGCCGGGCGCTGGTCACCGGCGCCTCGCGCGGGATCGGCGCTGCGATCGCCGAGACCCTGCACCGCGACGGCGCCGAGCTCGTCCTGCTCGACGTGCCGGCGCTCGCCGAGAACCTCGCAGGTGTGGCCCAGCGGCTCGAGGCAGAGACGATCGAGCTCGACATCACCGACATCGACGCGCCGGCGACGATCGCCGAGCGGCTAGCCGATGGTGTCGACGTAGTCGTCCACAACGCCGGCGTCACCCGCGACCGCACGATCGCCAAGATGCCCGAGGACCGCTGGGCGGGCCTGATGGAGATCAACCTCTCCAGCGAGGAGCGGATCGACGACGAGCTGCTGCACCGCAACCTCCTGCGCGAGAACGGCCGCATCGTCTGCGTCTCCTCGATGAGCGGCATCGCCGGCAACTCCGGCCAGACCAACTACGCGACCTCGAAGGCGGGCGTGATCGGCATGGTCGAAGCGATGGCGCCGGAGCTGGCAAAGCGCGGCGCGACGATCAACGCGGTCGCCCCCGGCTTCATCGAAACGCAGATGACCGACGCGATGCCGATCCCGATCCGCGAAGCCGGCCGCCGCATGAACAGCATGTCGCAGGGCGGGCTGCCGGTCGACGTCGCCGAGACGATCGCCTGGTTCGCCAGCCCCGCTTCGACCGGCGTCAACGGCAACGTCGTCCGGGTCTGCGGCCAGAGCCTGTTGGGGGCCTGAATGGCGGCGCGCACGCTCGACAGCTCACCGGCGATCCTGCCGCTCTACGCGCGGGCGGCGGCACCGCTGATCCCAGGCGCCTCGTGGCTGCCCTTCGTGCCGGGCAGGGGCAAAGACGTCCCTGACTTGGAGCTGACGCTCGCCGGAGTACAGCCGGCCCCCGACGCGGTCGCCGCCTACGCCAAGGTCTGCGGCTTCACCCTGCGCGACCAGCTCCCGCCCACCTACCCGCACGTACTCGCCTTCCCCCTGCACATGGCGGTGATGGCCGATGGCAGCTTCCCGTTCGGCGCAGTTGGCCTCGTCCATATCGAGAACCGGATCGCACAGCACCGGCCGTTGGGTCTCGGCGAGGAGCTGAGGCTATGCGTGCGGCCAACGCCTTTGCAGCCTCACAAGCGCGGTCAGACCTTCAGCCTCGTTACCGAGGTCTGGAGCGGTCGCCAGAAGGCTTGGGAATCAACCAGCACGATGCTGCGCCGCGGCGGCAAGGGTGTGGTTGAGGTTTCGACCGCCATGCGGACCAAAGCTCAACCACGCCCGGGCGATGATGGAGCCGAGACGGAGAGCCTCACGCCTAGCGCGGAGTGGAAGCTAGGAGGGGATCTGGGACGCCGCTACGCGGCGGTTTCCGGCGATCGCAACCCGATCCACATGCACGCGCTGACCGCGAAACCGCTCGGCTTCCCCAGCGCGATCGCGCATGGCATGTGGACCAAGGCGCGCTGTCTGGCGGCCCTGGAGGGACGCCTTCCCGACGCTTTCTCGGTCGACGTGCGCTTTCGCAAGCCGATCCGGCTGCCGGGCAAGGTCGAGTTCCTCAGCGACGCCGGCAGCGAGGAGATCGAGTTCGCAGTGCGCGACTCGAAGCGCCAGATACCCCATCTCGACGGCCACCTGAAACCGGTCGAGGCCAAGTCCAACAGCGGGAGGAAATCGAAGTGAACGGCAACGGCAAAGGCAATACGGGAGTGGCTGAGCGCAGCATGGGCATCGGCCTGCGGGCACTCAACTGGCTCGCCGGCTCGGACCTGCTCGACCGGATCCGCGTCCGCAAGCAGGTCGAGCGGGCGCTGTTCCAGGGCACCAAGGGCGGCTTCCGCACGGCGACCGCCGCTGGGCGCACCTTCAAGGCGGCGCAGAAGCTGGGTAAACCGGCACGCCAGGCGACCGGCAAGCCGCGCAGCCTCTTCGACATCAGCCCCGACGACGAGCAGCAGATGTTCCAGGAGGCGGTGCGCGACTTCGCCGCGGCGAAAGTCCGCCCCGCCGCCCAGGAGGCCGACGCCGAGCGCACGGTTCCGGCCGAGCTGCTGGCGCAGGCGAGCGAGCTCGGCGTCAACATGCTCGGCATCCCCGAGGAGCTCGGCGGCGTCATGCACGAGCAGGCAGCGACGACCAGCGCCCTTGTCGGCGAGGCGCTCGCCCACGGCGACATGGGCATCGCCTACGCCACGCTCGCTCCCGGCGCGGTCGCGACCGCGATCGGCCACTGGGGCACGGCCGAGCAGGAGGCCACCTACCTCCCCCCCTTCAGCAGTGAGGACGCGCCAGCTGCCGCCCTTGCCATGCTCGAGCCACGGCCGCTCTTCGACCCGCTGAAATTGGAGACGACGGCCCGGCGGGACGGCGAGGACTGGGTACTCAGCGGCGCCAAGTCGCTGGTCGCCCGCGCCACCGAGTGCGAGCTCTTCCTCGTCGCCGCCGAGGCTGAGGGCAAGGGCCCGGCGCTGTTCGTGATCGAGTCGGGCGCCTCTGGGCTCTCGGTGCAGGACGAGCCGGCGATGGGCCTGAGGGCAGCCGCGACCGGCCGCCTGCTGCTCGAGGACGTGCGCCTGCCGGGCAGCGCCCTGCTCGGCGAAGGCAAGCATGAGGACTACGTCGAGTGCGTGCAGCGGGCGCGGGTCGCCTGGTGCTCGCTGGCGGTCGGTGCCTCGCAGGCCGTCCTCGACTACGTCATCCCCTACGTCAACGAACGCACCGCTTTCGGCGAACCGGTCTCCAACCGCCAGGCGGTCGCCTTCGGCGTCTCCGACATCGGCATCGAGTCCGCCGGCATGCGGCTCGCCACCTACCGCGCGGCCAGCCGCGCCGACCAGGGACAGGAGTTCGGCCGCGAGGCCGCCCTGGCGCGCAAGCTCTGCGCCGCCAAGGGAATGGAGATCGGCTCCGAAGGAGTGCAGCTGCTCGGCGGCCACGGCTTCGTCAAGGAGCACCCGGTCGAGCGCTGGTACCGCGACCTACGTGCAGCGGGCGTGATGGAGGGCGCCCTGCTCGTCTAGTGCCACCCGCGCTCGACCAAGCGAAAGGCAGACATGATCAATCTCGAGATACCGAAGAAGTTCAAGCCACTGGCCAGCCAGGCCAACCAGGTCGCGACCGAGGTCTTCCGGCCGATCTCGCGCAAGTACGACGAGGCCGAGCACTCCTACCCCAAGGAGCTCGACATGCTCGCCTCGCTGATCGACGGGATGAACGAGGGCTCTGACATCGGCGGCGCCGGCGCCGCCGGCGTGCGCCGCGAGTCGAGCGACAACGGCGACAGCGGCAACCGCAACGGCTCCAACCTCTCCACCGTGCTCGGCATCGTCGAGCTCTGCTGGGGCGACGTCGGCCTGCTGCTCTCGATGCCGCGCCAGGGCCTCGGCAACTCGGCGATCGCCTCCGTGGCGACCGAGGAGCAGCTCGAGCGCTACGGCGGCAAGTGGGCGGCGATGGCGATCACCGAGCCCGAGGCCGGCTCGGACTCGGCGGCGATCCGCACCACTGCCAAGCTCGACGGCGAGGAGTACGTGCTCAACGGCGAGAAGATCTTCGTCACCTCGGGCGACCGCGCCGACCTGATCGTCGTCTGGGCCTCGCTCGATCCCTCGAAAGGGAGAGCGGCGATCAAGTCGTTCATCGTCGAGCGCGACAACCCCGGGCTGAAGCTGGACCGGCTCGAGCACAAGCTCGGGATCCGCGCCTCGGACACCGCCAACTTCACCCTGCAGGACTGCCGGGTGCCGAAAGAGGCTCTGCTGGGCAGCTCCGAGGTCGTGGACAAGCAGGGCTTCGGCGGGGCGATGCAGACCTTCGACAACACGCGGCCGCTGGTCGCGGCGATGGCCGTCGGCGTCGCCCGCGCCTCGCTCGAGCGGGCGCGCGAGTGCCTGGCCGAAGCCGGGGTCGAGATCGACTACGCGCTGCCTGCCCTCTCCCAGCCGGCCGCCGTCTCCCGCTACCTGGAGATGGAGGCCGACTACGAGGCGGCACGGCTGCTGACCCTGCAGGCGGCCTGGATGGCCGACAACGGGAAGCCGAACTCGCTGCAGGCCTCGATGGCGAAGGCGAAGGCCGGCCGCACCTGCGTTGACGTGGCGCTCGGCTGCGTCGAGCTCTGCGGCGCCGTCGGCTACGGCGAGGACGAGCTGCTGGAGAAGTGGGCGCGCGACGCCAAGATCCTCGACATCTTCGAGGGCACGCAGCAGATCCAGCTGCTGATCGTGGCGCGCCAGCTGCTCGGCAAGAGCTCGTCCGAACTGCGTTAAACGGCGGCGGGCTCGGCGCTGCCCTCGGCGACGAGGGCACGCGCCGTCTCTCGCAAACGCTCGGGCAGGACGACCCAGGCGCGTAGGTCCGCCAGCGCGCTGCGGTCACCCTCGATCTCGATCCTCTCGTCGGCCACCTCGCCGGCGACCAGAGCAGCCAGCACCGGGGCCGGATCTCCGATCAGGACCAGGTCGGGGCCCTCGGCTTCGCCACGACCAGCGGCAATCCAGCCCTCCTCGACCCGCAGCCAGTAGTCCTGACCGCCACTACGCAGGCCGACGGTCAACTGCGCATCCGCCGGCGGCTGGGAAATCGTCCGGATCGCGTTCGGCAACGAGGTTGGCGCCAGGTCTACGACGTCGTCGACCCGCTCGAAGTGCAGGCCCCAGCGGCTCAGCTCGAGCATCGGCCGCTCCAATGCCCAGCCGACATCGGTCAGCTCATAGGCAACGCCAGTCGCCGGCGCGGAAAGATCGCGGCGACGGACGATGTCGTGGCTCTCGAGATCACGCAGGCGCTTGGTCAGAACATCGGTTGGCGCACCGCCGACGTTACGGACCAGGTCGGAGAAGCGCAACGGGCCGAGCGAGAGCTCACGCACGATCAGCAGCGACCAGCGCTCACCGATACGGTCGAGCGCACAGGCGAGGCTGCACGACTGGTCGTATTCACGTCTCTTCATCGATTCGATGGTAGCGATCGTAGCAACGTTAATTTGCTTTTCAAAGTGATCACTTTGAAATCTGGTACGGTCCCGCCGATGCTGATCTCACGCCTCGTCTCCCGGCCCCGTTTCCTCCCCAGATGAACCGGATCGCAAACCTCACCTGGAAGCATCCGAAGCTCGTACTCGCCGCGGTCGCGGTCTTCGTAGTCTTCGCTGCGACCGCCGGGAAAGACGTCGAGAGCCACCTCAAGGCGGCCGGCTTCGCAGACAGCGCTTCGGAGAGCGAGCGGGCAACCGTTCTCCTGCGCGACTCGCTCGGCTACAACCCCAACCCGGCGATCGTCCTCGTCGTCCGCAACCCCGACGGCGGCAAGCTCGACACGACCGACCCCGCGGTCCGCGCCGAGGTCGCTCGCCTCAGCAGCGAGACGGCGCAGGTCGAGCACGTCGGACGTGTCCTCAACCCGCTGCGCAACCCACGCGAGGGCGCTCGGTTGATCGCCCGCGACGGCGAATCGGTCGCGATCGCCGCCTACCTCTCCACCGCCGACGTCGAGGACGCTGGTGGCTACGCCGCCGAAGGGGTCGCGCCGATCGCCGCCTCGAGCTCGCTCGACGTCGCGATGGGCGGCTTCGCCCCGGGCTTCAACGAGACCAACGACCAGACCCGGGAAGACCTGACCAAGGCAGAGCTGATCGCGTTCCCGATCCTCGCCCTGCTGCTGCTCTTCGTCTTCCGCGGCGTGGTGGCCGCGGCGATACCGCTGCTGCTAGGCGTGGTCTCGATCATCGGCACGTTGCTCGTGCTGCGGATCATGGCGAGCTTCACCGACACCTCCCTCTTCGCGCTAAACATCGCCACCGGGTTGAGTCTCGGCCTAGCGGTTGACTATGCCCTGCTTCTGGTCTCGCGCTATCGCGAGGAGATAAGTCGCGGGGGCGCATCACGGGAGGCGCACCGCCGCACGGTTCAGACGGCCGGCCGCACCGCGGTCTTCTCGGGCCTCACCGTGGCAGCGGCAATGGCGGCCCTGATCGTGATGCCGCAGCGCTTCCTCTACTCGATGGCAGTCGCCGGCGCTTCGGTCGCCGTGCTTTCCTCGCTGATGGCGATCCTCGTGGTGCCCTCGTTGCTGGCCATACTCGGGCCCCGCATCGATGCCCTCTCAATCCGTCGCGGGCCGGCGGTGTCCGACACCTCCGACGGGTGGTACCGCCTCGCCCGCGGCGTCATGCGCCGCCCGATCGCCGTTGCCCTGGCCAGCTCCGCCTTGATGCTGGCCGCAGCAGCGCCGTTGCTGTGGACCACCCTGGCCGGCCCCAGCGCCGAGGCCGTGCCGCCCGACGAGCCCTCCGCGAAGGCATACGACTACCTCGAAGCGCACTACCCGCGCGACGTCACCGAGGCGGTCACCGTCACCGTCGACGGCAGCGCCGGGCCAGCGCAACTCGCCGCCTTCCGCCAGCGGATCGAAGCGCTTGACGGCGTCACCGGCGGCGCACCGTTCATCCCCGCCTCGGAGCGGGTCGCCTTCGCCAACTTCGCCCTCGAGGGCGCCGCGCTCGATCCCAAGACGCAGGACGTCGTCCATGGGATCCGCGGTCTCGACCCGCCTGCTGCGACCGCCACGCTCGTCTCCGGCAACACCGCCGGCTTCATCGACCAGAAGCAGAGCTTGATCGACCATGCACCGTTGGTGGTCGCAATCGTGGTCCTCACCACGCTCGTCATCCTCTTCCTGCTGACCGGCTCGGTGCTGCTGCCGATCAAGACGCTGGTGATGAACTCACTGACGCTCGGCGCAACGCTCGGCATCCTCGTCCTCGCCTTCCAGGAGGGCTGGCTCGAGGCGCCCCTCGACTACACGGGGCCCAACGCGATCGAGGTGACCAGCCTGGTCTTCCTCTTCGCAGTGATCTTCGGCCTCGCCACCGATTACGCCGTGCTGGTGATGGCGCGGATCAAGGAACGCTACGACCTCGGCGACAGCAACGAGGAGGCGGTCGCGATCGGCATCGGCCGCACCGGCCGGGTGATCACCGCGGCAGCGCTGGCGATCGCGGTCGTCTTCCTCGCATTCGGCGTCAGCAGCGTCTTCTTCGTCAAGCAGATCGCGATCGGGATGGCCTTCGGCGTGATGCTCGACGCGACCGTCGTCCGCGCCCTGCTCGTGCCCTCGCTGATGCGGCTCTTCGGCGAGTGGAACTGGTGGGCGCCGAAGCCGCTGCGCCGCATCCAGGAGCGCTTCGGCTTCTCCGAGTCCGAGCCACCCGATTCGCCCGCGGCAGAGCCCGCCCCAGAAGCGACCTGAGCCACCTGCCGCTCGTTGCGGCAGACTGCCGCGCGTGAACTTCGTCGAGGACGTGATGGAGCGCTCCCCCGCCTCGCGGCTGGGGATCGTCGCCGTCGACGCCGAGGGGAACCGGCGCGACTGGTACTTCGGCGAACTGATCGCCCGCTCTGCCGGCCTCTCCGGTGCCTTCGCGGCACGCGGCGTGAAGCGCGGCGACGTGGTGATGACCATGGTCGGCAACCGGGTCGAGTGGGCGCTAACCCTGCTCGCCTGCTGGCGGATGGGCGCCGTTGCCCTGCCCTGCAGCCCACAGCTGCGCCGGCATGACCTCGAGCTGCGAGCGAGCGCGGCCGCGCCGGCGCTCTGCGTTGTCGCCGAGGAGCTGCTCGACGAGCTGCCGGAAGGGGTGGCGACGATGACTCTGGCCGAGGTCGCCGAGACGCTCGACGAGGATCGCCCTCAGGAGACGCCGGCGGCGATCGAGCAGATGGGCGCCGAGGATCCGGCCCTGATCGTCTTCACCTCGGGAACGACCGGCGAGCCACGAGGCGTCGTCCATCCCTACCGCTACCTGGCCGGGCAGCGCGCCCAGGCAGAGCACTGGCTCGGCTCACGCCCCGGTGAGCTTGTTTGGTGCACGACCGCTCCCGGCTGGTCGAAGTCGGCCCGCAACGTCTTCCTCGCCCCCTGGCTGACCGGGGCCGCCGCGGTGATCCACGAGGGCCGCTTCGACCCGGCGGAGCGCCTCGACATGATCGAGGCGCTTGGCGTCGACGTCCTCTGCCAGGCGCCGACCGAGTACCGGATGCTGGCCAAGCGAACCACCCTGCGGCCCCTGCCGGGCCTGCGCCGCATGGTCTCCGCCGGCGAGGCCCTGGAGGCGGAGACGATCGCCGCCATTCGCGAGGCGACCGGGCTGGAGCCGGCCGACGGCTACGGCCAGACCGAGACCGGTCACATCTCCGGCAACCTCGAAGGTGAACCGGTGCGACCCGGCTCGATGGGCAAGCCGCTGCCGGGAGTAGTCGTTCGCGTCGTCGGCGGCGAGCTTCAGCTCGAGGCGTCCTCCTCCCCCACCTTCTTCTCGCGCTACCTCGACGGCGAGCGCTTCGAGGACGAGTGGTGGCCGACCGGCGATCTCGTCCACCAAGAGGAGGATGGCCACCTCTGGTTCGAGGGCCGGGGCGACGACGTGATCGTCTCCTCTGGCTACCGAATCGGCCCGGTCGAGGTCGAGTCGGTGCTGCTCGGGCACCCCGCCGTCGCCGAGGCGGCTGCCGTCGCGCACCCCGACCCCGAGCGCGGCGCCGTCGTCCGCGCGATCGTCGTGCCGCGCGATCGCGAGCCAAGCGAGGAGCTGGCCCGCGAGCTGCAGGAGCACTGCAAGCGCGAAACCGCCCCCTACAAGTTCCCCCGCATCGTCGAGTTCGCCGCCGAGCTGCCGAAGACGACCAGCGGGAAGATCAAGCGCGCCGAGCTGCGCGGCTAAGCGGTCTCGGCGAAGGCCTCGTCGAGGCCCATCGGCCGCCCGAGGTGGTAGCCCTGGGCCATGTCGACGCCGTACTCGCGCAGCATCTCGGTCGTCTGGTCGTCCTGGACGTACTCGGCGATCGTCGTCTTGCCGAGGCCACGGGCGATCTGGACGATCGCCTGAACGGTGAGCTGGTCGGCGTCTGAGCGCGGCATGTCGCGGACGAAGGAGCCGTCGATCTTGATCACGTCGAAGGGGATCCGCTTCAGGTAGTGGAAGGGGCCGAAGCCGGCGCCGTAGTCGTCGATCGCGACCTGGCAGCCGAACTCGGTCAGCCGGTCGGCGAAGCCCGTCGCCCGCTCGTAGTCGTAGACGTTCGCCGTCTCGGTGATCTCGAAGGTGCAGCGGGACGGGTCGGCGCCGCCTTCGTCGAGGCGCCGTTCGATGAACTCGAGCACCGAGATGTCGGTCAGCGAGGCGCCGGAGATGTTCACGTGCAGCGAAAGCGGCGCGCCCTTCTGTTCGCGCTCGGCGAGCAACTCGAGCGCGCGTCCGACAACCCAGCGATCGAGCTCCTGGATCATCCCGGAGCGCTCCGCTGCCTCGATGAAGGAGGCAGCCGGCAGGAGCTCCCCCTCTTCGCTTGTCATCCGCAGCAGCAGCTCGTAGCGTTCGATGCCGCCCGAGGCGAGGCTGCGGATCGGCTGGGTATGGAGGCTGAGGCGGTCGTCGGTGAGGGCGTCGCGGATCCTGGCCGCGGTCGTCTGCCGTCGTTCGGGATCGCGCTGGGGCTCGTCCGGGTCACGGAAGAGGGCGATCTGGTTGCGCCCCCCCTCCTTGGCCCGGTACATCGCCTGGTCGGCGGCAACCAGGACCGACTCGGCGCCGATTCCCTTCTCTCCGCCGAACATCGTGATGCCGACGCTGATCGTCGCCGGCTCGGCGTCTGGGGTCGGCTGGATGGTCTCGGCGATCTGGGAACGCAGGTCTTCGCCGAGGTGCAGCGCACCCTCGACGTCGGTCTGGGGCATCAAGATCGCGAACTCGTCGCCGGAGAGGCGGGCGACTATGTCGGTGCCGCGAACCCGTTCCCGCATCACGCCCGCCACCTGGCGGATCAGGTTGTCGCCGGCGTGATGGCCGTAGGTGTCGTTGATCCCCTTGAGGCTGTCGATGTCGATGATCATCACCGCGCCGCGGCCGCCGTAGCGGGCGCTGAAGGAGACGTACTGGTCCAGTTCGGCGCGGAAGCGGCGGCGGTCGAGCAGCCCGGTGAGCGAATCGTGGTCGGCCAGGTAGCGAAGCTCGGCCTCGGTGCGCTCGGCTCGCTCCAACGCAGCCAGGACGACCTCGCGATCCTCATCCTCGAGTTTCTTCAGCACGGCTTCGATCGCCGGCTGGCTCTGCGCGGGTAGTCGTTCGCTCGCCACTTGAGGAATGTAGGTATATGCGGACATAAATTGGTGTTGGAAGGGCCGAAATCGCCGATCGCAACCCACTTTCGGCGATCCCCGACCCCCCAAAAGTTGGCCTCGTTGGTCCGCGGGTAGTGTGGGCGCATGGCCAACCGCTTGGCGGAGGAGACCAGTCCGTACCTGCTCCAGCACCGCGACAACCCGGTCGACTGGTACCCGTGGGGTGAGGAGGCGCTGGCGCGGGCACGTGCGCTGGACCGCCCGATCCTGCTCTCGGTCGGCTACTCGGCCTGCCACTGGTGCCACGTGATGGAGCGCGAGTCCTTCGAGGACGCCGGGACCGCCGCCTACATGAACGAGCACTTCGTAAGCGTCAAGGTCGATCGCGAGGAGCGCCCCGACGTCGACGCCCTCTACATGGAGGCGGTGCAGGCGATCAGCGGCCACGGCGGCTGGCCGATGACGGTCTTCTGCGACCCCGACGGCGTCCCGTTCTACGGCGGCACCTACTTCCCGCCCGACGAGGGACGGGGGATGCCGAGCTTCCGGATGGTGATGGAAGCCGTCGTCGACGCATTCGAGAACCGCCGGGAGGAGCTGCGCCAGCGGGCGCCGGAGACGCGATCGCAGCTGGGGGCGATCGGCGTGATCGAGCCGGCGAGCAAGGCGCCAGGCACCGACACGCTCGACGCAGCGATCGCGACCCTCGGGCAAGCGGCCGACACGGAGCGCGGCGGCTTCGGCGGGGCGCCCAAGTTCCCGCCCTCCTCGTCGCTGGAGCTGTTGCTGGCGCGCGGGATCGAGGCCCCGGTCGAGCGCACCCTCGACGCGATGATGGCGGGTGGCATCTACGACCAGATCGGCGGCGGCTTCGCCCGCTACTCGGTCGACGCGAGCTGGCTCGTCCCCCACTTCGAGAAGATGCTCTACGACAACGCCCAACTGGCGCGGGCCTACCTGCACGGCTGGCAGGCGCTCGGCCACGACCGCTATCGCCGCATCACCGAAGAGACGCTCGACTGGGCCCTGCGCGAGATGCGCGGCCCCGAGGGCGGCTTCTACTCGGCGCTCGACGCCGACTCGGAGGGTGAGGAGGGGCGCTTCTACGTCTGGACGCCAGGTGAGCTCGAGGCGGTGCTGGGCGACCGCGCTGAGAAGATCGGCGCCCACTACGGCGTCAGCGAGGCGGGCAACTTCGAGGGGCGCAGCATCCTCCACCTCGCTTACGGGGCCGAGTCACCGGAGCCCGCTGGACTGGCGGCAGCTCGCCAGGAGCTGTACGAAGTGCGTTCACGGCGGGTGCGCCCAGGGCTCGACGACAAGCGCCTTACCTCCTGGAACGCCCTGATGCTCGCCGCCCTGGGCGAGGCGGGAGCCGTGCTCGGCCGCGGCGACTACCTCGACGCGGCGCGGGCCTGCGCCGAGTTCGTCCTGCGCGACCTGCGCGATCAGAGCGGTCGCCTGCTGCGCACCTATAAGGACGGTGAGGCGCGGCTCAACGCCTACCTGGAGGACCACGCCTTCCTGCTCGACGCGCTGCTGACGCTCTACGAAGCGACGTTCGAGGCGCGCTGGTTCGACGAGGCACGAGCGCTCGCCGACACGACGATCGCCCGCTTCGGCGACCCCGAGCGGGGCGGCTTCTACTCGACCTCAGACGACCACGAGCAGCTGATCGCCCGCCGCAAGGAGATCGGCGACCACCCGATTCCCTCCGGCAACTCCGCCGCCGCCCTGGCGCTGCTGCGGCTCGAGGCGCTCACGGGCGAGCGCTCCTACGGTGAGTGGGCGGAGGGCGTTCTGCGCCTCTTCGCCAAGGCGGCGCCGCGCCAGCCCGATGCCTTCGCTCACCTGTTGCGTGCGCTCGACTTCCAGCTCGCCCGGACCAGGGAGGTGGCGCTGATCGGGGATGACCCGGCGGAGCTGGCTGCGGTCGTCCGCTCCGGCTACCGACCGCACCTGGTGCTCGCCGGCGGCCCCGAGGGAAGCGCGACCCCGTCCCTGCTCGCCGGCCGCACCCAGGTCGACGGTCGGGCGGCGGCCTACGTCTGCGAGAACTTCGCCTGTCAGGCGCCGGTGACCACTGCACAACACCTGACCGACCTACTCTGAGAGGATTGCCCCGTGCGTGGCTCGTTCTTCACCTTCGCAGCCGGCCGCCGAACCAAGTGGGTCGTCTTCGCCGTCTGGTTCCTGGCGATCTTCATCGCCTCCGGCCCAGCTGAACTGACGACCAAGTTCGAAGAGGCCGAAAGCAACGAGGCGACCTCCTACCTGCCAGGCTCAGCCGAATCGACCGACGCCCTCGACGCGACCGAATCGCTGCAGGAGGGCGAACTCGCCGCAGCGGTGATCGTCTACCGTCGCGAGTCAGGACTGACCGCCGCCGATCGGCGCACGATCGCCGAGGACGTCGAGACGATGACCGAGGAGCGCTTCCCGGGGGTGGTCGCCGACGGCGCGACGGCCGCCGCGGGCGGCAAGGCCACCGGCTCGCAGGCAAAGGCGCCCCCGGCGGGGAGCCAACCCGGTTGCGGAACCTCCACCTCGACGATCCCCGGCCAACCGGCCGGCTACGCCCCATTCGTCGGCCCGGTCTGCTCGCAGGACGGCAAGGCCGCGATCGTCACCGCCTACATCGCCGGCAACGGCGAGGGCGACCGCATCCTCGACCCGGTCAAGGCCTGGCGGGATGAGATCTCCGACCCCGGCGGCGGCCTCGAGGTCAAGATCACCGGCGGCGCCGGCTTCTCCGCCGATGCAATCGAAGTCTTCGAAAGCATCGACAGCACCCTGCTGCTGGCGGCGCTCAGCCTGGTCATCTTCCTGCTGATCGTCATCTACCGCTCGCCGTTCTTCTTCCTCATCCCACTGGTGGCGGTGGTCTTCGCCGAGTTCCTCTCGCGCTCGATCGGCTACGGCGTCTCGGAGCTGGGCGTGACGATCAACGGCCAGTCGAGCTCGATCATGTCGGTGCTCGTCCTCGGCGCCGGCACCGACTATGCCCTCCTGCTCGTCTCCCGCTACCGCGAGGAGCTGCACCACACCGTCGACAGGCACGAGGCGATGCGGACCGCACTGGCCTCGGCCGGCCCGGCGATCTTCGCCTCGGCGGCAACCGTGATCGCGGCGCTGCTCTGCCTGATGCTGGCCAAGGTCAACGGCACCGCAGGGCTCGGACCGATCGCGGCGATCGGCATCGCCTGTGCCGCCCTCTCGATGCTGACCCTGCTGCCGGCGCTGCTGACGATCTTCGGCCGCCGCGCCTTCTGGCCCTTCGTCCCGCACACGCCGGAGACGGCTCCCGCCGTGGAGAGCGTCTCGCCGTGGGCGCGCAGGAACATCGTCGAGGGCGGCGGGCTGAAGGCGATCCTGATCGTGATCCTCTCCTGCATCGTGGTGGTCATCCCACCGGTCCTGATCCTGGTCCTGATCAACTGGCTGGTGCGGCGGCTCAGCGGCAGACGCTTCCCCTCCCTGATCGTCGGCCCGCTCGACAGGGCGATCTTCACCCCATATGAGATTCGCCGGCAAAGACTCGAGCACGTCTCCGACGCAACGCACGGCTTCTGGAAACGGGTCGGCGACCGGGTTGCCTCGGGCCCGCAACGGGTGATGCTGGGTTCGATCGCGGTGCTGCTGGTCTGCTGCGCCGGCTTTGCCTTCTTCTCGACCGAATTGACCGCCGAAGACAGCTACCGCACCGAAGTCGAGTCGACCGAAGGCCAGCACCTGCTCGACAAGAGCTTCCCCTCGGGCACGACGGCGCCGACCGACATCGTCGTCACCGAAACGGCGCAGCTGGAGCCGGTGCGCGCGGCTGCGGCCGGGGTCGAAGGCGTCGAGGCGGTCTCGCCGCCGGTTGCCAAAGGCCCGGAGGGCATCCTCGTCCAGGCCACGCTGGAACCGAACCCGTACTCGACCGAGGCATTCGAACTGATCGATCCGATCCGCGATGCGGTTCATGAAGCGGCGCCGGGGACCCTCGTCGGCGGTCCCAGCGCGGTCGAAGCAGACGTGCGCGACGCCGCCGGCCGCGACTCGCTCGTGATCCCGCCGATCGTCCTCGTCGTCGTCTTCCTGATCCTGATCGGTCTGCTGCGGGCTGTGGTCGCGCCGCTGGTCCTGATCGGCACGGTGATCCTCAGCTTCCTCGCCGCGCTCGGCGTCGGCTACTTCGCCTTCGACGTGATCTTCGGCTTCCCCGGCTCGGACCCCTCGCTACCGCTGTTCGCCTTCGTCTTCCTGGTCGCGCTGGGGGTCGACTACAACATCTTCCTGATCGCGCGAGCGCGTGAGGAGACGATCCAGCACGGCTCCAGGGAAGGCATCCTGCGCGCCCTAGCCGTCACCGGCGCGGTCATCACCAGCGCCGGCATAGTCCTCGCCGGCACCTTCTCGGTCCTCGGCAGTCTTCCCCTCACCTTCCTCACCGAGATTGGCTTCGTAGTCGCCTTCGGCGTCCTCCTGGACACCTTCCTAGTCCGCAGCATCCTCGTCCCCGCCATGGCCCTGACCCTGGGTGACAAGTTCTGGGCCCCGTCCGACCTTTCCAAGCGCGGCGGCCCCTCAGCTCCCAGCCCCTCCGAGCCGGCGCCAACCGCCGCCTCAACCGACAGCTGACCCAAACCGGCGCTCGCCGTAGGAGGGGCGGGGCGTCCCTCTCGCGAAGCGGCGTCCTCTTTTTCGCCCCTAAGGCGCCGACGGACAGCGACTAAGTCACCTGGCGAAAAACCCAGCAAGCGAGAGGGACACCCCGCCCCTCCCCTACAGCACCGGCAAGAAGTTCTCGATCTCATAAGGCGTGACCTGCACCCGGTACTCGTCCCATTCCTGCCGCTTGATCTCCACGAACCGCCGAAACGTGTGCTCACCCAACGTGCGCAGCACCAGCTCCGAGTCGGCGGCGATGTCGATCGCCTCGCCCAGCGTTTCCGGCAGCTCCTCGATCCCCCGCTGCGAGCGCTCCTCGGGCGAGAGGTGGTAGAGGTTCTGCTCCATCGGCTCGGGCAGCTCGTAGCCCTTCTCGATCCCCTCCAGGCCCGCCTGCAACATGCCGGCGAAGCAGAGATAGGGGTTGCAGGCAGGGTCGGGGCAGCGCAGCTCGGCCCGCGTCGCCCCCTCCTTGCCGGGGTGGTAGAGCGGCACCCGGATCAGGGCGGAGCGGTTGCGGCGCGACCAGGCCAGGTAGACCGGGGCCTCGTAGCCGGGGACGAGGCGCTTGTAGGAATTGACCCACTGGGCGAAGAGCGGTGAGATCTCGCGCGCGTGGCGCAGCTGGCCGGCGATGAAGGCCTTCGCCGTCGGGGAGAGGAAGTACTGGTCGTCGGCGTCGAAGAAGGCGTTCTTGCCGTCTTTGGTCAGCGACTGGTGGACATGCATCCCCGAGCCGTTCTCGCCGAACAGCGGCTTCGGCATGAAGGTCGCGTGCCAGCCGTATTTCATCGCGTACTCCTTGACCACGATGCGGTAGGTCATGCAGTCGTCCGACATCTGCAGCGCGTCCTTGTAGCGCATGTCGACCTCGTGCTGGGAGGGACCGACCTCGTGGTGGGTGTACTCGACGTGGATGCCCATCTTCTCCAGGGCGAGCACGGTGTCGCGGCGCACGTCGGAGCCGGCGTCGAGCGTGGTCAGGTCGAAGTAGCCGCCCTCGTCGAGGACCTCCGGCACGCCGCCCTCGGGCTTGGCCGATTTGAAGTAGAAGAACTCGAGCTCGGGCCCGATGTTGTAGGCGTCGAAACCCATGTCCTGAGCTCGTTTGAGCGCGCGGCGCATGATCCAGCGCGGATCACCCTCGTAGGGGTCGCCACCGGGGACGCGGACGTCGCAGAACATGCGGGCGACGGCGTTCTCCTCCTCCGGCCGCCAGGGGATGATCGCGAAAGTCGAGGGGTCCGGCATCGCGATCATGTCCGACTCCTCGATCGGGTTGAAGCCGGTGATCGAGGAGCCGTCGAAGCCCATGCCGCCCTCCAGGGCGTCCTCGAGTTCAGAGGAGTTGATCGAGAAGCTCTTCAGCTGACCGAGGATGTCGGTGAACCAGAGCCGGATGAAGCGGACGTCGCGCTCCTTGACGATCTGGGCTACGTCGGCGGCACTCGTCGGCTGGTCTGCCATTCCCCGGTCTCCTTCATGCGGTTGTCGGCGCGGTCCGGGCAAAGATAGGCGAAGTGAACCGGCGAGGTCTGAAACGTCGTATTACGGGTATGTGACGCTCGCCGCACAAGGGTTGCGAGGGTGTCCGAATCTCGGTATAACTTACTTCGCGTAAGTTAATGGCTTAAAGTAAAGTAAAGGCCACATAAAGGCTCTGTGAAGCGGATTCCGTCAACCGAGCCAAAGGCGGGATGCAAGTGACGGTAAAAACGGCAGTAAGCAGATTTCAGATCCATGACGAGCTGACGGCTCCCGACGAGAGTGCTCCTCTGATCAAGAGCATCCAGGCGGGCGGCGGCGCGGTGACCAAGTTCGTCGGCGTCCTCGCCGGCGCTCCGGCGGTGCTGCGTGCCTACACCCGGATGCGCTCGGAGCTGCGCGGCGGCGTGCTGCCGCTGGCCACGCGTGAGCGGATCGCCCTCGCGGTCGCCGAGCACCGGCACGACTCCTACAGCATCGCCCAGCACGCCAAATCGGCGCGACGGGTCGGTCTCGGGCTCGACGAGGTCTCCCGGGCACGCAGCTTCAGCTCGGGCGACGCCAAAGAGGCGGCACTGCTCGACTACCTGAGGGCGACCCTCGACGCCGACGGCGTCCCCCCCCACCACCTCCACGAGGAGGCACGGGAGATCGGCTGGAGCGACGAGGAGCTGCTCGAGGCGGTCGCGCATCTGGCGCTCAACGAGTTCCAGAGCTTGATTGCCAGCGCTGCGGCGCTGCCCAAAGATCAGGCAACGCCGGAAGTCCTCCCCTCAGCGGCCTAGGCCGCTGAGGGCTAGTCCAGCACTACAGTCGCCGTGTAGAGCAGGCGGGCGGTGCTGTAGCGGCAGCCGTAGGTTGCTCGCGTGCCCACCTTTTCATGGGGCTTGCCCTGGCGGACGTCGGTGGTGTTGGTGCATTTGCCCGGTTCGCGGCTGGCGCGCCAGGCGTTTCGCGACGAGAGATCCTGGGCGAAGGCCGGGGCCCAAGTGGGAATCGTAAGACCGACGATGTCGCCCTTTTCGACCCGCAGAGAGGCGCCGAACTTGACCGTCTGCCCCAGGTAGGGGCTTAGCACGTGGATCGAGCCCTGGCGGCGCAGGTTGTAGCGGGGCGGCTCGGTGCCGGGAACGCGGCGCAGAATCGCCAGCCGTGCTTGCGGCGGCGTGCCGAAGAAGCCGTTGAAGAAGGAGCGCTGCGTATTCGTCGGCTGGGCCAGGGTGAGCGTCCATGCCTTCACCTTGCCGTTGCGGGGCACGCGGTAGGGCAGGCTCGATTGAGCGGTGCTGACCTGGAAGCCGGTGACGCTGCCGACGGCCTGGCACGGCAACTCGGGACAGCTCGGGTCGGGCGTGCTCGCGGTACTGCCGAGGATGACCGTCGTGCGCGAGCTGGTCGCGGCGCCGGCGCCGGCAGCCATCACGATCAGGGCGGCGAGGCAACCCGCAAGGCCGATCGCGACAGCAAGCCGGCCGCGCCAAGCGGCCCGATCGGCAACAGCAGCTACCTGGGAAGACCTCGACATACCGCGCTCCTTCTTCTAGAAAAGACCTGCTTCGAGCGGAAAAGACTAGCCGCAGCGGCGGCCGTCAGCGGGCGGAGCGTTGCGCGCCCGATTTGCGCGCGTAGTCGAGCGAGACCGCGAAGCCGACCATGTCGGCGCCGACCTTGTCGAAGCGCAGGGCGCGAGCCGCCGCGAGAGTCAGGTCCCAGTCGTTGCCCTCGCTGTATGGGCCACGATCGATCACCCTGGTGACGATCTGGCGCCCCCGGTAGGCGAGCTTGACCGCCGTGCCGCAGGGAAGGCTGCGGTGGGCGACGCCGACGGTGTTGGGGCGCAGGACCTGGCCGCAAGCGGTGTTGTTGCCGTAGAGGCCCGGGCCGTACCAGGTAGCTCCGGCCCACCGCATCGGCGAGAAGACGATGCCGTCGCCGGCGTTCACCTGACTGGAAGCCACCGTCGAGGCACCACCGGTGCCCGCCTGCGCAGGGGCGGCGGCAAACGCCAGCAGCGCAGCCACGACCAGAAATGAGGCCGCACGGGATTGATCTTTCCGCCAGGGGCGGTTCGTCTCGCTCTTCATCGCTCTTTCGGACGCTTACGGGGTTAGCTGACGGGCTCGCGCTGGAAAGAGCTGCGCTACGCGGCGGATGCCGGCGATTCGCCCCAACTTGTGGGTCCCCCGCTCCCCGCGATATGTGGCGGAGATTCAGCGGAAGTTGGCGGCACGTTAGCAGACGCTAAGACAGGAAATCGTGAAGAGGTTGAGAAGGCCCCCTCC
>JBEVMR010000047.1:0-7788 GCA_040508545.1 Solirubrobacterales bacterium
CCCCCCGCCACCCCCGCCACCAGGGTCCTCACAGTTCCAGCGCTTCCTCCCTCCCCCCGCGCCCCCACGTCCTGAAGGGGCCCCGTGAGCCGGGTCGCCCTCATCGACGCGATGCTCGACGGCGCCAGGGTCGGGGTTCGCTGCGCGGATGGCGTCATCGCCGCGATCGGGCCTGGGGTAACCCCCGAGCCCGGGGATGAGGCGATCGACGCTGGCGGGATGCCGCTCGTCCCCGCGCTTGTCAACGGCCACACCCACGCGGCGATGACCCTGTTCCGCGGCTACGGCGGCGACCTGCCGCTGATGCGCTGGCTGCGGGAGAAGATCTGGCCGGTCGAGGCGAAGCTCGACGCTGAGGACGTCTACTGGGGCACCCGCCTGGCCTGTGCCGAGATGATCCGCACCGGCACCGCCCGCTTCTGGGACATGTACTGGCAGCCGGAGGCGACGGCGCGCGCGGTGGAGGACGCCGGCCTGCGGGCGACGATCGGCGGGCCGCTGTTCGACGCCGAGGGCGGCACCACGGAGATGCAAGCGCAGGCGACCGAGGACCTGGCGGCGCTGGCCGATCGCGGCGTCGCGATTGGCGCCGCCCTGGCGCCGCACTCGATCTACGCCGTCAGCGAAGAGCTGCTGCGCTGGGCCGGCGAGCAGGCCGCCGAGCGTGACCTGGCCGTCCAGATCCACCTCGCCGAGACCGAGCAGGAGGTCAGCGATTGCGTCGCCGCCCACGGCGTGCGGCCGGCCGCCTACCTCGACCGCCTCGGCCTGCTCGGCGAGCGCACCGTGCTCGCCCACGGTGTCTGGCTCGACGAGGCGGAGCTGGAGCTGATCGCCGCGCGTGGCTCGACCGTCGTCACCAACCCGGTCGCAAACATGAAGCTGGCCGTCGGTGGCGTCTTTCCCTACCCGGCCGCCCGCGCTGCCGGGGTCGCGGTCGGCCTGGGGACCGACGGCGCGGGCTCCAACGACTCGCTCGACCTGCTCGCAGACCTGAAGACCTTTGCCCTGGTGCAGCGCCACGCGAGCGGCGACCCGACGGTGCTGCCGGCCACCGAGGCGCTCGAGGTCGCGAGCGGCGCGCGAGCGGCCCTGTTGAACGGCTGCGCCGAGCCGCTGGCCCCCGGCGCCCCCGCCGACTTCCTGCTGCTGCGCGGCAACTCGCCCGAGCTCGGCGTCGGCGATCTCGCCTCCGGCCTCGTCTACGCGGCAAGCGGCTCGGCCGTCGACACGACGGTGGTCGCCGGCCGGGTATTGATGCGTGGGGGCGAGGTCGAGGGGGTCGAGGAGATCGTCGCCCGGGCGGCCGAGCGGGCGCGGCGGCTCGGCATCGGCTGAGTCGGCACAAGACCGCCGCGTACCGAATGTGGAAGGCGAGCATCATCGGGGTATAGGCTCGCTTCAAGTGCCCGACCCCCAGGTCACTGCCGGAGTCTCGTCCGCCGATGCATCGGCTGTCCGCTACGAGGATGCGACCAAGCGCTACGGCGACAGCGCCGAGGTCGCGGTCGACCATCTCAACCTCGAGGTGCCTGCCGGCGAGGTCTGCGTCCTGGTCGGGCCCTCGGGCTGCGGCAAGACGACCGCGATGCGGCTGGTCAACCGCACGGTCGAGCTGACCGAGGGCGACGTCCTGATCGGCGGCGAGTCGGTGCGCGACCGCGATCCGGCGCGGCTACGACGGGAGATCGGCTATGTGATCCAGCAGATCGGGCTCTTCCCCCACCGCACGATCACCCAGAACATCGGCTCCGTGCCGCAGCTGCTGGGCTGGAAGAAGGACCGGATCGAGGCGCGCTCGGCCGAGCTGCTGGAGCTGATCGGGCTCGACCCCGAGCTCGGCGATCGCTACCCGGCGCAGCTCTCCGGCGGCCAGCAGCAGCGCGTCGGGGTGGCGCGGGCGCTCGCCGCCGACCCGCTGGTGATGCTGATGGACGAGCCCTTCGGCGCGATTGACCCGATCAACCGCGAGCGCCTGCAGAACGAGTTCCTGCGCTTGCAGGCGGAGATCCGCAAGACGGTTCTCTTCGTCACCCACGACATCGACGAGGCGATCAAGATGGGTGACCGGATCGCGGTGATGCGCAAGGGCGGCCAGGTCGCCCAGTACGCGACGCCAGCGGAGCTGCTGATGGCGCCCGCCGACGAGTTCGTCGAGGACTTCGTCGGCGCCGACCGGGCGCTGAAGCGGCTGGCGCTGATGCGCGTCTCCGACATCGACCTCTGGGAGGCGCCACTGGCCCACGTCGGCCAGGCGACCAGCGAGGTGCGGGCGAAGCTGGCCGGTGCCGAGGTCCCCTACCCGCTGCTGGTCGACTCCGAGCGCCGCCCGCTGGGCTGGCTCTCCGAGCGTGACCTCGCCGCCGAGACCGTGCCCTCCCAGCCCGACTCGCCGCTGGGGCCGCTGCTCGACCGCGACGACGTGATGCGCGACGCGCTCGCCGACCTGCTGCAGGGCGAGGCGCAGTACGCGGCGGTCGCCGATCACGAAGGGCGGATCGACGGCGTGCTCTCGGTCGAGATCATCTCCGAGTTCCTCGCCTCACCCGAGGCGAAGGTCGAGGAGCACGGCGCGGTGGAGCGGCCGCATGATTAGCGCGGCGCTGGCAGTGCCGCTGGCGGCCGTGGGCGAAGTCGGCGAAGGCTTCTTTCGTGATCGCTCCACCCCCAGCTGCCAGGAACAGGACAAGCTCTTCTGCTTCGACTGGGCGAAGGACAACATCGACCGGTATATGACTCCGGCCGTTCAACACATCGAACTGGTCGCGATCTCCGTCGTGCTGGGATTTGCGGTCGCCTTCGCCCTAGTCCTCCTCGCCCACCGCTACCGCTGGCTGCGGCCACCGCTTCTGCTCGGCACCGGAGTTCTCTACACGATCCCCAGCGTCGCCTTCTTCTTCCTGCTGCTGCCGTTCACCGGCCGCGGCCGCGACACCGCGATCATCGCTCTCGCTGCCTACACCCTGCAAATCATCTACCGCAACGCGATCGTCGGCCTCGCCAACGTACCGACCTCGGCCAAAGACGCAGCCCGCGGCATGGGCCTGACCGATCGCCAGATCCTCTGGCGGGTCGAGCTGCCGCTGGCGACGCCCGAGATCGTCGCCGGTCTGCGGATCGCGACGGTGAGCACGGTGGCGCTGGCGACGCTGGCGGTCTTCGCCGGCGCTGGGGGGCTCGGCGACCCCATATACGAGTTCATCAATTTCAAGACCAACATCATCATCGCCGGCGGCCTCGCGATCCTGATCGCGATTGCCTTTGACGCGATTCTCTACGGAATCCAGCGACTCGCGACTCCATGGCGGCGAGTGGCAACGGCATGAGCGTGCTCGCGCTCCCCCAACCCGTCTTCGCCTCCCTTGAGGGTGCCATCGAATTCATCTTCACCCCGCAGAGCTCAAACGTGACCGGTGGCAGGAAGGTCGGCGGAATCGATCAGGTGATTGAACTGACTGTCACTCAACTCGAAGTCACTTTTCTGGCCCTGGCTCTGGCGCTGGTCGTGGCCCTGCCGGTCGGCCTCTACCTGGGTCATCGCGGCACTGGCGAACTGCTCGCGATCGCGATCGGCAACGCCGGCAGGGCAATCCCCGAGCTCGCCCTGATCGCCTTCATGGCGGCGGCAATCGGTGTCGGCCTGCTCAACGTAAGCATCGCGCTCGCAGTGCTCGGCATCCCGCCGATCCTCACCAACGCCTTCGTCGGCATCCGTCAGGTCGACCGCAGCAGCGTCGATGCGGCCCGCGGCATGGGAATGAGCGAGTTCGAGGTGCTGCGCAAGGTCGAGCTGCCTCTGGCCGTTCCCACCGTGATGACCGGCGTCCGCACCTCGACGATCAACATCGTCGCGACGGCGACGATCGCGCCGCTCGCTGGCGTGCTCACCCTCGGCGACTTCATCATCAACGAAAACGTCTACGGCGAGAACGGTGTGTTGGCGGGGGCGATCCTCGTCGCCCTGCTCGCTCTGACGCTCGAGCTCGCGCTCGCCGGCCTGCAACGTCTGCTCACTTCGAGAGGCTTGAAGTTAAAGCCCGCCTGACCCCTTACCGAGTTGACCGCAGTCAATCGACAAGAGAGGAACCACCAGTGAGAACCACGTCCAACCGTGTGCGCGCCGCGATCGCGGTACTGCTCGCGCTCTTCCTCAGCCTCGGCGTCGCCGCGTGCGGCTCTGACGACGATGACGGCACCACCGCCAGCGGTGGAGGTGGCGGTGCGATCGTCTCCAATCCCGAAAACGGCAATGTCACCCTGACCGTCGGCTCGAAGAACTTCACCGAACAGATCGTACTCGGCGAGGTCTACGCGCAGGCGTTGGAAGCCGCCGGGTACAAGGTCAAGAAAGACCTCAACCTCGGCTCCGAAACGGTGGCCCTCAAAAACGTGAAAGCCGGTCAGATCTCCGGCTACCCAGAGTACGTCAGCACCGCGCTGACCTCCTTCTTCGAAGTCGAACCGGAGGAAGTGCCCGCGGACGCGACCGAAGCTTACGAAGAGGCGAAAGCGGACTTCGAAAAAGAAGGCCTCACCGCCTTCCCGCCGACCCCGTTCGCCAGCGCCAACGCGGTCGGAACGCTGAAGAAGACGGCCGAAGAACGTGACCTGAAAACGGTCTCCGACCTCGAAGGCCAGTCGGAAGAAATGACCCTCTACGGCTCACCCGAGTGCCGCCAGCGGATCGACTGCCTGGCCGGGCTCGAAGAGCTGTACGGGCTCAAATTCAAGAAATTCGTCCCGGTCGACATCGGCCTCCGCTACACCGTGCTCGACAAGGGCCAGGCCGACCTATCGATCCTCTTCACCACTGACCCACAGCTCTCCGCGCAGGCGGACAAGTACGTGATCCTCGAAGACGACAAGGAAGTCTTCCCCGCCGGCAACGTGATCTGGGTGACGACCCCGGAGGTCGTCGAAGAAGCCGGGCCTGACTACGAAAAGACGATCGTCCAGGTGCAGGAAGGCCTGACGCTGAAAGTGATGCAGGAGCTCGGCGCCCGGGTCGAACTCGAAAAAGAACCGGCCGCGAAGGTCGCCGCCGAATACCTCGAATCGGCTGGCTACACCGGCTGACCCCTCCAGATGAGCACTGCGTTCGTCCTTTGTCCCGCATAGGGGTACAAAGGACGAACGCGCTCGTCATGAAGTGACCGCAACGGCGTGCTCGGGGGCTTTTGCGATCCGCCCAAGCGTCATGCGGGCGGCCCAGGCTGCCGAGAGGCCGGCTATCGCCGCCAGCAGGAGCGCCACACGCGGCTCATACGCCTCCGCCAGCCAACCGGCGAGCGGACCGCCGATTGCCGTCGAACCTAGGAAGACGATCGAGTAGAGCGCCATCACGCGGCCGCGCATCTGCGGCTCGACCGCGAGCTGGAGCGAGGAGTTGATCGCCGCAGCGAAGGTGACGGCGGCGGCGCCGAGCAGGGCCAGCACGGGCACCTCGAGCGCGACGCTCGGCATCAGCGCCGCCAGCAAGGCGAGCAGGCCGAAGGCGAGCGCCGAGCCGGCGATCAGGCGGGCGTCGGTACGTCCGTGGGCGCCGGTGAGCAGGGCGCCGACCACCGAGCCGATGCCCATCGCAGCGACCAGCGCCGCGTAGGTGGAGGCGCCGCCTTCGAAGCTGAAGCGGGCGAGCAGCGGCAGGATGACCTGGAAGTTGAGGCCGAAGGTGCCTACCAGCCCCATCAGCGCCAGCGGCACCATCAGCGCCGGAGTGCGGCGCACGTAGCGCAGGCCCGCCCGCACCGCGCCCCGCTCGCGAACCGCGGGCGGCGGCGCCTCCAGCTCGGCCGGGTTCATCCGCGAGAGCGCGAAGATCATCGCGACGAAGGTGAGCGCGTTGAGCGCGAAGCAAGGGCCGACTCCGACGATCGCGATCGCGATCGCGGCCAGCGCCGGGCCGACGAGGCGGGCGGAGTGGATCAGGACGCTGTTGAGGCTGACCGCGTTGACGACACGCTCCGGGCCGACCATCTCGATCGCGAAGCTCTGCCGGGTCGGGTTGTCGATCGCGTTGACGCTGCCGCGGAGGAAGACGAGCGCCAGCACCATCCAGGGCTGGACCGTGCCGGCCGCGACGATCGCGAACAGGGCGAGGGCCGGCAGCGCCATCACCGCCTGCGTCACGATCAGCAGCCGCCGCTTGTCGAAGCGGTCGGCGAGCAGCCCACCCCAGGCGCCGAAGAGGAGGATCGGCAGGAACTGCAGCGCCGTCGTCATGCCGACCATGACGCCGCTGCCAGTCAGCGAGAGGATCAGCCAGATCTCGGCGACCATCTGCATCCAGTTGCCCGAGAGCGAGACGATCTGGCCGCCGAAGTAGCGGCGGTAGTTGGGGACGGTGAGCGAGTCGAAGCTGCGCCTTACCGCGGCGCTCACTGAAGCCTCTCGCGGCGCGGGGGTCGCGGTCCCTCGAGGATCTGCTCGAGGATCGCGGCCGCTCGCTCCAAGGTCTCGACGTCGGCGTTGGGCAGGTCGCGCATGCGCCGCGCCAGGTAGGCGTTCTTGCGCCCGCGCAGGCGGCGCAGCCGCTCCCGCCCCTCGCCGGTGATGCTGACCAGGGCGCTGCGCCCGTCGGCCGGGTCGGGCGTCCGCTCGACGAGGCCGGCCTCGCAGAGGACCCGCAGCGTGCGCGTCGCGGTCGGCCTCTTCACCCGCTCGATCTCGGCCAGCTCGCTCGGAGTGAGCGGCCCGTGCCGCTCGACCGTCGCCAGCGCCGCTGCTGAGGTCGGCGTCAACTCGCCGACCGCGCCTGCAGCCTCCTGCCGTAACCGCCGCGCCGTCCGCACAACCGCCATCCGCAACCGGGCGGCTGAGTCGGTGAGCGCCGTGTCTGCCTTCGCCTGAGTCATTAGCTTTGGTAATTAGTCTAGCAAACTACTCCTCCCCAGCGCTTTCGGTGAGGTGCCTGGTAGGCAACCGGTCGCCGGCGTCGAAGTAGGCGCGGATGAGCGCCGAGGTCGCCGAAGAGCCGGTTCGCTACGAGCCCGGGATGGACGCGCGCAGCACCCGCGTCGCCGAAGTCCTCAACACGCCGATGCTGATCGCGGCGGCGCTGACGCTGCCGATGGTGGCGATCACCGAGTCGCAACCGGGTGGCTGGCTGGAGAGCGTCGCCGTCGTCCTCAACTGGGCCACCTGGCTCGCCTTCGCGATCGAGCTGGTCGTAATGCTGGCCGTCGTCCCCGACCGGCGCAAGTGGCTGCGCCACAACCAGCTCAGCGTCGTGATCGTCTTCCTCACCCCACCGGTGCTACCACCCGGCCTGCAGGGCCTGCGCGTCCTGCGCCTGCTGCGGCTCCTGCGCCTGCTGCGCTTGGTGCAGCTCTCGCGCGAGGTCTTCTCGCTGGAGGGCGTGCGCTACGCGGCCCTGCTGGCGGTGCTCACCGCGATCGCCGGCGGCGCCATCTTCGAGGCCTTCGAGAAGGGCAACCAGCACCTCGACACCTGGGACGGGATCTACTGGGCGGTGACGACGATGACGACGCTCGGCTCCGACATCTACCCGACGACGACCGGCGGCGAGATCGTCTCCACTGTCATCCTGATCGTCGGCATCGGCTTCGTCGCCCTGCTCACCGGCTCCTTCGCCCAGCGCTTCCTCGGCCCGGAAATCGCCGAGGTCGAGGCGGAGCTGGAGGCCGAGCAGCTCACCGCCGAGGCGATCGCCCTGCGCGAGCTGCACAACGTGCGCGAGCAGCTGCAAGCGCTGGAGATCGCGGTCGAGCGCATGGTCGACCAGCGCGCCCCGCGCTAGACGTGGCGTCACCAAAGCGTGCAAAAATG
>JBEVMR010000061.1:0-34154 GCA_040508545.1 Solirubrobacterales bacterium
CATCGGCTCATGCAGCGAGGGACTTGAGTGGCGGGCGGCGGTCCGTGTCTCGCTGCTAGATTCCGCTTTCCCCTGGGGCGCTTAGCTCAGTTGGGAGAGCGCCAGCTCGACAAGCTGGAGGTCACTGGTTCGAGCCCAGTAGCGCCCATCTCAGATCCGCTGGCAGTCGAGGTTGTGGTCCGTGGTACGGATCGGCCCACCGGGTCGCTTTTCGGCGGTCAGTTCGACCGAGCAGCGTTCTTCGGCTCCCGTCGGTGCGACCTCAGTCCATTCGGCCAGTCCCGTAAACGATCGGGGTCCCGATCGAGAGACTGCGAACACGGGGACGGAGACCCCGGCAATCTGGCGGGCGACCGCTTCCATAGCGCTCTTCGCGCGCTCGGGCGAGAGGACGGCGCGCACATGCGAGCGACAGCTGATACCACGGAGCCTCGCAGAGGAGACGTGCGCGCCCTCGCCCTTCACTGCCACCCTGAAGCTGCAAGTCGTCTTCCTGTCCTGCGACTGTCCGCGGGCGGCGAATTGGCAGGTCACCTTGTGCCGGCTGCGGCGTCCACAGCCGCGAAGCGACACTGAGTCGAGGTCGGCGTGCCTGCGGGTGAACTTGCGCGCCTTGTGTTCGGCTGCGTCGCGCGCGACCGCCTTCTCGAGCTTGGGCGGAGGGGGAGGGGGCAGAGGTTGTGAGGGGGCGGATTCTCCCGTGGAGCCGCTGCCACCCGATGGCAGTTCCTCGCAGGCGACTCCGTCGCCGTCACCGTCGAGACGATGGGGATCACCCGGCAGGAGGTTTTCCTGCGCTTCCTCCTGGGTCGCGAAATCCCCGCAGTCGAGATCTCCGGCTGCGGCGCTCGCGGGCAGCAGCCCGAGCAGCGCCAGCCCCCCGAGCGTGATCGACAGGGTCGTCTTCCACCGTTGCATGAGCCCCCCTCGTCGTGATTTGGCGGCACGCTATGGCATTAGTCAAGAAACACATTGCATACTGCGATGTTTGTCTTCGCGCTGCGCCCGACCCCGTTTACGATCCCCCTCCGGAAAGGAGTGGCGAATGGCCCACCGATTGCTGCGCGCCGAGGACGCCTTCTGGCGCGAGTCGAACCAGATGCGGGTGTTGAACACGGATCTCGCCAAGCAGCTCGAGGCCACGCGCCTTGGGGCGCGGCTCTGGCGGTTGCGGCCGGGTCAGGCGTCGACCTGGCACCGGCACGAGCAGGAGGAGGAGCTCTACGTGGTGCTCGAGGGGCGCGGGCGGATCCGCGTCGGCGAAGAGACGCTCGAGCTGGGGCCGCTCGATTCGCTTCTGGTCGAGCCTGACTCGATGCGGCAGATCTTCAACGACACCGACACCGACGCGCTCTGGCTCGTGGTCGGCGCGCCGCAAAGCCCGGCGAACACCCTCGAGATGAGTGAGGCGCAGTTGCGCCAGCTCTATCCCGAGGGGCCGCGAGTGCTGCCGCCGGAGCTCGGCGGCGGCGAGCTCAGACCGCCGCCGGAAGCTGAACCTGAGTGAGGCGGAAGCTGTTGCCCGAGGGGTCGCGGAAGCCCGAGTCGATCCCGTAGGGCCGTTTTTCCGGCGCCTCGGTGAACTCGACCCCGCGCGCCTTCAGCTCTTCGTAGGAAGCCTGGCAGTCGTCGGTGGTGAGGAAGACGGTGCCGGCGAATCCCTTCGCCATCAGGTCGCGGACCTGGTTGGCCGTCTCCTCGTCCATCACGGGCTGTCCGGGGATCGCCATCAGGGTGATCGAGACGTCCTCTTGGTTGGGCGGGCCGACGGTGAGCCAGCGGAAGCCGTCCATCTCGTCCAGGGTGACGTCGGATTGCACCTGGAAGCCGAGCTTCTCGGTGTAGAAGGCGAGGGCCTCGTCCTGGTCGTGGACCCACAACTGCGCATTTGCGATCTTGATCATCGGGTTCTCCTTGCTCGCTGGAACAGTTCGTCGCCGATGCTAGGCGGGCACTTCGGAGTTGTCTTCTCGAAACGTGCGGTGTTGGGGCCTCGTGTGAAGGCGGACGAGACAGGCAGGGACGCGGGCCATGTGCGCGGCGGGAGGATGGCTGGCGCGGTAGGCCGTGGGCGACTGCCCATAGGTGCGGCTGAAGCTGGTCGTGAAGGAGCCGATGCCCTGCAGGCCTACGGCGAGGCAGATCTCGGCGACCGAGTTGTCGGTCGTGCGCAAGAGCGCGGCGGCGCGCTCCAGCCGTCGCGTCAGCAGGTAGGCATGGGGGGACTCGCCGAAGGCGCGGCGGAACTCGCGGCTGAAGTGGGCGCGGGAGAGCCCGGCGGCGCCGGCGAGGTCGTCGACGGCCAGAGGTTCGAAGTAACGGGCGTCGGCCAGATCCTTGGCACGCTGCAGATGCCGAGCTGGCGGGACATGCGCCATGCACGCAGTTTAGGCTCGGCCGCCTTGTGATCGGCACCTATGCGGCGGTTCTGGCGGTCTGCGGCGCTTCGCTCGTTATCGGGCAGGCGGCGATTGCCCTCTGTGGAGTCAAGCGATGGTCCTGGCTCGCGCCGGCGGTCGGGCTTGCGCTGATCTGCGCGATCGCCTGGGCAACTGTGCGGATGCCGGGAGACGGCCTGGTCACGGCGATCGCGATCCCCCTGTTGGCGGTTGGCGCCGCGGTGTACCTGCGCGGCAGGCTCGAAGGCGGGGGGGAGGCATTGCGAAGCGGCCTCGCGGTTGCGTTTGCCGCCCTGCTCGCCGCCTCGCTGCCGTTCGCCGTCGAAGGCCATTTCGGCATCCTCGGCACCGGCTTCAACCCCGACATGTCGCAGCACCTGCTGGCGACCGACAGGCTCGCCGACGGGGCCGGCTCGCAGCTGCTGAACCAGGGCTATCCGCTGGGTCCGCACGCCATCGTCGTCGCCCTCGACAAGGGGCTGGGCATTGGCCTGGTCCAAGGGTTCAGCGGCCTGACGATCGCCGTGGCGATCCTCGCCCCGCTGACGGCCCTCGCCGCCTTCGCCGACCAACCCCGTCTGCGCGGTATAGCCGCAGCCCTCGTAGTCGGCCTCCCATACCTAGTCGCCTCCTACTTCGCCCAGGGCGCCTTCAAGGAGACGATCCAAGCCCTCTTCGTCCTCGCCTTCGTCCTAGCCCTACGCGAGAGCGGCCGCACCTGGCAAGACCTCCCCCTCCGCTTCGTCCCAGCGGCGATCCTCGCCATCGGCTCCATCTACGTCTACAGCTTCCCGGCCCTGCTCTGGCTCGGGGCAATCGCAGCTATCTGGCTCTTCGTCGACTGGGCGTCGGCCAGATACGCCTCTCCTGCGGGTGGCGCGGTAGGGGGTACCACCCCTGAGGAAGCTTTAGCTACCGGAAGGGGTGGTGGGTCCCCTGCCGTGACGGGACCCGCGGGCCACCGAGCAATGTCCCTCGCACTAATCGTCTTCCTGGTCGGAGCACTCCCCGAGCTAGGCCGGATGATCGACTTCCAGCAATTCGAGACCTTCGACCCGAGTGGCCCCGGCCTGGGCAACCTCTTCGGCCAGGTCTCGCCCTTCACCGCGTTGGGCATCTGGTTCTCGGGTGACTTCCGGCTGGCGCCCGGCAACGGCGCGATGCCCGCCTTTGCCTACTTCGCCGGCGCCGCCTTCGCCTCGCTGCTGCTGATCTACGGCCTCGTCGTCAGCTGGCGCCGGCGCGAGACGACGATCCTTGCCGGGGTCCTGGCCGTGGCGCTTCTATACGCCGCGGCGCGGGTCGGCGGTACGCCCTATACCTCGGCCAAGGCGCTCGAGATGGCGGCGCCGCTCGCGACGCTGGCGATCGTCCTGCCGCTGCTGCGCCGGCCGGTGACCGTGCTCTACCTGGCCCTCGCCGGCCTCTGCTCGCTGCTCGCCTTCGCCAACGCTCCGGTCGGCCCGACCTCCTACTCGCCCGCGCTGACCGGGTTGCGCCCGCTGCTCGCCGGCGGCTCGACCCTCGTGCTTGCGCCCGACTCCCTGCTCGCCGACGAACAGGGCGAGCGCTACATCGTCTGGGAGCTGCGCGGTGGGCATGTTTGCATCGAGCCGGAGAGCGCCGCCGGTGGACCCCCGCCCACGGGGGTCAAGTACGTGATCACCAGCGGCGCGTCCGCGCCGCCGCCGTTCAACCAGCTGACTCTGCGCGAGCGTGCCGGCACCTATGTCCTCTGGGAACGCCGTGGTGTCGTCCGCAGCCCAGGCCCCTGTCCGCTGATCGCCGTGCGCCAGGTCCGCTCAGGCGCCAAATGAAGCTTTGTCCCCCCTATAGGGGATAGAACCCTTCACAATCCCGGCCGAGCTTTTCCCCCGTAGCATGGGCGGCATCGAGGCGACGACCAAAATCACCGCCAAGCTGCCCGACGGCACGCCGCTCGAGCTGCCCGAGGGATCGACCGGCGCCGATGCCGCGGCGGCGATCGGGCCGGGCCTTGCCAAGGCGGCGCTGGCGATCCGCGTCGACGGCGAGCTGCGCGACCTCGGCGCGCCCCTGCCCGACGGCGCCGAGATCGCGATCCTCACCGACCGCGACGCAGAGGCGCTGGAGCTGATCCGCCACGACGCTGCCCACGTCATGGCCGAGGCGGTGATGGAGCTCTATCCCGGCACGAAGGTGACGATCGGACCGCCGATCGAGCAGGGCTTCTACTACGACTTCGAGTTCCCAGCCGACGTCAAAGTCAACGAGGACGATCTCGAGCAGATCGAGGCGACGATGCGCGAGCACATTTCCGCCGACGAGGCGTTCGAGCGCCGCGACGTCCCGGTCGCCGAGGCGATCGAGATCTTCCGCGCCCAGGGCCAGGGCTACAAGGTCGAGCTGATCGAGGACCTGGTTCGCGACGAAGGCGTCGAGACGGTCTCGCTCTACCGCAACGGTCCCTTCGAGGATCTCTGCCGCGGCCCCCACGGCCCGTCCACCGGCCGCATCACCGCGATCAAGCTGAGCTCGCTCGCCGGCGCCTACTGGCGCGGTGACGAGAGCCGCGCGATGCTGACCAGGATCTACGGCACCGCCTTCTTCTCCAAGAAGGACCTCGCTCTGCACCTGGAGCGGGTCGAGGAGGCGAAGGCGCGCGACCACCGCCGCCTCGGGCCCCAGCTCGGGATCTTCATGCTGCGCAAGGAGGCGCCCGGCATGCCCTTCTGGCTCGCCCATGGGACGACGCTGCTGCGCCTGATCGAGGCCGAGGTGCAGGGGCAGCTGCGCAAGCGCGAGTACACCGAGATCAAGACGCCGCAGATGATGGACGTAGAGCTCTGGCACCGCTCGGGCCACTGGGACAACTACCAGGAGAACATGTACTTCACCGAGTCGAAGGAGCGCCAGTACGCGATCCGGCCGATGAACTGCCCCGGCGCCTGCCTCGTCTTCGGCGCCGACCGCCACTCCTACCGCGAGCTGCCGCTGCGGATCGCCGAGTTCGGCCAGGTCTCGCGCGCCGAGAGGGAGGGGGTCCTGCACGGCCTGCTGCGGGTGCGCTCCTTCACCCAGGACGACGCCCACATCTACTGCACGCCGGAGCAGATCGTCGACGAGGTGACCAGCATCTGCGAGGCGATCGACGAGCTCTACGCCCGCTTCGGCTTCGAGGACGTGCACATCGAGCTCTCGACCCGGCCGGAGAAGTCGATCGGCAGCGAGGAGCAATGGGAGCAGGCGGAGGAGGCGCTGCGCGGCGCGCTCGAGGGCCAGGGCCGCGAGTACACGCTCAATCCCGGCGACGGCGCCTTTTACGGGCCGAAGATCGACTTCCACATCACCGACGCCCTCGGCCGGTCCTGGCAGTGCGGCACCTGCCAGGTCGACTTCTTCATGCCCGAGCGCTTCGACCTCACCTACACCGACCAGAACGACGACCCGCAGCGCCCGGTGATGATCCACCGCGCCCTGCTCGGCTCGATGGAGCGCTTCGCCGGCATCCTGATCGAGCACTACGGCGGCCGCTTCCCGGTCTGGCTGGCGCCGGTGCAGGCGACAGTGCTGCCGATCTCCGACCGGCACGTCGAGTTCGGCAACAAGGTCGCGACAGAACTGCGCGAGCTGGGCGTCAGGGTCGAGGTGGACCGCCGCTCGGAGTCGATCGGGAAGAAGGTCCGCGACGCCGAACTGGCCCGCAACCCCTACATGCTGGTGGTCGGCGATCGCGAGGAAGAGGGCGGCCAGGTTGCCGTTCGCTCCCATGCCGACGGCGAGCTGGGCGCGATGGAGCTGGCCGAGTTCGCCGACCTCGTCCACCGCGCCGAGCAGGTCGCATGAGCGCCGCCGACCCTGAATCGGTCCTCTGTCCCTATACTTCTCCGTACTTGTTCGCAGGCATGCCAAACACACCGCGCCGCTGAGCCCCTTGGCTGCCTCCGCACCCCTCGTCCTCTTGAAGTCTCACCTCTTCTTTCACTAGTGCCTGTTCCGCGCAGGTTCGATCGCCGTCCGCCCGAGCGCGATACCACGCGCATCAACGAGCGCATCCGTGTTCCGAAAGTGCGGCTGATCGGCGCCGAGGGGGAGCAGCTGGGGATCGTCGAGATCGCCGAGGCGATGAAACGGGCCCAAGACGCCGAACTGGACCTGGTCGAGGTGGCTCCCGGCTCGAAGCCGCCCGTCACCCGCCTGCTCGACTACTCGAAGTACAAGTACGAGCAGGAGCAGAAGCAGAAGCAGGCCCGCAAGCATCAGCAGCAGGTCAACGTGCGCGAGATCAAGCTGCGGCCGAAGATCGCCAACCACGATTACGAGACCAAGAAAGGCCACGTCGAGCGCTTCCTGCGCCAGCGCAACAAAGTCAAGATCACGATCATGTTCCGCGGTCGCGAGCAGGCGCACCCGGAGCGCGGCCGCGACCTGCTCAAACGCCTCTTCGAGGATCTCGACGGGCTCGCCACGATCGAGTCCGAGCCGCTGCAGGAAGGCCGCAACATGAGCATGATGCTGGCCCCCAGCAAAGAGGCAGTGGCCGAGGCCGAGGCCAAGAAGGACGAGCCGCCTGAGGACGCCGCGAAGCCCGCTGAGGAGACCGTGAAACCCGCCGAGGACGCTGCGGAGGCTGAGAGCGAGGACTAGGCCGGGGCGATCGCGTCGGCGATCCGCTCCGCTGCCTTGCCGTCCCAGAGGGGCGGCGGCTCGGAGGGCTTGGCGGGTCGCCCGTTCAGCGCCGCGGGAACTCCCGCGATCGCCGCTGGGTCGAGGCCGAGCAAGGTGTTGGTGCCGGCGCGGATCGTCACCGGTCGCTCGGTGTTGTCGCGCAGGGTGAAGCAGGGGACTCCGAGGTAGG
This sequence comes from Solirubrobacterales bacterium, assembly GCA_040508545.1. Taxonomy (GTDB): domain Bacteria; phylum Actinomycetota; class Thermoleophilia; order Solirubrobacterales; family 70-9; genus VRUE01. Next base: position 7,237 of record JBEVMR010000061.1, read on the forward strand.
TCGTCTCCTCCTGGATGCCGCCCGAGTCGGTGAGGACGGCGCCGGCATCGGCGACCAGCGAGAGGAAGTCGACGTAGCCGAGCGGCTCGGAGAGGACCAGGCCCGGGTGCTCGGCGGAGATCTCCTCCATCTTCTTGCGGGTTCGCGGGTGGACCGGGAAGACCACCGGCATCTCGCGGCCGAGCTCGGTCAGCTGCCGCACGGTCTCCGGCAGCAGGTCGCCGTCGACGAGAGCGGGTCGGTGCAGGGTGACGAGCATGTACTCGCCGGGCTCGACCCCGAGCTTGCTCGCCGATCCGGCGCCGCGGAAGCGCCCTTCGAGTGCCACCAGGGTGTCGATCATCGTGTTGCCGACGAAGTGCATGCGCTCGTCGGCGATGCCCTCGGCGCGCAGGTTCTCGATCGCCTCGTCACTGTGCAGGAAGAGGTACTCGGAGAACTCGTCGGCGACGATCCGGTTGACCTCCTCGGGCATCGTGCGGTCGAAGCTGCGTAGTCCGGACTCGATGTGGGCGAGCGGGATGTGCATCTTGGCCGCCGTCAGCACCGCCGCCAGGGTCGAGTTGACGTCGCCGGGGGCCATCACCAAATCGGGCTTCTCCTCTTCCAGGACGGGCTCGAGTCGCTCCATCGTGCGCGCAGTTTGGGCGGCGTGCGTGCCTGAGCCGACCTCGAGCATGTGATCGGGCGCCGGCACGCCCAGCTCCTCGAAGAACACCTCCGACATCGCCCGGTCGTAGTGCTGGCCGGTGTGGACAATCGCGTGGCGGCCGTCGGGCAGGCGCTCGCGCATGGCCGCGATCACGGGCGCCGTCTTGACGAAGTTCGGCCGGGTTCCGATCACGTAAACGATCCGCATGACCGCGGCAGCGTACCGGCGCCGTCCGCTGCCACGGCGTCACCGCTCGCCGGTCTGCTTCAATACCCGTCCCGATGCCGAAGATGAAGACCCATTCCGGCGCTAAGAAGCGCTTCCGCAAGACCGCCAAGGGCAAGCTGCGTGGGCGGCGTGCGTACTCGAGCCACATCCTCGAGAAAAAGTCGCCGAAGCGCAAGCGGCAGATGGGACGGCCGGTAGTGATCGCCAAGGCCGACGAAAAGCGCGTGCGGACCCTGCTCGGAGGCGGAAAGTGAGCCGCGTCAAGCGCTCCGTCCACGCCCGCAAGAAGCGGCGCAAGGTGCTGAAGGAAGCGAAAGGCTACTTCGGCCGCAAGCACTCCTCCTACCGCTTCGCCAAAGAGCAGGTGCAGCGGTCGGGGATGTACGCATACAGGGACCGTCGCAATCGCAAGCGCGAGTTCCGGCGGCTCTGGATCACCAGGATCAATGCTGCGGCACGGCTCGAGGGCATGAGCTACTCGCAGTTGATGCACGGCCTCAACGAGGCCGGGGTCGAGGTGAACCGCAAGATGCTCGCCGAGATCGCGGTTTCCGACCGCGAGGCCTTCCGCCGATTTGTCGAGCTAGCCCGGGAGGGTGTGGCCGCCTAACCGCGACCCCACACACTTCACTTTCCCGGGCGGGCCTTTTTCAAGGCCCGTTTTTTGTTTGTCGGTGATTGATCTGGGTGTTCCAGGAGAAGATTCGACTGACCCGAAACTGAGACCGAGATGATTTCCAGCCCCCACAACGAGAAGCTGAAGCTGGTGCGCAAGCTGCGCGAGCGTAAGCACCGCGAGCGCGAGGGCTTGTTCGCGACCGAGGGTGAGGACCTGGTCGAGGCCGGCCTGGCGGCTGGCGCCGAGCCACGCTTCGTGCTCAGCGCCGCGGGCAGCGGCCTCGGCGGCGAAGAGGTCGAGCGCGAGCTGCTCGACGAGGTCTCGGCGCTCGGCTCCGGCACGCGGACGATCGCCGTCTGGCCGCTCTCGTGGGCCAGCGAGGCGAGCGGCCCCTGCGTCTATCTCCACGGCGTCGCCGACCCCGGCAACGTCGGCGCCGTGGTTCGGACCGCGCATGCCCTCCTCGGCGGCACGGTCGTGCTCGGCCCCGACTGCGCCGACCCGTTCGGGCCGAAGTCGGTGCGGGCGAGCATGGGATCGATCTTCGGCCAGCCGCTGCTGCGGGCTAAGCTCGACGCCACGCCAGGGCCGCGAGCGGCGCTGGTGGCGCACGGAGGCCAGGGGCTGGAGGCGCTGGCGAGCGTGGGGACCATTTGCCTTGGCGCCGAGCGCGAGGGACTGCCGTCGGCGTTGCTAGGTGAATGCGATGTCGAGGTGACGATCCCCTTGCGCGCTGGCGCCGCCGAGTCGCTCAACGTCGCCGCTGCCGCTGCGATCGCCCTCGAGCGCGTAGCGAGCGCGGCGTCCATATCTGACTCTTCGCAAGCGAGCGGAGCGGGAGACTTGACCTCCAAGCGGTTATCGTCGCCCGCCATGCAGGAGGCGACCGACGATGCTTGAGCGGATCGAGAAGATCGAGTCAGAGGCGACGGCGGCGATCGAGGTTGCCGCCGGCACCGCCGAGCTGGAGGAGCTGCGGGTCCGCTACCTCGGCCGCAAAGCGGAGCTGACGACGATCCTGCGCGGCATCGCCGAGCTGCCGGCGGAGGAACGGGGCGAGGTCGGCGGCGGTGCCAACCGGACGCGGAAAGCGCTGGAAGCGCTGCTCGAGCGCCGCGCCGCAGAGCTCGACGCCACCGAGCTGGAGGCTCAGCTCGCCGGCGATCGGATCGACGTGACCCTTCCGGGCGCCCCTGCGCGCCCCGCCGGCCACCTGCACCTGATCACTCGCACCACGCGGCAGATCGAGGACGTGATGACCGGTCTGGGCTACCAGGTGATGGAGGGGCCGGAGATAGAGCACGACTACTACAACTTCACCGCGCTCAACCACCCACCCGGGCATCCGGCGCGGATGCTCCAGGACACCTTCTACGTCCAGTCCCATCCCGACGTGCTGCTGCGCACCCACACCTCGCCGGTGCAGGTCCGCGCGATGGAGGCCCAACCGCCACCGATCTTCGTGATCATGCCCGGCAAGGTCTACCGGCGCGACTCCGACGCCACCCACACGCCGATGTTCCACCAGGTCGAGGGGCTGGCGATCGGCGAGGGGATCACCCTTGCCGACCTGCAGGGGACGCTGGAAGAGATGCTCAAGGCGATCTTCGGCTCCGGGCGCGAGGCGAGGATGCGGCCGCACTTCTTCCCCTTTACCGAGCCGAGCGTCGAGTTCGACGTCTCCTGCTTCCAGTGCGAAGGCACGGGCCAGCTGATCGGCGGCGAGCGCTGCAACCTCTGCAAGGGGCAGGGCTGGATCGAGGTCGGCGGCGCTGGCATGGTCGACCCGAACGTGCTCGGCTTCGTCGCCGAGAGCGGCTATGACCCCGAGCGGGTTCAGGGCTTCGCCTTCGGCATGGGCGTCGAGCGGATCGCGATGCTGCGCCATGGCGTGCCTGATCTGCGCCGCTTCTTTGACAACGACGTGCGGATGCTGGAGCAGTTCTCGTGAGGGTGCCCTACTCGTGGCTGAGCGAGTACTGCGACCCGGGGATCGAGCCCAGGCAGCTGGCCGAGCGGCTGGCGATGACCGGGACCGAGGTCGAGCGGGTCACCAAGGTCGGTCCGCCGGCCGCGGACGGGTTCGTGGTCGGCAGGGTGCTCGAGCGCGAGAAGCACCCCGACGCCGACCGGCTCAGCGTCTGCCGGGTCGACACCGGCGAGGGTGAGCCGCGCACGATCGTCTGCGGCGCGCCCAACGTGGCCGCTGGGCAGACCGTGCCCGTGGCGCTGCCCGGCGCGACGATGCCGGGCGGAACCAAGCTCGGCGAGGCGAAGCTGCGTGGCGTCAGGTCCTCGGGGATGATTCTCTCCGCCGCCGAGCTCGAGATCGCCGAGGAGTCGGACGGGATCCTGGTCCTCGACGACGGGCCCGACCCCGGCTCACCTCTGGCCGACCTGCTGCCCGTCGCCGAGCCGGTGCTGGAGCTCGAGGTGACCCCCAACCGGGTCGATTGCCTCGGCGTCTACGGAGTCGCCCGCGAGGTGCACGCGATCAGCGCGGCGCCGCTGGCGCCCGAGCCGTGGGCAGAGGACGCGCCTGCTCAGGGGCTTGGCCAGGTCAGCCAGCTCGCCTCGGTGACCATGGAGGTGCCCGAGCTCTGCCCCCGCTTCACCGCCCGCGTCTTCACCGACGTGAAGATCGGCTCGTCGCCGGCCTGGCTGCAGGCGCGCCTCAGCGCCGCCGGTCAGCGGCCGATCAACAACGTCGTCGACATCACCAACTACGTGATGCTGCTGACCGCGCAGCCGCTTCATGCCTTCGACCTCGACCAGGTCCCCGGCGGCGCGCTCACCGTCCGCACGGCCAGCGAGGGCGAGAAGATGACCACGCTCGACGACGTCGAGCGGACCTTCGACACAGAGACGGTGCTGGTCTGCGACAGCCGTGGGCCCTCCGGGATCGCCGGGATCATGGGCGGCCAGGCGTCTGAGGTCTCCGCCGGCACGACGCGGGTGCTGCTCGAGGTGGCGAACTGGAACGGTGCCAACATCCTGCGCACTTCACGCTTGCTCGGCCTGCGCTCGGAGGCGTCCTCGCGCTTCGAGAAACAACTCCACCCCGAGCTCTGCATGCGGGCGCAGCGGATCGCATCGCGGCTGCTGGTCGAGCTCTGCGGGGCGAAGCTCGTGCCGGGAACGCTGGACGTCGCCGCCGAGCCGCCGGGGCCGTTGCGGCTGCGCCTGCGGGGAGAGCGGGTCGAGCGGCTGCTCGGGATGCGCATGACCCAGATCGACGAGATCTCATACCTGGAGCGCCTTGGCTTCACCGCGCTTCCGGAAGACGGCGATCTGATGGTCGAGGTGCCTGCGGACCGCTATTACGACGTGACCCGCGAGGTTGACCTGATCGAGGAGGTCGCGCGCGTCCACGGCCTCGACGAGCATCTTCCGTCGACCCTGCCTGCGTCGGCCGGCCAGGCCGGCGGCCTGAGAAGGGACCAGCGGCTGCGGCGCCGCGCCGAGGATGCGCTGCGCGATCTCGGCTTCGACGAGATCGTCGGCTGGAGCTTCACCGATCCGGGTGAGCCCGACCGGTTGCGAATCCCCGCCGGCGACCCGCGGGCAAGTGGAGTGACGATCGCCAACCCGCTCTCCGAGGATCAATCCGTGATGCGGACGACCTTGGTCGGCTCGCTGCTCGCCGCCGCCAAGCACAATCTCTCTCGCGACGCCGAGAGCGTCGCCCTCTTCGAGTCCGGCCGGGTCTACCTCGACGCCGGTGCCGGCGGGGGCGTGCCTCTTGCCGGTGGCTTCTCCGGTGAGCAGGCCCCGCCCTTTCTCGAGCCCCACAGGCTCGGTTGCCTCGCGGTGGGGCCGCTGTCGCCGAGATCATGGCGGGGCGGGGGGGAGCAGGCCGACTTCTTCGTGCTCAAGGGCGTGCTCGTGGGACTGTCTGCGCGGCTCGGCGTCGCGCTTGGCTTCGAGGTCGCTGGCGAGCCCTTCCTGCACCCCGGTCGTGCCGCGCGGATCCTGGTGGGCGAGAGCGCAGCGGGCTGGCTCGGCGAGCTGCACCCGCTCGTCTGCCGGGCCTGGGGCCTCGACTCGGCGGTCGGCTTCGAAGTCGGCCTGGCCGACCTGGTCATGGCTGCCGGTGCCGGCGAGGAGACCTTCGAGGACCTGACGACCTTCCCCGCGATCCTGCAGGACCTGGCCGTCGTCGTGCCGACGGACGTCTCGGCGGCGCAGGTGCGCGACGCGGTTCTCGCCGCCGGCGGTGAGCTGCTTCGCACCGCCGAGGTGTTCGACCACTACGAGGGCGAGCAGCTGGGAGAGGGGCGCAAGAGCCTTGCCCTGAGGCTGGAGTTCCGCGCAGACGACCGCACCCTCACCGACGAGGAAGTCGCCGCCAAGCGCGACTCGATCGCCGCAAAGCTGACCGAGATAGGCGGGGCGCTTCGTGAATGAGAAGCCGAGAGTCCTCGTCGCTGGCGCGTCCGGCTTCACCGGTGCCCTCGCGGCGCAGATCGTCTGGCGCCACCCGCGCCTGGAGCTGGCCGGCGTCACCTCGCGCAGCGACGCGGGCACCCGGCTCGACCGCCTTTACCCGCGCTACCGGGTGCCCCTGGAGCTGACCGAGCTCGACCTCGACGCTCTCGACGACATCGACGCGGCGATCGTCGCCTACCCGCACGGGGCCTCGGCGCCGACCGTCGCCGCGCTGCGTGAGCGCGGCATCGTCGTCGCCGATCTCTCCGCCGATTTTCGCCTGCGTGACCTGCCGACCTACGAGCGCTGGTACGGCGAACACGGCGCCGAGGAGCTGTTCGGCGACGCGGTCTACGGCCTCACCGAGCTCTACCGCGAGCAGCTGCGCGAGGCGAAGCTCGTCGCCGTCCCCGGCTGCTACCCGACGGCGAGCGTGCTGGCGCTGGCGCCGCTGGCCGAGCGCGGCCTGCTTGCCGACGTCGTGATCGACGCCAAGCAGGGTGTCTCGGGCGCCGGGCGGGGCGGCGGCGATGCGATGCACTACGCGGCGATGGACGAGAACGCCTTCCCCTACAAGACCGAGGGCCACCGCCACAGGCCCGAGATCGAGCAGGAGCTCGCCGCGCTCGGCAGCGAGACCGCCGTTACCTTCGTACCGCATCTGCTGCCGCTCGACCAGGGCGAGCTGACGAGTTGCTACGCGCAGCTGAGCGAGCCGATCTCCAAGGACGAGGTGCAGGCGCTCTACGCGGAGCGCTACCGGGGCGAGCCGTTCGTCCACGCCGTCGATCGGCCACCAGGCCTGCGCGACGTGCGCGATACGAACGAGTGCCACGTCTACGTCACGGTCGAGGATCGCGGCCGTGTCCTCGCCTTCTCGGCGATCGACAACCTTTGGAAGGGAGCCTCTGGCCAGGCGGTCCAGTGCCTCAACCTGATGTTGGGGTTCGAGGAGACGGAGGGGTTGAGATGACGACCTCTGACCCGACGGCAGCGGACGCGAAGCGGAGCAGCCGTCTGCGTACGTCTTTCTTCAGATCCCGCTGGGTAGACCCTCCGGTCGATGTCGAGCAGCTCGACCCCGCCCAGCTCACGCCCGGCTTCCGCGCCGGCGCGGCCCACTGTGGCCTCAAGGGCGGCGGCAAGACCGACGTGGGGGTGCTCGTCTGCGACGCGCCGCAGGTCACTTCCTCGCTGCTGCTGACCCGCAACGCCTCCGCTGCTGCGCCGGTTCGGGTCTGCCGCCAGCGCGTCGAGGGCGGCTCGGTCCGGGCGGCGGTCGTCAACGCCGGCAACGCCAACGCCGAGACCGGGGAGCAGGGCTTCGCCGACGCCTGGGCGATGTGCGAGAAGACGGGCGCCGAGCTGGGCCTCGAGCCGGCGGCGGTCGCCGTCGCCGAGACCGGCGTGATCGGGGTGCCGCTGCCGATCGACGCAGTTCTCGACGGCATCGGCGAGGCGGCCGGGTTGCTTTCCGCGGGCGGCGGCGGCGCCTTCTCCGACGCGATCCTCACCACCGACCGCTGGCCCAAGAGCTGCACGCTGCGTGCCGGTGGCGTCACCCTCTCCGCCCAGGCGAAGGGCGCCGGGATGATGCAGCCGGACTTCGCGACGATGCTCTGCTTCGTGCAGACCGACGCCGTGGTCGAGGACGCCGACTCGCTGCTGCGCGCCGCCGTCGCCTCCTCCTTCGAGCGGATCAGCGTCGACGGCCAGATGAGCACCAACGACACCGTGCTGCTGCAGGCAACGGGCGAGTCCGGCGTGCCGCTGCCCGCCGGGCTGCTCGAGGCGGTCCTGCTTCAGCTGGCGATCGAGATCGTCGCCGACGGCGAGGGATCGGTGCGGGTCGGGCGCGTGCAGGTCTGCGGCGCCGCCTCTACCGAGGAGGCGGAGAGGGTGGCGCGGGCGATCGCCAACTCGCCGCTGGTCAAGACCGCCCTCTTCGGGCGCGACCCGAACTGGGGCCGGATCGCCCAGGCTGCCGGGATGGCGCTCGCCGGCGAGGACTTGGAGGAGATCGGCGCCGATTCGATCGACGCAACCGAGCTGGGCGAGGACGTCGCCGAGGCCGAGATCGGGTTGCGGCTCGACCGCGGCGAGGGCGCTGCCCACGTCTGGTTCTCGGACCTGGGCTACGAGTACGTGCGAATCAACGCCGAGTACACGACCTGAGGAGGAGGAGATGAGCAGCAACGTCGACACCCTGCTGGAGGCGCTCCCCTACATCAGGGAGTTCCACGGCCGCACCGTCGTGATCAAGTACGGCGGTTCGGCGATGCGCGAGGACGCGCTGCGCGAGGCTTTCGCGACCGACGTCGTCCTGCTCAAGTACGTCGGCCTCAACCCGGTCATCGTCCACGGCGGCGGCCCCGAGATCACCGAGTACATGGAGCGGCTCGGGCTGGAGGTGCGCTTCCACGAGGGCCTGCGGGTCTCCGATGCCGAGACGGTCGAGGTCGCCCGCATGGTCCTGCTCGGCAAGCTCAACTCCGACATCGTCCAGCGTCTCAACCGGCACGGCCAGCCCGCCGTCGGCCTCTCCGGCCAGGACGGGACGCTGTTCGAGGTGGCGCCCGTGCCGAATGCCGAGCAGGTCGGCTTCGTCGGCTCGATCGAGCGGGTCGACGTCGACGTGCTCAACCACATCGCCGAGGACTACATCCCGGTGGTCGCCTCCTCGGCATCGGATCGGGACGGCCACGCCTACAACGTCAACGCCGACGAGGCGGCCGGGAAGGTCGCGGCGGCGCTCGGCGCCCACAAGGCGATCTTCCTCACCGACGTCGAGGGCTGGCTGGCCGATCCGAACGACCCCGGCTCGCTGATCTCGCGGGCGGCGGTATCGGAGGTCCAGGACAAGCTTGACGGCGTCTCCGGCGGCATGCGCCCGAAGCTGCAGGCCTGCCTCGACGCCGTCCAGGGTGGCGCCCAGTCGGCGCACATAATCGACGGGCGCAAGCCGCACAGCCTCCTGCTGGAGCTCTTCACGGACGCCGGCATCGGCACGATGGTGACCTCGTGAGGCTGGAGGAGCTGCAGGCGCTCGAGCAGCGCTTCCTGATGCAGACCTACAAGCGCGCCCCGGTCGAGTTCGTGCGCGGCGAGGGCGCCGTGCTCTGGGACGCGGAGGGCCGGCAGTACCTCGACTTCCTCGCCGGGATATCGGTCTGCTCGGTCGGGCATTGCAACCCGGCTGTGGTCGAGGCGGTGCGTGAGCAGGCCGGCGCCTTGATGCACGTCTCCAACCTCTTCTACACCGAGCCGATGGTGCGCCTCGCCGAGCGACTCTCCAAGTCGAGCCTGGAGGGGAAGGTCTTCCTCTCCAACTCCGGCACCGAGGCCAACGAGTGCGCGATCAAGGTCGCCCGCAAGCACGCCCACCGGCGCGGGGTCGAAAGCCCCGAGATCGTCAGCTTCGAGCGCGACTTCCACGGCCGCACCTACGGGGCGCTCGCGGCGACGCCGAAAATGGCCGAGAATCCGGCGCTCGGCCCGATGCTGCCGGGCTTCCGCTCCGTCCCCTTCGACGACGCCGCCGCCCTGCGCGACACCGTCGGCGAGAGCACCGCGGCGGTGATGCTCGAGCCGATCCAGGGAGAGGCGGGGGTCTACCCGCTCTCCGACGAGACGTTGCTCGCCGCTCGCCAGGCCTGCGACGAGGCCGGGGCGCTGCTGATCTTCGACGAGATCCAGACCGGGATGGGGCGCACCGGCTCGCTCTGGGCCTATGAGCAGACCCCTGTCAGGCCCGACGTGCTGACCAGCGCCAAGGCACTCGGCGGGGGCCTGCCGGTCGGCGCCTGCGTGATCGCTGAGGGGCTGGGCGACGTGCTCGAGCCGGGCGATCACGGCTCGACCTTTGCCGGCGGCGCCGTCGGCTCCGCCGCGGCGCTTGCCGTCCTCGACCTGATCGACGATCCCGCCCTGCTGCGCGGCGTTCGCGAGCGGGGCACCGCTTTGCGCCAGAGCCTGCTGGCGATCGAGGGGGTCGCCGACGTCCGCGGGCGCGGGCTGATGCTGGGGGTCGCGCTCGAGGATGGGCTCGACGCCGCCAGGCTGGGCAGCGAGCTGCTCGAACGCGGCCTGATCGTCAACGTCCCCGAGCCGAGCACGCTGCGCTTGCTGCCGCCGCTGACGGTCGATTCGGCCCAGATCGAGCGCGCCGCTGGCCTGATCGCCGAATCGCTCCTAAGCTACGCGGCAGGATGAGCAGCGAAAAGTTCCCGCGAGAGCCGGGCCCTCCCGTCTCGGCCGCCGATGCCGCACAGCGCCTGGCGCGGATAGTCGATGCCGCCGAGCGGGCGGCTGCGAGCGTGATCGACGACGCCGAGCAACAGGCTCAGCGCCAGCTCGACGAGGCCAGTGAGCGCGCCGACCGGATGGTCGCCGAGCGCCTGCGCGAGCTGGCCGACGAGATCGATCCGCCCGGGTCGGGCGAGCGCCGCACCGGGCATTTGAAGCCGGTCGAGACCAGCGGCGTGGACCTCGACGGAGAGGGGCCGCTGGCCGCGCGCCGGTCCGGCTCTGCCGCCGCGCGCCTGCTTGCCACCCAGATGGCCGTCTCCGGTGCCGACCGCGCCGAGATCGAAGCGCGCCTGCGCGACGGCTTCGAGATCGAGGACACCAGCGAGATCCTCGACGCGATCCTGGGACCGGAGGCCTGAGGCGCATGCACGACGATCCGACCCGGGTGATGGGGCAACCGGAGGAGCCGGGGGGCGGGCGCCCGCGCGGCAACATGCGTCTGCTCATCGCCGGCTTGATCGCGGTCATCGTCGGCCTCGTCGTGGCGATCGTCGTGATCGCCTCCGGTGATGGCGGTGAGGAGACGACCTCCTCGGCGCCGACGGTCACGACGGAATCGACGACCGAAACGACCGAGCCGACGACGACGGAAACGACGCCGACGACGGACACTGAAACGACGGAACCGACCACCGAAGAAACCACCACCGAAACGACGACCGCGCCGCCTACCACCCCTGAAGAAGAAGGCGAAAGCGGCAGCGGCGGGATCCCCGCCGAATGAGCGAGATCTCCCCCGAGCTGGTCCGCACCGCGGGCTATGAGGCCGACCCTGCCGAGGTTCGGCGGGTCCTGCTGCTCTATTCCGGCGGCCTCGACACCAGCGTGATGCTGAAATGGATCCAGGACCGCTACGGCGCGGAGGTCGTCTGCCTCACCGTCAATCTCGGCCAGCCCGGCGAGGACTACGCGGTGATCGAGGACAAGGCGAAGCGGCTCGGCGCGCTCGAGTGCCACGTGGTCGACGCCCGTGAGCGCTTCGCCAACGACTTCGTCGTCCCGGCGATCAAGGCAAACGCCCTCTACGGCGGCGGCTACCCACTCTTCACCGCGCTCGGGCGCCCTCTGATCGCCGAGCTTGCGGTCGAGTACGCGCGCAGCAGCGGCTGCGACACGATCGCCCATGGCTGCACCGGCAAGGGCAACGACCAGGTCAGGATCGAGGCGACGGTGGCGACTCTCGCCCCGGAGCTGAAGACGATCGCGCCGGTGCGCTCATGGCAGATGGGCCGGGAGGAGGAGATCGCCTACGCGCGTGAGCACGGCATTCCGGTCAAGGGCGGCACCGAGGCTGCTCCGTACTCGATCGACGACAACCTATGGGGCCGCTCGTCCGAGGGCCGCTGGATCGAGGACCTCGCTCATGCGCCCGAGGACGACGTCTTCCAGCTCGTCACGCCGCCCGAGCGGGCGCCGGACGAGGCGGAGACGGTGACGGTCGAGTTCGAGGCCGGAGTCCCTGTGGCGCTGAACGGCAAGCGACTCGACATCGTCGAGCTGCTCGAAGCGACGGCCGAGATCGGCTGCCGCCACGGGGTCGGCATCGTCGACCACATCGAGGACCGCATCGTCGGCCTCAAGGTGCGCGACATCTACGAGGTTCCGGCGGCGGCGATCCTGCTGCCCGCGCACCAGGAGCTGGAGAAGCTCGTCGGCACGATCCACCAGAACCAGTTCAAGCCGGGCTTGGATCAGAAGTGGGGCTACCTTGTCTACGCCGGCCTCTGGTGGGAGCCGCTGCGCTCCGACCTCGATGCCTACATGGATGCGGTCAACGCCCAGGTGAGCGGGACGATCGGCCTCAAGCTCTACAAGGGCAGCGTGCGGGTTGTGACGCGTTCCTCACCCAACGCGGTCTACGACGCCGACCTTGCTTCATTTGCCGAGTCCGGCGGTCTCTTCTCGCAGGCTGCGTCGCCTGGCTTCATCGAGCTCTGGTCGCTGCAGTCGCGGATGGCCTACCGGATCAGGCAGCGCGACGGGGGAGAGGGATGATCTACGACAAGCTCGGCAAGGCCGCGCTGCGCTTCGCGATCATCTACCTGCGCCGGCGCTACCGTCGCCAGATTCGGATCGGGACCGGCGTCGCCGCGGTCGCGATCGGCGTCGCCGTCTACCTCGCCAACCGCGACGCGCCCGAGGGTTAGATCGGCCGAGGTGCTCGCATGCGCTGGAAGCCAGCAGTTGCTCTCCTTGCCGTAGCCCTGCTCACGGTCGCGTCGGCCCGCGCGGCCGACGTCGGCGCCCTGCGCGACAAGGTCGAGGGGGCGAGGGGTGAAGCCGCGGCGTTGGGGGCCGAGATCCGCGCCACTCAGGAAAGCCTCGCGGCGACCGAAGCCGAGGCCGCGGCGGCGGCAGAACGCGAGCGCCGGCTCAGCGACCTGCTCGCCCACGGGCGGGAACGGGCAGCGCGGTTGGCGGCGAAGGTGAGGCAGTCCGAAGCGGAGCTGGAAGCCGAGCGCAGGCGCTTGCACCGCGCCCGCAGCGCTCTCGCCCGGCGCCTGGTGGCGATCTACGAGAGCGGCTCGCCGAGCACGGCCAGCGTGATCCTTGGCTCCGGTGACTTCGACCAGCTCGCCACGCGGACCGAATACCTGGAGCGGATCGAGGAATCCGACACGCAGCTCGCGGCCAGGGTCGAGCAGGTGCGCGATCAGGTCCGCAAGGAGTTGGAGCTGGTGGAGGCGCTCAAGGCAAAGGTGCTGGCTTACAACGAGCGTCTCGCCGCTGCACGCTCTGAAATCGACGCGGTCCGCGATCGTGCCGAGGCGGCTGCCGCGCGCCTGGACGAGCTTGCCGCCAGCCGCGCCTCCTCGCTGGCCGAGCTCAAAGACCGCATCGGCGAGTGGGTGAGCGAGATCGAAGCAGCCGAAGCCGCCAGCCGCGAGGCGGCCGAAGAAACGGTCGGCCGCTGGCTTGGCGGCCCCTACTCGATCCCGACCTACATCGTCATGTGTGAGTCGGGGGGCAACTACAGTGCCCTCAACCCGAGCAGCGGCGCCGGCGGCGCCTACCAGATCCTGCCTTCGACCTGGGATCTCTATGGCGGGCAGGGCGCACCTCACGAGGCTCCCAAGGCCGAACAGGACCGCATCGCGGCCGAAATATGGGCCGACTCGGGCGGCGGCGCCTGGGTCTGCGCCTGACACGCGTCTTCCGCGAGCGACAGGCGTGAGACATTTTGCATTCGGCACGCCTTGCGCGCGCCCGGTCCGGCTAGCGTGGCATCATGCAGACAATGAGACGCGCCTGGACCGACGAGCGACTGGACGATCTCAACCACAAGGTGGATGAGATGAACCGCGAGATGCACGCCGAATTCCGCTCGGTGCGGGGTGAGATCAAGTCGATGCAGGTGGTGATGATCAGTGGCTTCATCACGATGTTCGCGACCATGATCGGCGGTTTCGTCACTTTGCTCGCCCAGATCTAGGCAGGGGAGGCGCGGCAGCCGTCGAAGCGAGTGCCGTGTTCGTGCGCAAGAAGCGAGGCTCGGCCGCGCGCCGCAAGCCCAAAGGGAGATCGAAGGCGAAGGCCAAACGGCGCTTGCCGCTGCCGCACCTGCCCGAGGGCCTGCAGCAGCGCCACCTCGACCTGATCGGCCTCTTCCTGATCGCGGCGGGCGTCTATCTCTGCTTCGTCCTCTTCTTCGGCTGGGACGGCGGCAAGGTCGGCTACGGCCTCGAGACCGGCCTCGAGTACCTGGTTGGCGGCGTCGGCGCCCGCATCGCGACGGTCCTGATGCTGGCTGTCGGCGCGATGCTGGTCACGGGCACCTCGATCTCGACCGTCTTCCGCGGCGTCGGCCGCGGTGTGCGCCACACCGTCACCGGTGGGCGCGGCGTGGCCCAGACCGCGATTCAGCGCCGCGAGGAGCGCCGCAGCGAAAAGGCCTCCGCCTTCGAGACCCAGGCCGGCCCGACCGACGTGATGAGCACCTATCCGGAGGACGACGACTTCGAACCAACCGTGGCGATCGCCGAGGACGGCGCCGAGGACGAGCCCGTGACGAGCGAGTTCGCCGAGGTCGACGAGGCCCCGGAGCCCGCCGCCGACGTAGTCGACGACCTGCAGCCGCATGCCTACGAGGTCGAGGTCCGCAGTGAGGAGGGGCTTGGGGTCGGCACCGACTCGGAGTCCAAGCAGGCCTCCTTGACCCCGATGGGGCAGAAGCGCGGCGTCACCGAATCCGAGCAGATCGACTACCGGCAGCCGCCGGCCAAGGTGCTGGAAAGGGGCAAGGGCGACAAGGGCCCCGACCCACGCGACCAGGAGGCGATCGGCCGCAAGCTGGTCGAGACGCTCGGCCACTTCGGCGTCGAGGCGAAGATCGTCGGCGTCGTCAGCGGCCCACACGTCTCGCGCTTCGAGCTGCGCCTCGCGCCGGGCACCAAGGTGAAGAAAGTCACCGAGCTCTCCAACGACCTCGCATACGCGCTCGCCTCCACCGACATCCGCATCCTGGCGCCGATCCCGGGCAAGCAGGCGGTCGGGGTCGAGGTCCCGAACACGCGCCGTCGCCTGGTCCGCCTCGGCGACATCTACGCCGGCCGGCCCGAGAAGACCTCGCCGCTGGTCGCCTGGCTGGGTAAGGGGATCGACGGCAACGCGGTCTGGACCGACCTGGCCAAGATGCCGCACGTCCTCGTCGCCGGCACGACCGGCTCGGGCAAGTCCGGCTGCGTCAACGCGATCCTCTCCTCGATCCTGATGCACGCCTCGCCCAACGACGTGCGCCTGGTCCTGGTCGACCCCAAGCAGGTCGAGCTCAACCATTACGAGAACGTTCCCCACCTGCTGACGCCCGTCGTCACCTCACCCCGTCTGGCGGCCAACGTGCTCGCCAACCTGATCGGCGAGATGGAGAGCCGCTACGGGATCATGGGCCAGGCTCGCTGCCGCAACCTTGCCGAGCTGAACCGCGCCCGCGTCAAGGCCGGCGAAGCGCCGCTGCCGCACATCCTTTGCGTGATCGACGAGCTTGCAGACCTGATGATGGTCTCGCCGGCCGAGGTCGAGGACTCGATCATCCGCCTGGCGCAGAAGTCGCGCGCGACGGGGATCCACCTGGTGCTGGCGACCCAGCGCCCCTCGACCGACATCATCACCGGCACGATCAAGGTCAACATCCCCGCCCGGATCGCCTTCGCGGTCTCCTCGCAGACCGATTCCCGCGTGATCCTCGATCAGGGCGGGGCGGAGGCGCTGCTGGGTCAGGGCGACATGCTCTTCCGCGGCGCCGGCACCTCGAAGATGGCGCGCGTGCAGGGCGCCTTCGTCACCGAGGAGGAGATCGCCCGGATCACCAAGCACTGGGCGAAGCAGGGCGAACCCGAATTCGAGGCCGAGTTGCTCGAGGCGCGGGAGGACCCGGCGGCCGACACAGGGGACGACGACTTCGATCCCGACGCCGACGATCTGCTCGACGAGGCGATCCGTACCGTGGTCCAGACCGAAACCGCTTCCGTCTCGATGATCCAGCGGCGCTTGCGCGTCGGCTACACGCGGGCGGGGCGCCTGATCGACATGCTCGAGCGCCGCGGCGTGATCTCCGGCTATGAGGGCTCGAAGCCCCGCCAGGTGTTGATTACCGAGGCCGATCTCTCCCGCGTGCTCGCCGGTGGAGGGGATCCGCAGCCCGTAGCGGTCGAGTCCGACGACGCGGTTTAACACCCATCTTTCGCGCCGCGACGGCGCAACGGACACAATGTCAGGGTGGACACCGGTATCGGACCCACGCTGCGCGAGGCAAGAAGCCGGCGCAAGCTCGATCTTGCCGAGGTCGAAGGCGCGATCAAGATTCGCGTCCGTTACCTGCAGGCGATCGAGAACGAGGAGTGGGATGCGCTGCCGGGTGGCGCCTACACGCGTGGTTTCATCCGCACCTATGCCTCCTATCTGGGCCTCGACGGAGATCGACTCGCGGACGACTACCGCCGTGCGGCGGCGCCGCCCGGAGGCGAGCACGCGCCGAGACGGATCGAGCCGGTTCCGACGGGGATGCGCAGGAGCGGATCGCCGCTCACGGGGCGGGTTCTTGCCGCGGCCGTCTGCGTCGGGCTCGCCGCGATCGTCGTTGGCATCGCCCTGGCCGGAGGCGATGGCGATCCCCCCAGCGAGCCCTCGGCGGCGAAGAGCGGCCAGGGTGAAGCCAGGAAGGCAAAGCGGGACATGACTGCGGTGAAGCCCGGAATCGCGATGCGGTTGGAGGCGAGGGCTGAAGTGTGGGTGTGCCTGCTGGGCGCCGATGGGGCGCCGCTGGTCGACGGCCAGATTCTCCGAGAAGGGGCTGAAGCCGGGCCTTATCGCTCCCGGGGTTTCGAAATCGCGCTTGGCAACGGCTCGGTGGAGATGAGGCTCGACGGCGAGCGGGCCGAGGTCGAAGAGAGCTCCAGCCCGGTGGGGTACAGAGTCGACGGGGACGGCAACCTGGTCGCGCTCGAAGAAGGCGAAAGGCCCGACTGCGAATGAGTGAGACACCGGTTCGCGCCGGGATCGTCGTCACCGGCACCGAGGTTCTGACCGGGCGCATCGCCGACCGCAACGGGCCCTGGGTGTCCGAGCAACTGGCGGGCCTTGGGGTCGAGGTCGCCCACATCATGGTCGTGGCCGACCGGCCGGAGGACCTCGAGGCCGCGTTGCGCTTCATGGCCGCCGAGGGGATGGACCTGATCGTCACCTCCGGCGGGCTCGGCCCCACCGCAGACGACCTCACGGCCGAGATCGTTGCCCGCTTCGCCGGCCGCGAGCTGGTCCTCGACGAGGAGATGGAGGAGAAGATCGCGGCGATCCTGCGCAACTTCGCCCGTCGCTTCCGCTTCGACGAGGAGGCGGTGCGGGAGGCGAACCGCAAGCAGGCGATGATCCCCGAGGGCGCCATGGCGCTGGACCCGGTCGGGACCGCTCCCGGCCTGGTCGTACCGGCCGACGGGCGAGTCGTGATCGTGCTGCCCGGGCCGCCGCGGGAGCTGCAGCCGATGTGGCCGCGGGCAATCGAGTCGCGGCCGGTGCAGGCGATCCTGGCGCGGGCCACGCCGTTGCTTGCCTACACCGTGCGGATGTTCGGCATTCCCGAGTCGGAGATCGCCAAGAGCCTGCGTGAGATCGAGCAGGGTGGGGTGGAGTTGGACACGGTCGAGATCACCACCTGCCTGCGGCGCGGCGAGATCGAGATCGACGTGCGCTACCGGGCGGCTGCGGCGCCCGTGGCCGAGGCGGTGCGGGCGGGGCTTGCCGACCGCCACGAGCGGCACCTGTTCAGCCTCGCCGGCGAGACCGTCGACTCGCAACTGGCGCGGCTCCTGCAGGGACGTCACCTGGCCCTCGCCGAGTCCTGCTCCGGCGGCCTCCTGGCTGCCCGGATCACCGACCTGCCCGGTGCGTCCGCCTACTTCTCGGGCGGGGTCGTGGCCTACTCGAACGAGGCCAAGGTCAAGCAGCTCGGCGTCGACCCGGCGCTGATAGACGCCCATGGCGCGGTCTCGGCCGAGGTGGCGGAGGCGATGTCGCGCGGGGCGCTGGAACACTTCGGCGCCGACGTTGCCGTCTCGATCACCGGCATCGCCGGTCCCGACGGGGGCAGCGAGGAGAAGCCCGTCGGCTACGTCTGCTTCGACGCCCGCCTTGCCGACGGCACGAGCATCGCCCGCGACCCCGTCATACCCGGCGGCCGCGAGGACATCCGCGAACGCTCGGCCTTGGTCGCGATGCACCTGCTGCGAACGCTGCTCGGCGAGCACGACGCGCCTATATAGATAAGGCGCCTTGCATAAAATCCGTTGCGCTGGGTA
The DNA here is from genome assembly GCA_040508545.1 of Solirubrobacterales bacterium. Lineage (GTDB taxonomy): Bacteria > Actinomycetota > Thermoleophilia > Solirubrobacterales > 70-9 > VRUE01. The sequence continues at coordinate 25,262 of JBEVMR010000061.1, forward strand.
CCGGCTGGGCAGTATCTGAGTACGACGCGAATGCCCGGAGTGTGTGGACAGATCCGTGGGAAGGCGCTGACAGGCATCCTCTCGGCGCTGACAGCCGCCTTGCTCGCACCGGCCGCCGCCTTTGGGTCCAGTGGTGAGATCACCCGTGCGCTGGCGAATGCCAACTGGACGGTGGGAGATATTGTCGCCATGGTCTCCTGGAAAGGCTGTGAGCGCGCGACGGCGGTGTCGAGCTGCGCCTGGATTCCCTATATGACAGTCGGTCCGGGCAACTCGCCCTCCGAATGCGACTCTCCCGAGCGTGATTTGCCTGGTCTCGGCGAGGGCGTGGCGCTCACGTTCGGGGGTGGAGGGTTCAAGGGCCCCGGTACGTTGAGCTATGGATCGTCGATGGTCTCGCTTCGGGGAGTACCGGACCAGCTGGCCTGTCTGTTTGCGATCGAACGGACTCGGGTTGCCGGCGAGTCCCGGTCCCGCTCGTTGGGACTCGACGCCGCCTTGCTCGCAGCGACGCCACCGCCCCCGGTAACAGAAGCGGAAGGGCCAGTCACAGGGGAGGAACCCTTGGCCGTGGAGGAACCCAAGGAAGAGCCGCCTGAATCACCCCCGATTGAGAGTGAAGGTGAGTGGCCGGGCGCAGATAAGCCGCCTGCTGAATCACCCTCGGGGGAGAGTGACCTGCCGGCCGAGGATGATCCCTCGGAAGGAGAAGAACCGCCGATATCGCCGGAGCAACCGAGGCCCTTGGTCGAAGAGGAGCTGCCGACCTTCGTCGACGAGCCACCGAAGCCGCCCAGCGGCGAGATCACACGCGCCCTCGCCAATGCCAACTGGACGCGGGGCAATATTGCCGGAACGTTCACCTGGGACGACTGCGCGAGGACGACTGGCGCCCCGGCCTCCTATTGCGCCTGGATCCCGTACGCGACGATGGGCCCGCGTGCCTTGCACTGTGCCTCTCCTGAGCGCGATTGGTCGAGCCTGGGAGAAGATGTCGCCTTTGTCTCGTGGGGCGGGGAGAACATCGGGGCCGGAACACACGAATTCGACTTCCCTGGCATGTGGCTCGACGGCAGCACGGACTGGCTGCTCTGCCTCGGGGTGGTCGAAGTCACCCAGACGGGGACTTACTCGCACCGATTGGCCGGCATGCCGTTGACTGCACCGCCGATGATCTCGGGTGCGAAAGCCGTCGCAGAGAATTGACTCTCTTTTTCGATTGAGGGGTTGTTCTGTGCATAGGCGCCCCTTAGCGTCGGCTCATGGCGAAGGAGAGATCGAAGAGCCCGCGGGCGAGGTTGTTCGTCGCGCTCGACCTGCCCGATGCGGTGCGGGCCGGGATCACCGCCTGGGCGCGCAAGTCGCTGATCGACCCAGCATTGCGCCCGGTCAGGCCCGAGTCTCTGCACGTCACCCTCGCCTTCCTCGGCTGGCTGTCGGAGAAGGAGATCCCGCGCTTGGGCCAGATCGTCGAGGCGAGCCGGGGAGGGGCGCCCTCGATCCAACTGAGCGGCCCGGTGCAGCGTCCCGAGCGGGGCCGACCGCGCCTCTTCGCCCTTCCCGCCGAGTCGCCCGGAGCGATTGCCCTGCAGGCCGGGCTGCAGGAGCGTCTGGTCGCCGCGGGACTGTACGAGCCGGAGAAGCGCCCGTTCTGGCCGCACGTGACCGTCGCCCGGGTACGGCGCGAGGAGCGCGGCTCGAAGCGCCCGGCGCCGGTTTCGAAGCTTCCTGGGGCGCTGCCGCAAGGCTTGCTGCAACCTGCGGTTTGCCGCCGGATGACTCTCTACCGTTCTGAACTCCAGCCGCAGGGTGCGCAGTACACCCCGCTGGCGCAAGTCGAGCTGCCCGCAGACGGGCGGCAGTGAGGTGGAAGAGATGGCAGACAAGAAAGCGGCTTTGAAGGACGCATCGGCGAAGGAAGCGAAGGCCAAGGACGCGGCGCTGGAAGCGGCCGTGACCGGAATCAAGCGGGAGTTCGGCGAGGGATCGTTGATGCGCCTCGGCGCCGACGCGACGATCAAGATCCCGGCGATCCCGACCGGGGCGCTCTCGCTCGACCTGGCGTTGGGCATCGGCGGGGTGCCGCGCGGACGCATCGTCGAGATCTTCGGCCCCGAGTCCTCGGGCAAGACGACGCTGATCTACCACATCATCGCCGAAGCCCAGAGCCGCGGCGGCATCTGCGCCTTCATCGACACCGAGCACGCAATCGACCCGTCCTACGCACGCAAGATCGGGGTCGACACCGACGAGCTGCTGGTCTCTCAGCCCGACTACGGCGAGCAGGCACTGCAGATCGCCGACCGTTTGATCGCCTCCGCTGCGATCGACGTGGTCGCGATCGACTCGGTTGCGGCGCTGACGCCGAAGGCCGAGCTCGACGGGCAGATCGGCGACACCACCGTCGGCCTGCAGGCGCGCCTGATGTCGCAGGCGATGCGCAAACTGGCCGGCAACCTCAACCGGACCAACACCGTCTGCCTCTTCACCAACCAGATCCGCGAAAAGGTCGGCGTCCAGTTCGGCTCGCCGGAGACCCAGCCGGGCGGCCGGGCGCTCAAGTTCTACTCCTCGCAGCGCCTCGATATCCGTCGCATCGAGACCCTCAAGGAAGGGACCGAGGCGGTCGGCAACCGGGTCCGGGTCAAAGTCGTCAAGAACAAGGTCGCCTCGCCTTTCCGCCAGGCCGAATTCGACATCGAGTACGGCGTCGGCATCTCGCGTGAGGGCGGCCTGCTCGACTTTGGCATCGAGCACGACTTGGTGCAGAAATCCGGCTCGTTCTTCTCCTACGGCAAGACCCGCTTGGGCCAAGGGCGCAACAACGCCAAACAGTTCCTCGCCGAGAACCCCGAGATCGCCGGCGAGCTCGAGGCCAAGATCCGAACCGCGCTCGGCATCGGCACCGAGAACGTCGTGCCCGCGGCCGAGTCCCCAGCCGAGACCGACGAGGCGCCCGCGCCGCCGGTAGCGGAAGCGCAAGCCGCGTAGCGCCGATTAGACAAGCGCGTCTACAGGAGTAGCATGCTCCGTAGATGAAACTCAGCTTGCCGTCGTGGAATCGGTCACGCGGCAACGGTTCGCAGCCAGATCTGGTGCTGAGCCGGCTGGAGGCGCTGGACGCACAGCTCGACGAGCTGGAGCGCCGTCGCGACTCGCTCGATGCTCGCGAGCGCGATCTCGACCGGCGCGCCGGCGCCCTGGAGCAGGGCGAGGCCCGCCAGCGAGGCGAGCTGGTGCGGCTGGCGGGCATGAGTGCGGCCGAGGCCCAGCAGAACCTGCTCGAGGAGGTAGAAGCCGACGCGCGGCGCCAGGCTGGGCTGACCTTGCGCAGGATCGAGGAGGAGACCCGGCGCGAGGCTGACCGCCGAGCGCGCGGAATCCTGGCGACGGCGACGCAGCGCCTCGCCGGGCCCCACGCGGTCGATGCGACGACGCAGCTCGTACAGCTGCCGAACGACGACATGAAGGGCAGGATCATCGGTCGCGAGGGGCGCAATATCCACGCCCTGGAGCAGCTCACCGGCGTTGACATCATCGTCGACGACACGCCCTCGGCTGTGCGCCTCTCCAGCTTCGACGGCATGCGCCGGGAGGTTGCCCGCCGTACGCTCGAACGGCTGATCGCCGACGGCCGCATTCACCCGGCCCGCTGTGAGGAGGCATTCGAGCAGGCGACGGCGGAGATCGAGGACCGGATCGTCGAAGAGGGCGAGAGGGCGGCCCTCGACGCCAACGTGAACGGCCTTCACCCGGAGCTGATCGAGATGCTCGGCAAGCTGCAGTTCCGCACCAGCTACGGCCAGAACGTGCTCGCTCATCTGCTCGAGTGCTCTTACCTGGCGGCGATGATCGCGCTCGAGCTCGGCGCAGCTGCCGACATCGCCCGGCGAGCGGCCCTGCTGCACGACATCGGCAAGGCGGCCGACCAGGAGGTCGAGGGAACACACGCGCAGGTCGGCGCCGCGCTCGCCCGCCGCTACGGCGAGAGCGAGGCGGTCGTGCACGCGATCGAGGCTCATCACGACGAGGTCGAGCCGGCTACCGTCGAGGCCGTCGTCGTACAGGCTGCCGACGCCCTCTCGGGGGCGCGGCCAGGCGCGCGAGGCAACACCGTGGAGGCGTACGTGGCGCGCCTGCACGATCTGGAGGCGCTTGCCTCGCGCCATCCTGGGGTGGAAAAGGTCTATGCGATGCAAGCCGGCCGCGAGATGCGGGTGATGGTCGATCCGGGCGAGGTCGACGACGACGGGGCGGCTTTGATCTCGCATGAGATCGCCAGCGCGATCGAGCGCGAGGTCTCCTACCCAGGCAGGATCAAGATCACGGTGATTCGCGAAAGCCGCACGACGAACTACGCCCGCTAGGGACCCCTCCCTTGCGCTTAAGGGTCGCCGGCAATGGATAGGATGCCGCCGGCATGGACTACGAACTGATCTTCTACCTCTCCGGTGGAGCGCTCACCGCCTCCGCCGTGATCGTCAGCATTCTCGGCCTGCGGCTGAAGAGCTTCCCGGGGCGGCTCGGTCCGATCGTCGCCCTGTGGTTCGTCGCCCTGATCGGCATGACCACCACCTTTGCCGTGCTCCATTCCCAGCACGAGGAAGAGCACCACGAGGAGGAGGTCGGCCTGCCGCACGCGACGGAGGAAGCCGAACAAGAGGAGAACCAGTAGACGCCGCAAAACCGGCGCATCTCGGGGTCTTCGGTCGTCCTCCTCAGGTCACGCACTAAAGTGCGCTCCCCTCGTCGGTCTCCCTGCATCCCCCGACCTGCTTGGTTTTGCGGCGTCTAACCTCTGTTTTATGCCCAGCTATCACGTCACCACGTTCGGCTGCCAGATGAACGTGCACGACTCCGAGCGGATGCAGGGGATGCTCGAGTCGATTGGCTACGAACGAGCGGAGAGCCGGTCCGACGCCGATCTGATCCTCTTCAACACCTGCTCGATCCGCGAGTCGGCGGACAATCGTTTCGTCGCCCACCTGGGCGAGGCGAAGCGGCTCAAGTCCGAAGACCCCGAGCGCGTGGTGGGCGTCGGCGGCTGCTGGGCGCAGTCGGTCAAGGAGGAGGTCTTCGAGCGCTTCCCCTTCGTCGACGTCGCCTTTGGCCCGGGGCAGATCCACCGCCTCGCCGAGTTCCTCAACTCCGATTCGCTGACCGCCCAGGGCTACTTCGAGTTCGAGGACTTCTCCGGGCACCTGCCGTCACGCCGCGAGCGCGAGTTCCAGGGCTGGCTGCAGATCTCCCAGGGGTGCAACTGCAAGTGCGCCTACTGCATCGTCCCCTCGACCAGGGGGCGGGAGGAGAGCCGCGACCCGGTTGAGCTGGTGACAGAGGCCGAGGGCCTGGCCGCCGACGGCGTGCTCGAGCTGACTCTGCTGGGCCAGAACGTAAACAGCTACGGACGCGACCTGCCGCGTGAGTCGCGGACCAGCTTCGCCGAGCTGCTGGCGATGGTCGACGCGGTCGAGGGGATCGAGCGGATCCGCTACACCAGCCCCCACCCGAAGGACATGAAGGAGGACGTGATCCGAGCCCACGCCGAGCTGCCGGCTCTCTGCGAGCACATCCACCTGCCGCTGCAGTCGGGCTCGAGCCAGATCCTTAAGCGAATGCGCCGCACCTACGACCGTCAGCGCTACTTGGATCGCGTCTCGCTGATCCGCGAGCACGTACCCGACTGCTCGATCACCACCGACGTCATCGTCGGCTTCCCCGGTGAGACCGAGGCCGATTTCGAGCAGACGCTCGAGGTCGTCGACGAGGTCGGCTACGACAGCGCCTTCACCTTCGTCTTCTCACCGCGGCGGGAAACCGAGGCGGCGACTATGGGCGAGCAGGTTCCGCATCCAGTCAAGACCGCGAGGATGGAGCGGCTGGTCGAGCTGGTCCAGCGGAGGGCGACCGAGCGGGCGCAGCGGTTCGTCGGGCGCGAGGTCGAGGTGCTGGTCGAGGGCCCCAGCCGCACCGATCCGACGCGGCTGCGGGGGCGGACTCGGCACAACAAGACCGTCAACTTCGACGGGATCGCCGAGGCCGGGGAGCTCGTCGACGTTCAGATAGACAGCGCTACCTCGACCACCTTGAGCGGGGTGTCGGTGAAACCCCTCACTCAACTTTTTCGGTGACGCGCCGCCAGCGGTCCCAGATTCCGACGACGAAAAAGTACAAGCCGTTCGGGGCATCACCGACACCCCGCTGATGGACGTTCTTGCGATCTTCGGGCCGACCGGGGTTGGGAAGACCGGGGTTGCCATCGCCCTTGCCGAAAAGCTTCGTGAGCTTGGTGAAGACCCCGTAGCCATCTCCTGCGATGCGTTGCAGGTGTACGAGGGGCTTGAGGCGCTCACCGGGGCCGCCACGGCCGCGGAGCAGGAGAAGGTGGAACACCGGTTGTTGAGCTTCGTGCCCGTTACCCAGCCGTTTTCGGTGGGCGACTACATGCGGATGGCGCACGCGGAGATCGACGCGGCGTTGGACGCTGGACGGCGGCCGATCGTCGTGGGGGGGACGGGGCTCTATCTGCGGGCGGCGGTTGCCGAGCTTTCGCTGGAAAAGGCGCCCTCGGGGTCTGAGGATTCAGAGCTGTGGTCGCCTGAGACGCGGCTGCCGACGACGATCTTCGGGCTGGACATGGAGCGCGCCAAGCTCTACGAGCGGATCGATGCGCGGACCGAGGCGATCGTCGCCGGTGGAGCGGAGGAGGAGGTGCGGCGAGCGGAAGCCCTGGGCCCCTCGCGCACGGCGCGCAAGGCGCTCGGCTTCGACGAGCTGCTCGCCGGCGACGTCGAGCAGATGAAGAAGCGCTCGCGCAACTACGCCCGCCGCCAGCTCACCTGGATGCGCAAGATCCCCGAGTTGCACTGGATTGATCGAACCGCCCTCAGCAACGCCAACGTCGCCGCGGAGATCGCTGCCCAGCTCGACGATTGAACGATTGTACCCCCTATGGGGGCCACAACCGTTCAATATCCGAGGCCACGACCCTTCAATAGGCTGCGGCGATGCGATTCGAGAAGTGGCAGGCGCTGGGGAACGACTACGTGATCCTGGAGGCGGAGGGGCTGCCCTGGGAGCTGACCGGCGCCCGGGTGGAGTGGGTCTGCGACCCGCACTTCGGCATCGGCGCCGATGGGGTGCTGCTGATCTCGCGCACCGACGATCCAGAGTACGTCGCCGAGTTGCGCATCTTCAACCCCGATGGTTCGGAGGCCGAGCTGTCGGGGAACGGGGCACGTGAGGCAATCCTCTACCTGCGCCGCCACGGCTGGACCGACCAGGACACCTTCTCGATCCTCACGGTTGCCGGGCCGATCACGCCCACGATCACCTCGGAGCTGACCTGCTCGGTGGACATGGGCAAGGCCTCGGTGGAGTCGAAGGACTTCCCCTCGGGGGGCGCAGACGGCCGCGGCACGTTGAGCGCCGCCGGGCGCGAGTGGGACTTCCAGCACGTCTCGATCGGCAACCCCCAGTGTGCGATCGAGGTCGGCGATGAGCTCGAGGATCTCGATCTGGCTGCGATCGGGCCGGAGATCGAAAGCCACGAGCTCTTTCCCAACCGCACCAACGTCTCCTTCTTCAAGATCGATGGGAGCCACGTACGGGCGCGGATCTTCGAGCGCGGCGTGGGGGAGACGCTCTCCTCGGGGACCGGGGCAAGCGGCGCCGCAGTGACCGCCTTCCTGCGGGGCGCGCCAAGCCCGATCGTCGTCGAGCTGGATGGCGGCGAGCTGGAGGTCGAGATCTCCGATGCCCTCGACGTTCGCCTCAGTGGTTGGGCCGAGCCAATCTGCTCCGGGGAGCTCTCCGCCGAGCTGGTCCAGGCGCTGTCCGACCTGGGCTAATAGATTTCCGCGCCCGTGGGAATCGCAGACCCGTCCAAGCGCCTGGAGGCGATGCCTCCGTACATGTTCCAGGAACTGGAGCGGCGGATCGCCGAGAAGCGCGCCGCCGGCATCGACGTGATCAGCCTCGGGATCGGCGATCCCGACGAGCCGACCTATCCACACATTGTCAAGGCGATGCAGGAGGCCGTTGCCGACCCCAGCACTCACCAGTACCCCAGCAATCGCGGCCGCGACGAGTTCCGCGAGGCCTTCGCCCGCTTCTACGACCGGCGCTTCGGGGTCGAGATCGACCCCGCCAGCGAGGTCATCCCGGCGATCGGGGCAAAGGAGTGCATCTACAACCTCTGCTTCGCCTTCCTCGATCCGGGCGGCGTCGCGCTCGCCTCCGACCCCGGCTATCCGGTCTACACCGGCGGGCCGATTCTCGCCGGCGCCACCCCGGAGCTACTGCCGCTGGTCCCGGAGCTGGGCTTCGCACCCGACCTGGGCGCCGTGCCGGCCGACGTCGCCGCCAAGGCGCGGCTGATGTTCATCAACTACCCCAACAACCCCACGGGCGCGATCGCCCCGGAGGGGTTCTTCGAGCGTGTCGTCGAGCTCGCGCGCGAGCACGAGATCCTCGTCGTCCACGACAACGCCTACTCGGAGACCACCTACGATGGCTACGTCGCACCCAGCTTCCTTGCCACCCCGGGGGCCAAGGAGGTCGGTGTCGAGGTCTTCTCGCTCTCGAAGGGCTTCAACATGACCGGCTGGCGCTGCGCCGCGATCCTCGGCAACGCCGATGCCGTGTCGGCCTACTGGCGGTTGAAGACGAACGTGGACTCCGGCCTGTTCGAGGCGGTCCAGCTGGCCGGCGTCGCGGCGATCAACGGCCCGCGTGAGCGGATCACCGAGATGAACGAGACCTACGCCCGCCGCCGTGACCTCGTGGTCGGCGCGCTGCGCGACATCGGCGTCCAGGTAGAGGCGCCGAAGGGGACGATCTACGTCTGGGCGCCGGTGCCCGAAGGCCACAGCTCGACCTCCTTCTCCGAGCT
>JBEVMR010000065.1:0-46719 GCA_040508545.1 Solirubrobacterales bacterium
CGAGAGGCCGCCCCTTTTTCTTGCGCTTTTGTGGCTACGCTGTGCATAGGATGCGCAAGGGTCTGATATCGGTACTTATCGCTCTCGCTGGGTTGCTCGGCGCAGCGGGTGAGTCTGGGGCAGCGCAGTGCACCTTGCGGGTGACGCCGGGTTGTTTTTTCCCGAGCCTCGTGGCAACCCTTGGCGGCAGCGTCTCACCCAAGACGCTTTCGGCAAGTAAGCACCAGCCGGTCACCTGGAGCATCTTCGGCAAGATCGGCACGAGCGACGGCACGCATCCCTCCGCGCTCAGGGAAGTCCAGCTCGACGTCGACAAGGACGTGAGGATCAATTCCCGGAACTACCCCGTTTGCGAGATGGGCGGACGCGCGATCAGGGAAGAGAGCCCCAAGGCGGCGGAAAAGGCCTGTGCGAAGGCGCTGGTAGGCCGGGGCGAGGCCACGGTCGAGCTGGCCTTCCCCGAAACCACGCCAACGGAACTTTCAAGCCAACTCCTCGTCTTCAATGCCGGTGAGCAGGGCGGGGTGACCAAATTGCTGATCCACGCCTTTATCTATGTACCGGTCCCCACCCCGATCGTCTCCGTCCTTACCGTCTCGAAGCACGGCGCCGGGCTAGAGACGGTCACCGAGATCCCGGTCATAGCCGGGGGTAGCGGCTCACTGCTCGACTTCAAGCTCAAGATCGGAAGGACCTATTCCTACGCAGGCAAGAAGTACGGCTATTTCGAAGCCAAGTGTCCCGACAGCGTCTTCAAAGCCAACGTGAAGTCGCTTCTCTTCAAGAACGAAGCGAAGGTGCCCGGCGTCGCTGCGCAGAGCCTGCTGAAAGCCGCCCTCGCCGTCCCCTGCACGCCGAAAGGCTAAGCGGCGCGACACACGATCGCTATTGGTACGGTAACGGTACGCTACGAGTTACCCGCCGCTCGCCTAAGTGCGGGGCAGTGCAAACGAAGGAGAGAGATGATGCGGAGAAATCTGCTGCTGGTGCTTGCCCTGGCCGGCGTGCTGTCGATCGCCGTGGCTGCGATCGCAACCGCCAAGAGATCGCAGACGACCATCAAAGCTGGGAACCTCGTGCTTACTTTCGGCGGAGGAATCTCCCCTGCCAAGCTGCCGAAAAACGAGTACGTGCCGGTCACCGCCGACCTCTTCGGCAAGATCTCCACCGACGACGGAACGCATCCCTCGGCCTTCAGGGAAACCGTCGTCGACATCGATAAGGACTTCAAGATCAACGTGAAGGGGTTGCCGGTCTGCAAGGCAGGCCAACTCACGGCACGCAACACCAGCGCGGCCCTGAAAGTCTGCGGGGACACCGAGCTCGGCAGCGGCAATGCACATGCCGAGATCGCCTTTCCGGAACAGCCGCCGATCAAAGTGGCGAGCCCCCTGAAGGTCTTCAACGGCGGCGAAAAGGGTGGCAAGGTCAAGCTCCTGATCCACACCTTCATCACCATTCCGGTGCCGGCGGCAATAGTCACCGACGTGACCGTCTCGCGGAAAGCCACCGGACTGCACTCCGTCGCAAGGATCCCGGTCATCGCCGGAGGCAGCGGATCGGCGCTGGATTTCAGCTTCAAGCTGGGAAGGACGTATACGTACAAGGGCAGGAAGGTCGGCTACTTGGAAGCCAGATGCCCGGATGGCGTCTTCAAGGCGAGCTCGCCAAAGACGGTGTTCAAGAATGAAACTCGGCTTCCAGGCGTCGCTCCCGAAACCGTGCTGAAGGGCGGCCTCACCATCCCCTGCACGCCGAAGGGCTAGCGGCAGAGGCCGCCTCTACTTCTCGACCTCGGCCCGTAAGCGGTATTGAAGGAGCGCGGCCCGAGCCGCCTCCTTCAATTGCCCTGTTCGAACGTGTGCTGGTAGCTGGTCGCGGGACCGCTGCCGTAGATCGGCTCGAAGGGAGCCTGTGGGCTGCAGCCCGGGGCGGGGATCGTCGTCGAGGAGTCTTGTTCGGCGAAGGCGTATTTCTTCAGCCGTAGGTAGAAGTCCGTGGCTTTGGTGACATCGTCTTCGGTACGCGCGTTGAAGCTCGACTGGCTCGGGGTGTCGGTGGGGAGGGTCACCGTGATCCCGGAGCTGCACTGGCGCGTGTCGAAGTTGAGCAGGCCTTTGGCAAGCCGCTTCGAGGCCAGCGGCTGCGGGTAGGCGCTGTTGCGGTTGGTGTTGAGCCGGTTCGGGTAGGTCGCCAGCGATTCCGGTCCGAACGGGCCCTGGGCGCGGAGGAAGTGGATCTGCTCGCCATTCGGAAGCAGGTAGACGCCCCTGCTCGCCGCCGCGACATTGCCCATCAGCGCCGTCACCTCGTTCTTGTAGAGGCCGAGACCGGTGAGCAGCGGGTTGAGGTTGCGCAGGAAGGGATCGATCGCGCGCAGCAGCACGGGGAAGTCGCCCCGGAGGAACTTACGCAACGACGAGAACCCGGAAGGCGCCCGATCGATCACGGTTTCGAGCCCTTCGAAGAAGCCCTTCGCCTGCGGGGCGAGGTTGGAGAAGGCGATCAGGGTCGGTGAGAGCTGTTCGGCTGCCGGCACCAGCTGGCGGAACAAGGGGTCGGCGTTGAGGGCGAATGCTTTGAGCCGGTTGAAGGTCAGCCGCTGCTCGTCCTCGAAGGTCGGGAAGGCACGGAAGAGCGCTTCGATGTCGCGGTTGCGAGCGGCGGTCGTGCTCCAGACCGCGTCGGAGTTGCGGATCAGCTCCGCCAGCTCGCCTTCGCGGCCGCGCAGCGCGCGGAAGGTGACGGCGCCGTTGCGGAACAGCTGCTCGACCGCGACCCGCTGCGTGTCGAGCACGCGGAAGAGGTCGTCGACGTCGGAGAAGAACGGTTCGAGTTCGCCGAGCGCGTTGGAGAAGGACTGGCCGCGGCCCGAGATCGCCACGGCGCCTTCCTGCATCCATTCCTGGAAGGCAGCGCGCGTGCGGGTGTCGAAGGTGCGGAAGATCTCGTCCAGCTGCGCCGATTCGGCGACGTTGGCCCGAGCCAGGGTGCCACCGTCGGGAAGCTGCGGACCGGCGGCGCCGCCCGGGGTCAGCTCTACGTAGGTCTCGCCGAGCAGCGTCTTGGTGCGCAGGATCGCGCGGGTGCCCTTGGGGATCGGCGCGTACTTGTCTTCGATCTTGATCGTCGCCATCGCCTCCTGCCCGTCGGGCGAGGTCTCGATCGTCTGCACTTTGCCGACCGATACGCCGGAGATGCGCACGTCGGACTGCTGGGCCAGCTGGGTCGCCTCCTGGAAGGGGACCTTGAGTTCATACGACTTCGCTTTGAACGGGGTCGGGCCACCGAAGGTGATCCAGAGGAAGAGCAGGATGCCGAAGCAGGACAGGGCGAAGCCGGCGATGACGAGGAGCTGCGCGGTGCTGGGGGCTCGCTTGCTCACTTGGCGAAGTTCCGCTCGCAGTGGCCGGACGGGGTGTTGGCCGGAATCTCGGTCGGGGTCGGGATCCGGGCGCCCTGAAGCAGGGTTCGCAGGTACGGCTTCAACGGGGCCAACCCATAGGCGAGGTCAGACCCGTTGCAGGTGAGCATGACCAGGCCGCGCCCGATCGGCCCGCCGGCGTCGGTCAGGTTGAAGCTCGCGTTGATGTTGTGGTTGAGCCAGGGCAGGTAGAAGAGGTAGCTCTCCCTGCTCCCTTTCGGCTTGTAGGCGAGCGTGTTGAGGAAGCTGTTGAGCGCGCCGAGCGAGTTGCCGAAGCCGCTGACGGACTTCTCGAGGTCCGACGACCCTTCGTTGAGGTGGGTGAGCACGGGACGCACCTGACGGGTGAAGGGGCGGATCTGGTCGCGGATCGGAGCAGTGGTCTGCCTGAAGAAGCGCTCGTTGGCCTTGAAGGCTGGGACCGATGCCTGCGCCTGCGGGATCAGGCCCAGGAGCGCGGGGCGCGCCGCGACCGAGAACTGATTCGAGCTGTCGAGCGCCGAGCGCAGGGCGGTGAGAGTCGAGGGGAACTCGATCAGAGATTCCTGGATCGCCTGCTGCTGGTTGGCGAAGTTGCCGAGGGCGCCCTTCGAGGCGGTGACGAAGCGTTCGAGCTCGGCGTCGCGACGGCCGAGCTCGGCGGTCAGCTCGCCAAAGCTGTGGATCGTCCGCGCCAGGGCCAGGCGGCGCTGAGCGACCGCACGGTTGAGGTCGGCGATGTAGTGGGCGAAGGGCTGCAGGCGGCGGAAGGCTCCGGAGAGCTGACGGCCACGGCCGCCGATTCCCTGAGCGCCGCCGGCGACGAGAAGCTGGATGTACTGCTGCGTGTCTTTGTCGAGGGTGGATAGGAAGGCTTCGAACTGGATGCTCGGTTCGGTGCGCGAGAGCGGGAAGCGGTGCCCTGCCTCGACATGGCGCTTGCCGTCGCCCGGATCGATCTCGATCGTCATGTCGTTGAGGTTCGTTTTCGGCCGCAGCAGCAGATTGGCGTTGGGGTGAATCAGCTCGAGGTACTTGGGCTCGATGTCCATGCCGACGACGGCGTGGCCGTCTTCGAGGTCGACCGAGGAGATCTTGCCGACCTGGATGCCGGCGATCACGACCGCCTGGCCCTGACCCGGGGTGACCGCCTGGGCGTTGCTGAAGTCCGCCGAGAGCTCGACGAAGTCTTCGCCGACGAACGGCGCCCAGGATGGCAGCGAAGCTTTCTGCTGGGTGAAGATCCAGAGGGTCATCACGATCGCGACGACGGTGAGGACGGCGATCGCAATCGTGTCTTTGCCGCGGCCGCGCGACTGGCGCGCCAGCGAAGCGCGGAAATGCTGCAAGCGGCTCACTTTCGGGTCGCGTTCGCTCATGGGCCGCTCACCGCCGTCAGGTTGGGCGTGGCGACCTGGCCGAGCGGTCCGTTGACGTCGGGCACCGGCTGGGTCGAGCAACGCACGTCCGGCTTCTTCGGCGGACGGCCGCCGGGGCGCGGCTGCAAGCCGAGCGGCGCTTCGACCGTGTGCGCCCAGTTCTGCTTGTCGGTGAGCAGGTTTCCGGCCGGGTTCTCCTGCTTGACCAGGGTGTCGCCTCCGCCGGGCTGCAGGCGCAGGTAGTTCCCGTTGCCGTCGAAGTTCTGGCCCCAGCCGGCGAAGTTGGCGAGGTAGTAGAAGAACTCACGGTAGTTCGGCCCGGTCTCGAAGCTGTCCTCGATCGTCTGGTTGCCGGTCGGCACGAACACCCTCGAGGTGCAGAGGCTGATCCGGTTGACCTCGGGAATCGTGTTCGCCTTGCCCGCCTGTGCCGAGCCGGCCAGCCCCGGAGTCGATTCGCGCAGCAGCCTCGCGACCCCGCCGGCCTCTTTGCCGGATAGCAGCGGCCGCGCTTGGGCGAGCCACGGTTCGGCAGCGGAGATCAAGGCGGGCAGCTCGGCGACGGCGGGACGGAACTCGATCGCCCAGGCGCGCAGCGGCGGCAGCGAGCTGTTGAGGCTGGCCAGCGACTTACGCCCTATCTTCAGCGTCGGGGCCAACCGCTCAACCGTCGTCGAGAGGTTCTCCGACTGGGCAGCGAGGGCGCCGGTGAAGGTGTCGAAGTTGACGATCAGCCCTTCCAGGTCGGCCTCGTGCCGGGCGAGGGCCCCGAAGGCACGCCCCGCGCTGGAGACCAGCCGTGACAAATCCCCCTGACTCGTGCCGAGGAAGGCGTTCGTGACCTGGGCGCTGTAGCGGCCGGCCGGGCCGCCGTAGAGGAACGCCCCGTTGAGGCCTTCGGCGCCGGTCTTGCCTTTCACCTCGGGCAGCTGGGTCGCATCTTCGGCAGCGCTCGGCTTATGGGTCAGCGCCGTGCCGAAACTGCTCAGCAGGCGGCTGAGGTCGGCGCGCACCGGCGCCTGCAGCGCGGTCAGGATCTCGTCGAGCTGGACGCCGGTCGAGGTGCGGCTGACCGGGATCGTCGCGTCGCTGTCCAGCTCCGCGGCGCTGGGGCTGCCGGGGTCGAGCTCGATGAAGAAGTTGCCCTCGAGGAAGATCCGCGGCCGGATCGTGGCGAAGGCGTCGTCGTGGATCGGCCGGCCCTTGCCGTCGACGGTGAAGGTGACCTCGGTGTTGTCGCCCTCGCGACCGACCTCGATCACTTTGCCGACATCGACACCGGCGATTCGCACGGGGGAGTTGGTGGAGATGTTGACGCCGTTGGAGAAGGTCGCGTTGAGCGTGTACCCATGCCCGGTGAAGGGGACGTGTTTGGTGAAGGCCAGGTAGGGGCCGACGGTGAAGACGAGGATGAAGAGCACCGCGATCATCGCGTTGCTCGGCCGCCACTTGAAGCGGCTGTCGGTGGCTCCAGCCCTGGTATCTCTCTCCGGTAGGCGTCCCATCTATTCCTCGTTCACCGTGGTCGTGCCCCAAAGCTCAGGCGCAGGCCCGATGACAGTCTGGCCCGGCGTGTAACGCTCGTTGCCGGCTTCGCAGACGTCGTCCTGCCCCGGCGCCGCGGTCCTCGGATAGGGGTTGTAGTGAAGGTGATTCTTCAGGTTCGGGCCGTCGGCGGGAGCAGAGGACGGGGTCGACTCCGCGTTGGGGCCGAAGGGCGCCTCGACGCCGACCGCGCTGAGCCAGTTTCCTTCGCCGTTGCCCTGGCCGAAGGCGCTTGCGAGCTGCTGGAAGACCAGGGTGAGGTAGTTGCACTTGGTCTGGGCAGGCGCGATGAAGTCGATCGCCGGTTCGAGGACTTCATTGGTGTCGACGAACAGGTCGAGGCCGTTGAAGACGCCCGGCTCGGCCTGGAAGTCGAGCAGCGCGTCTGCGGTCGGGTCGAGCTGTGCGAACAGAACTGGCGAGCGGTTGAGGGCGGGGATGCCGGCCCGCAGGGCGGCATTGATCGTCGGCGAGGTCCGGCCGAGAGCCCGAGCGCCGGGCTCGAGCGCGGTGAAGAAGCGGCCGGCGTTGCGGAAGAAGGGCCGCAGCGCCGGCAGGTCGGCGGTGACCGCATCGAGCGTCGGCGGCCCTTTGACGATCGTTTCCTGGATGTAGGGCCGCGAGACGCGAGCGAAGGCGGCGAAGGTGCGGTCGAGGGCGACGAACATGCTCGCCTGCGTCTCTGCGACCGGTGCCACGGTGGCGGAGAGGTCGGCGAGCGCTTCCCAGAAGCCGCCGAAGTCGGTGCCCGGAGCGACCAGCGTGCGCAGCACCGGCTGCCCGTTTTCGGCGAGGCTGCGCAGGGCGCCGAAGGCGGCGTTGATCTGTGGGCCACGGCCGGCGAAGGCGTTGCCGAAGCCGGCATTGGTGCGCTGGATCGCCTTCCGGGTCGGCTCGTCGAACATGCTGAAGAACTGGTCGATGTCGACTGGCTCCGGGCGGGCGGCGGTGATCGGGATCGTCTCGCCGGCCTCCAGGCCATCCGCGGAGTCGCCGGGGACGATCTGCAGGTACTTGAGGCCGAGCGGCGATTTGGGCCGGATGATCATCGTCGAGTTGTCCGGGATCGGTTCGGCGCTCTTATCGAGCTTGAGATCGAGTTCGGCGGCGACACCGCCGTTGTCGAGCTGCACCGGCACCACCTCCCTGACCACGCCGACGCGCGAGCCGCCGATCCGCACCTCGTTTCCTTTGACCAGGGCGTTGGCGTTGGGCACCCGCGCCTTGAGGTCGTAGGTCGAGACGAAGGGGAGGCCGTTGTTGGCGTTGTAGGCGAGGAAGACGGCGACGATCACGACCAGCACGGTGACCGCGCCGACGATCACCGGGCTGCTCGCGACTCCCTGTATGCCGCTGCGGTTCTTCATGGACCCAGGAGGTAGTCGAGGAGGGCGCGTTGGGGGGCGGCGGACTCAGTGGCGGCGCCGAGCTGTTCGCCTTCGCCCAGGCCCGGCGCCGCCGGGCCTGGCGCCGGCCGCGCCGGGGCGGGAGCGGACGGGAAGGCGCCGCTCGCGCCCGCCGAGGTGCCGCCCGCCTTGCCGGTCAGCGCTTCCTGGATTCGCGAGTACATGGCGGCGGGGTCGAAGGCGGACGACGTGCCGGCTTTGTCCCCGTTGTAATTGGCCGAGCAGCCGCTGGTGGGCGCCGTCACGTAGTCGATGCAGTTGGTCAAGGTCGCCAGGGTGCGGGTGAAGTGACCGTACCGGTCGAATTCGTTGGTCGCCGCGGAGCTGTTGTAGATCAGGTCGGCAAGGCCTTCGAAGCCGCCCGTCTTCTCGGTGCTGACCAGGAAGCGTGCGAGTTCGGGGACCGGCCCAGCGCCGGTTACGGCCACGTCGCGGAGCTTCTTGACGACCGGGTCCCCGGCGCGGATCTTCGGCCCGGCCACTTCGCCGCTAGCCCCGAGCGACTTCAGCGAGACGGTCGAGGCGGCCGAGAAGGGGGTCAGCGCCCGGGTTGCCTGAGTCAGCGACGGCGCCGCCTTGCCCAGCGCTTCGACGACCGGCGTGCCGGAGTCGGAGAAGTATTCGAAGCTGGCCATCGTCTCGCGCAGCTCACGCAGGAAGGCCGGCAGTTTCTGCAGCGAGGCTTCCAGCGCCTCGCCCTCTTCGGTACTCGCCTGGGCCGCGGCGCCGGCGTTGGAGAAGAAGCCGGCGACGCTGGAGCGATCACGCGCGAGCGGGCCGAGGATCTGATCGGAATCGGAGGCGAGCTGAGCCAGGCGATCGCGCTGGGCGTTGAGGATGCCGAAAACGCGGTCGACGTCGCGCAGCACCGGGTTGGCGCGCTTGACGACCTCCTCGATGTCTTCGCCGCGGCCGGCGAGGCCGCCGCCGAGTTCGTTGAGGATCAGGCGGAAGCGCTGCGCGTAGGTCAGCTGGTTGATGTTGTTGATCAGGTCCGGGTCGACGCTGGTGCTGTTGTTCTCCACCGGCAGCAGGTACTGGCCGGCGCCCGGCTCGTCCTCGGGGATCTCCTTCAGCGCCGGCGCTGGCTCGGAGCCAGGCGCGCGCGGCAGGGTCGGCTGGCAATCGACGAACTTCTCGCCGATCAGCGACTGGGGGCGGATTTCGCAGCCACCATCGGCGCGGAAGTCCTGGAAGCCCGGATCGGTGATCTTCATCGCGATCACCGCCTTGCCGGGAAGCGCCTGCGGCTTGCCGTCCTCGTAGCTGTCGATCTCGCCGGGCATGGTCACGCCGACCGATTCGATTTCGCCCACGGTGGCGCCGGCGACCCGCACTTCCTCGCCCTTGACCATGAAGCCGCCGTTGTCGAAGATCGCGCGGACGACGTAGCCGTCATTGCCGTTGCTGCCCCCGGAGACGAGCGCGACGACGACGACCACGAGGGCGACGACGCCGATTGCGAGCAGTCCTTTCCTCATGGTCCGGGTGGCGCGTCGGCCGGGTCGCATTCGGACGATGGGTCTACGCCTGAGCCGGCGAAGGGCGGCTCAGTGAATGGGTTGGAGCCATCGGGCGCCGACTGGGTAGCGCCGCCGGGACAGGGGCGCCGTGCCCCGGCCGAGCCGCCGAAGGTGTCGTACTGTTCGCTCGGCGCGATCGGTTCCAGCTCGCCGCTGCCGCCGTCGCGTTTGAACAGGTTGAGGACCAGCTGGGCGCGGGCGTAGTGGCCGTTGCCGTCGTAGTAGCCGGTGATCTGCCCTAGCCGGCCGAAGCCGGTGAAGATGTCCGGCGTGTAAGCGCGGGCGAAGTTGAGCGTCGGCTGGAAGGCTTCGATTCCCTGTTCGGCATGGGGGAAGGCCCTGGAGGCGCGCGACTGCACCGCCGGCAGGAAGCCAAGCGCTTCCGCGGTGTCGTTGGCGAAGCCCGGCTTGCTGGTGCTGAGGCGGAAGTCCCTGAAAACTGGCACCGCTTTGGAGAGCACCGGGCCCAGTTCGCTCAGGAACGAGGCCAGGTTCCGCGTCGCCGGCTTCGCCGTTTCCACCAGCGGGTCGAGATCGTCGAGCGCGGCGCGCAGGTTGACGAAGGTCGTGTTGCTCTGGCGCATGAACGGCGGCAGCAGGCGCAGGGTCTGGTCCAGGGCTTCGTTCTGCTCGGCGATCGCGCCGAAGGCGGTACTGGCGTTGGAGATCGCGCTCGAGAGCTCGGCTCCCCGCTGGGCAACCGCCGTCGAGAGCTTGCTGGAGCTGACGACGAAGCGCTCGAACAGCTTCTGGTCGGCGTTCAGCTCGCTGACGAAGGCGCCGGCCCGGTTCAGCCCCGGGCCGAAGTACTTGAAGGCCTCGTTGGCCTCCTTGCCGCGGTCGCGGAACTGTTCAGCGTTGCCACGCACGAACTCGCCGAGGGCGCGGCGGACCGGGTTAGGGAAGGTGTTGAGGAACTGGTCGAGGTCGACCTCGGTCGTGGTCGAGCCCAAGTCCAGGGTGGCGCCGTCGTCCAGCTCCGGGTTGCTGTTCGGTCCCGGGCTGAGCGAGATGTAGTGGTTGGCGACCCCGGAGAGCGAGGTGGCCCGGATCACCGCCGTCGTGCCCTCGTGCAGCTGCTGCTCGGAGCTGACTTCGATCTCGGCCAGGTTGTCGTCGGTGAGCTCGATGCTCTCGACCGAGCCCACCGCCTGACCGCCGATCAGCACCTGGTTGTCGGGCACGAGCTGGGCGGCGTTCTGGAAGATCAGCTTGTACTTGTGGCTGCCGTCGCCGCCGAAGAGGACGACGGCAAGGGCGATGACGACGATCGCCAGGCCCACCAGGGCCGCAATTCGGGCGGGGGTGACCCCCCGGGCTTGCGCCGGGCTTTTCTCCTCGCCTAAGGAATTAGCAGCCACGGGTCGTCGCTTGCGGTTCCCCCGCCTCCATACAGAGGAACAAGCCGCCGAATCGTATCCGAGCGATCAGCCGCCACGCGTCCGCCCTTGCTTGGCTTAACTCGAAGTCAACGCGCCTGCAAACGTCGCAAGCGGGCACTCAGACGTGGATCCGGGGCAGCACCCGGCCAAGACTGCGTGGCAGCCACCAGACCCGGTCGCCCAGCAGCAGCATCAAAGCCGGCAGCAGGACGATGCGAACCACGGTTGCGTCGAGCAGCACGGCGACCGTGAGGCCGACCCCGAGCTGGCTGACGGTGGCGATCGGAGCGCCGGCGAAGGCGATGAAGACGGCCATCATGATCGCCGCGGCGCCGGTGATGACGCGGGCCGTACGTTCGAGGCCGAAATCGATCGCGGCGGCGTTGTCCCCCTCTCGGTCGTAGTGCTCCCGCATACGGACCAGGAGGAAGACCGCGTAATCGATCGAGAGCCCGAAGACGACGCCGAAGATCGCCACCGCTCCCACCGCATCGACGTAGTTGCGACCGCCCAGCGGCCAGTCCTCGGGCAGGTTGAAGAGCAGGGTGAGGACGCCAAAGGCTACGGCGACGGTGGCCAGGTTGAGGCCAACCGCGATCGCCGCCAGGGGCAGGGCGCGGAGGATGAAGACGAGGACGAGGAAGGTCGCGACGGTGATCGCGGCCACCACCAGGGGGATCCGCGCGCGGGTGACCTTGCTGTAGTCGTTGAGCTGCGCGGCGCCGCCGGCGACGCCGACGTCGAGATCCGCTTCCCGGCTCAGCCGCTCCGCTTCGACCTCGAGCCGCTCGTTGAGCGCGATCGAGCCAGGTGAGTTGAAGGTAAAGCGGGAGATGACCAGGATCGCCGCCGCCTGTCCGCCGCCTTCCAGATCGACAGCCGTTGCCGTGCGCTCGCGGGCGCGCGGGCGGGCGCCGTCGAGGGCCGAGAGGACGAAATAGCCGGAGTCGAAGAGGCCCGGGCTGGCCCGCTGCAGGCGGCGCACCTGGCGTTTGACGCGCGCATTGCCGGAGAGCACCTGCACGGTCGCGCGCCGTAAGCCCGTCTGCAGCGGAGCTGAAGCGCTGTAGCCGAGGGCAAGGTTCTCTTCGAGCGCGCCGGCGCCGTCGCGCAGCCGCGCGAGCCCGCCAGCGAGAGCCGCGGCGCCCGCGCCGAGCCTGGCGACGCCGCCCTGCAAGCCGCCGGCCGCGCGGGCGAGGCGGGCGGAGCCGTGGGCGAGCCTTTTGCCGGCCCCCTCGAGTTTTTGCAGGCCGTCGGAGAGGCGGGTCGCACCGACGCGCATCCGCTTGATCAGAGCCAGGCTCGATGCCAGCCAGCTGTTGACCTGCTTCGCTTCTTCGGTGTCTTCGGCCAACCTCGCCTGCAGGGCCGAAAGTTCGGCTGGCAGCCCAGTGTAGCCCGGTCCGTAGGGAACGGCGCTGACCGGATCGGCGCCGCTGACCGCCGTCAGCGCCCGGCGGACCGCCTCCAGCGCCGGGCCGTAGTTGGGGTCCGACTTGCCGACCGTCATCCCTTCGAGCTGCTCGAAGGCCGTTTTCAGCTGCGCGCCCGCTTCCTCCGCCGGGGCCTGAAGCCGCGGCAAGATCTGGTTTGCCTCTTCGCCCAGCGAGCGGCTCAGCTTGCGCGAGCGCCGCAGCGCGTTGCGGCGCAGGTTGGGCCCGAGGCTCTGCAGCGCGAACTTCAGGTTCAGCCCGGCGATCGCGGCTTTGTGCTGAGCGCCGGCCAAGCGCCGCGTGCCGCTGGCGAAGATCTGCAGCGCATCGACGGCGCGCCCGCTGCCGGCGTCGGCCTGCGCCAACCCGGAAGCGAGGGCCGTTGCGCCCACCTCCGCCCTGCCGGACCCCTCGGCCAGGAGGCCGGCACCGTAGCTCGCTTTCGAGATCCCGTCGCGCAGCTGGGCGACGCCAGACGCGGCGCGCCCCAGATTGCGGCCGAGCCGGCCCAGCTGCGCCAGCGGCCCGCTGCCGGTGGTGGCAAGGAGCGCCTCGGCGCGGCGCAGCGGCGCCACCGCGCGCGAGATCTGTGCTGGGCCGACGACGGTCTGGACGCCGGGAAGGGCGGCGACCTGGTGCTGCCAGCGGCTCAGCACTGCCAGGCGGCGGGGTTCGGTCACGGTTCCCTGCTCGGCGCTGGCGACGACGACGAAGGGGGCGTCGTAGCCCGGCCCGATCGCGTGCTCGATCAGTTCGAAGTCCTGCCTGATCGGGTCGTCGTGGGCAAGCTGGGCCTGGCTCGGCGGACCGGTCTTGAGCGCAACCGCCGGAACGGCAAGTGCCAGCACTACCGCGCCGATCACGATCGCGGCCGCCGCAGGGCGCCGCAGGGCGCCGGCGACTAGGGCCATCAGGCGCGAGCTGCGCTCTCCTGGCGCCGGGCCGATCCGCCAGCGATCGAGGTTCGGGCCGACCAGGACCAACACCGCGGGGCCGGCGACCACGGCGACGGTGACGCTCAGTGCGACGACGAGGAACAGCGTCGCCGCCAGCGAGCCGAGCAGCGAGCCGGGGACGATGAAGAAGGCCACCAGCATCGAGAGCATCAACGTGGCCCCGGCAAAGACGGTGGTGCGGCCGGCGGTGCGGCGCGTACTTCGGGCCGCCTCGATCGGGCTTGCGCCGGCCGCCAGCTCTTCGCGGAAGCGGGAGACCATCAGCAGCGCGTAGTCGACCCCCAGCGCCAGCCCCATCATCGTGCAGACGACGAGCGCGAAGGCGTCGATGCTGAACCAGTTGGTCAGGATCGAGAGCAGACCGCGTGAGGCGATCACCGTCACCGCCCCGAAGGCGAGCGGTATCGCAGCGGCGACCGGAGAGCGAAAGACGAGCAGCAGGACGACGAGCAAGATCGGCAGGGCGATCAGCTCGCCACGCTCGGTGGCGGCAATCGAGTCGTCCTGGATCGACCGCGAGAGCGTCGCGTAGCCGGTTTGGGTCGAGCGCACCGGTGGCTCGATCGTCGATTCGAGGATGCCGTCGAGCTGCGGCACCGTCTCGTTTACCGCCTCGTCGATGCCGACGTGGAAGTCGGCGATGACGATCGCGCGGCGCGGACTGGGCCGCAGGCGCTGCACCGCCCCCAGGTCCCAGGGCGAGAGCGTGGTCACAGCCGGATCGCGGCGCAGGGTGCGGATCAGCTCTGGGCCCTGCCGGTCGAGCTGCTTTGCCGGGCCACGCAGAAGGATTACGAAGGGGGCGCTGTCGCCGAAGTGCTCGCGCAGCATCCGGTTCGCCCGCGCCGAAGAGGTGCTGGGAATTTCGAGGCTGGTCGGGCTGAGCTTCTCCTCGACCCCGGCCCCGAGAGCTCCCAGCCCGAGGAGCAGGAGAAAGGCGATGGCGAGCACCCGGCGGGGATGGCGCAGCAAAGCCGAGCCACGCTTGCGGCCCCCACCCGGCGCAGACTCGCCGCTTCCTCCCCCCCAGCTCCCGCTCGATCCCACCGTGCTAGTTTGGCGGTCGGGGACTACGGAGGGGGTTGAGGGATGCGGAAGACTCTGTTAAGGGCGCTGGTCGGGATCGCAGCGGTCGCCTTGATCGGCGCCGGCACCGCGCAGGCGATCAAGTTGCGGATCGGCAACATCGTCATCGTCGCCAATGGCGGCTTCACGCCGACGACGCTGCCCAAGCACGAGAACGCGCCGATCAAGCTCTACGGCAGCGCCAAGTTCTCGACCGTGGACGGAACCCGGCCCTCGCCGCTGCGCCAGCTGGTGATCGAATTCGACAAGCACGGCGCGGTCGAGACCCGCGGGCTGCCCAAATGCACCAAGGCGAAGCTGGTCGCGACGACCGTGGCGACGGCTCGTCGAAACTGCAGCGGCTCAATCGTCGGCACGGGCTTCGGCACGGCGATCGTGGAGCTGCCCGAACAGCGGGGGATCAAAGCCTCTTCACCACTGACCCTCTTCAACGGGCCGAAGGTGCACGGCAACCCCTCGGTCCTCGGCCACGCCCACCTCGACTACCCGGCGCCGACGACCTACGTCATCCTGATCGAGATCGAGAAGATCAGCAACGGCCGCTACGGCTTCAGGACGGTCGCCGACTTCCCCCGCATCGCCAACGACTACGGCTCGCCGCTCTCGGGGCACCTGAAGATCGGCCGCGAATGGAGTTACAAGGGCAAGAGGCTCAGCTACGCCAACGCCCACTGCGCCGACGGGCGCCTCCAGGCCAAAGCCGAGTTCAGCTTCAAGGACGGCAGCTTCGTCCAGGGCACGGTTTTCCGGCCCTGCAAGGTACGTAAGTAGCGGCGCTCGACAACGGCGCTACCCTGAAGGGTGCCCGGGTTTCTAGGAGGCGGATGGTGAGAAGGTGGGTTCTGGGAACGGCAGTGCTGCTCGCGGCGGGCGCCGCGCTGCTGGCCGGAATCTCGGGCGCCGCTACGGTCAGGGTCGGCACCCTCGTGCTGCACGCCGACGGCAGCTTCGAACCGCGGCTCCTCCCCGAACGGACCTACGCCCCGATCCGCTTCCAGGGCTACGGCGAAGTCAAGACCACCAACGGCTCGCTGCCGCCTGCCCTCGAGCACGTCAAGCTCGACTTCGATCGCGATGGGCGCCTCACCACCGCCGGCCTGCCCGTCTGCCCGCCGAGCAGGCTTGAAGGGGCAACGCCCAAGCAAGCGCGCGACCGTTGCTCGGGCGCGATCGTCGGCACCGGCCACCTCGCCGCCGCGATCCCCCTGGGCGGCGCCGGCAAGATCGGCCTGCGCTCGCCGCTGACGATCTTCAACGGTCCGCGCCAGGGCGGGAACCCGTCGGTGATCCTCCACGCGCAGGCGCCCTTCCCGATCTCCGAGACCTACGTCGTGGTCGCTCCGATCGAACGGCGCAAAGAGGGAATCTACGGCTACAGGACCGAGTTCGACGTCCCACCGATAGCCGGCGGGACCGGCTCGCTGACCCGCATCGACGCGAAGGTCGGCCGCTCCTACCGGGCCGGCGGCGCCGAGCGCAGCTACGTCTCCGCCCGCTGCTCGGACTACATCCTGCAGACCAAGGGCTACTTCTCCTTCGCCGACGGCAACGTCATCTACGGCAGCCTCTTCAAAGCCTGCCGCCCCCGGCCCTGAGCCAGCGGCGCGAATCGCTCGCGGCGAGGCCGCCGTCTTCCTATACTTGCCGACCCCGGGCCGTTAGCTCAGTTGGTAGAGCAGGAGACTCTTAATCTCAAGGTCGTAGGTTCGAGCCCTACACGGCCCATCGCGCTTGGACCCGCTTGCCGAGCGGTGAGCGCTACCCGCCGGGGGTAGTGCCGCCGAGGCCAAACGGGTTCTGCAGGGCTTCTTTGCCGGCCTGGCCCTGGGATTTGGCCACTTCCTTCTTCTGTTTCGCGAAGGCCTGGCTGTTTTTGCGGTATTCGGCGAGCTGTTTTTCGACGGCTTTGGCTTCGGCTTTGGAGGCCGCTTCGGCGGCGGCTCGCTTGGCCGTCTTGTCGCCGGCGGCGAATTCGCCGTTGAAGTACTCGTAGATCGCCAGCGTGCTGAGCGAGTTGATGCTGGGTCGCTGTTCAGCGGCAATCCGCTGCGCCCTGGTCGCCGTGGCGACGCTTTCCGCCACTTCGGGCACGGTCGTGCCCGCTTCCGCCAACCGGAAGAACGCGAGGCCGACCAGCTGGGCCCCAGTGGCGCTTGGCTCGTCGCCGGCCTGCTTCAAGTAGCGGTTCCAGGCTTCCAGGGCGGCGGTGAACTCTTTCCTGCCCTCGGTCGACACGGTCGGCGCTTCCGTTTCCGCGACCGCTTCGATCTCGGCGGTGCCGGCGTTGATGCGCGCCCGGGTCAGCGTCAGCAGCATCTGCTCGTTCTGCGGGTCTTTGGCCAGGCGCTTTTCGACGTTCTCGGCCTGTTCCCGGAACACCTCGCTGGCGCTGCTGCCGCTCGAGCCGCCGGTCAATTCGGCGAGGTTGAAGGGGCCGACCACGAGGAAGAGGCTGGCCCCCATCAGGAGCGCGAGGATCGCGTAGACGACACGGATCACGTGCTTGCGTTTACCGCGCGTATCGAAGAGCATTCGTCGCTCGCCGTCTGCCATCGCTTCCGTCTCTCCTACGTCGAGGGTTCGGCCAGGCCTCCCGCCGCCTTCGGACTGCCAAAGGCGCGCGCTAGCAAGATACTCAACTCGTATAAAGCAAGCAGCGGAACCATCTCGATCAGCATCGACACCGGGTCGACCCCGGGCAGCGCCGCCGCCAGAACCGCGATTCCCAGGTAGGCGTAGCGGCGGTTCGCCTTCAGCTGCGCGACGCTGACGATGCCCAGCCGCGTAACTGCGAGGATCGCCAGCGGCATCTGGAAGACGATGCCCCCGGCGAGCATCGTCATCGAGAAGAAGCTGTAGTAGTCGCGGGCCCGGACCTGGATGTTGAACTGGGCATCGTTGAAGCCGAGTAGGAAGTTGACGGCGGCCGGCATCACGACGAAGTAGGCGAAGGCGATCCCGACAAGGAAGAGGAACGGCGCGGCGAGCAGAACTGGCAGCACGACCCGCCGCTCCCGGTCGCTGAAGGCAGGCAGGATGTACGCGTAGAGCTGGTAGAGGAGGATCGGCAGCGAGAGGATGATCGCCCCATAGGTGGAGACCGTCACGGTGGTGGTGAAGGGCTCGGTCACTCCGAAGGTGAGGAGCTCGTCGTGATCGCTGGGCAGCGGTCCGGAGGCGATTTCGAGCAGCAGGTGGTTCTGCCAGAAGCAGAGCGCCAGCGCCACGCCGAAGACGACCAGGCAGACGATGATGCGGCTGCGCAGCTCGTCGAGATGCTCGACGAGGGTGAGGCGATCCTCGTGGGAAACCGCCCTGACGCGGCGAGCCATCCGGCGCCTCAGGGGCGTTTGTGCGCGACGGGCTCGGCCTTCTCGTCGGCTACCGCGGGGCCGGGATCGCCGGCCGGGATCTCACGCTGACGGGGCTCCTCGTCATCGTCACCGCCGCGATCGCCGCTGACGGAGCCACGGAACTCGCGGATCCCACGCCCCAGGGAGCGACCGAGCTCCGGCAGGCGTTTGGGGCCGAAGACGACCAGGGCGATGATCAGGACTATCGCGAGCTCGAGGGGTCCGACGTTTGGCATCGACCCATGGTAACGGGCGACACCCCCCGATCGGATCACTTCGGATCGATGATTCCCCCTACCCGGTTCTGGGGTTTTCTCGAATTGCCACAGAACACCCCGAACTTAATTGCTGTTTTGCGTGTTCGATATTGCAAGCAATGCACAAGGCAAGCCACACTGGGACGAAGGTCAGCACGGGACTGCACGTATGCCCCGAGTGCGGCTCGAACCTGGTTCAGCCGACGCGCTGGGAACAGACTGCGAAGCGGGGGCACTGGCGCCTTTGGCGGCGTTGCCCGGAGTGCGAGTGGCACCTCGACGGCATCCATGGCGAGGCCGAGATCGACGCCTTCGACGAGGCGCTCGACGATGGCGCCGAGGCACTCGCCGCCGAGCTGCAGGAGCTCGAGCGGGAGGGCATGGAGCGCATTGCTGAGTCCTTCTCCACGGCCCTGGCCGCGGACCTGATCACCGCGGACGACTTCCGTTAGGCCGCCAGGAGCCCCTCAGCTGTAGCGCTGGACGACGCCGTCGGCGACCAGGTCGAAGAGCTTGCGCCGCTCGGGGTCGAAGCCGGCGGTGGTGAGCCGGCGCTTGCCTTCGGCGACCATCTCCAGGGCGCGGGAGCGGACCTGCCGCAACGCCCCGCTCTCCTCGATCCGGTCGCACAGCCACTCGGCGCCCTCGTCGTCGAGCGTGCGCAGGTCGGCGCCGCGGACCTCGGGGACCCGCTCGGCGGCGAGGATCAGGGGCAGGGTCACCGTGCCGTCGAGCAGATCGGTCCCGCGCGCCTTGCCGGTCCGCTCCGGCGGGCCGGTGACGTCGAGGACGTCGTCGAGCAGCTGGAAGGCGAGTCCGATCGACGCTCCGAAAGCCCCCACGGCCTCGTCGTCCCGGCCGAGCAGGCAAGCGCACTCGAACAGGGTGGCGGTCTTCAGGCGACAGCGCTCCAGGTAGCGCGCCTCGCTGACCGAGATGTCGTACGCGTCGTGGCGCTGGGCGAGCTCGCCGCGGGCGAGGGCGACCGAGGCAGCCGAGAGCAGCTCGACCGAGCGCAGGTCTCCGGGGGAAGCGAGCAGGGCGAAAGCCCGTGAGAAGAGGAGGTCGCCGGTGGCGGTGGCGCGAGCGCGGCCAGACGTCGCGGCAACGGTCGGCTGTCCGCGGCGAAGCGGTGCGTCATCGAGCACGTCGTCGTGAACCAGGGTCGCCATGTGGATCAGCTCGATCGCCGCCGCTGCCCGCACCACCTCCTCGCCCCCCTCCTCGCCGGCGCTGAGCAGGACGAGCATCGGCCGCAGCCGCTTGCCGCCGGCCTCCAGGGTCATCGCTGCATCTTGCGCGAGGGCATCGCCGTATCCGGCCCCCTGCTCGCGGAGGATCTGCTCGACGCGGCCGAGGCGAGCCGGGAGCCACCGGCTGGAGGCGTCCAGCACCGCGGTCACCGGCGGCGGGACGGCGGAGTGCCGGGTCACCCTTGGGGTGCGACGCCGCTGTGGATCGCGATGATCCCGCCGGCGAGGACCGTCCAGCGAATGCGCTCCAAGCCGGCCCCGTCCATCTTCTCGGCGAGGCCAAGGGGGCTGGGAAAGCTGCGCACCGACTCGGGCAGGTAGCTGTAGGCCTCCGGGTCGCCGGCCAGCGTGCCGAGAACCGGTACCGCACGGTCGAACCAGAGCGAGTAGAAGGTCGAGAGAGGCGGTCTGGTCGGCTGGGTTATCTCGAGGATCACCAAGCGGCCGCCGGGGCGCAGGACGCGGGTCAGCTCAGCCAAGCCCGCGTCGAGGTCGGAGAGGTTGCGGACCCCGAAGCCAACCGTCACCGCATCGAAGCGACCATCGTCGTAGGGCAGCTGCAGCGCATCGGCCCACTCGAAGCGGGCCCCGGAGGCGCCTCGGCCACTCGCCTTCTCCCGCGCCAGGTCGAGCATCGGCTCGGAGAAGTCGCAGCCGATCACGTGGCCACCGGGCTGGACCCGGCCCGCTAGCTCGAGCGCCAGGTCGCCGGTGCCACAGCAGACGTCGAGCGCGGCATCCCCCGCCCCGAGCTCGGTCTGGTCGGCGGCCCGTTGGCGCCAGCGGTGGTGCAGGCCCGCCGTCATCACCGAGTTGAGCAAGTCATAGCGCCGCGCGACTCGGTCGAACATGCGGTTGACCTGCCCGGCGAACTGGGCCGAGTCCCGCGAGGGCTTGGCGCCGCTAGTCGAGTGAGGCGAGGAAATCGGCGAGCTCGTTGAGCTTTTTCGGCGGAAGTTCGCGATAGGAGGGCATGATGCCAGGCCCGATCTCGACCGAGCGGACGATCGCCGCTCGCGGTACCCGCTCGGCGATGTGCGTCAGGTCGGGGCCCGGGCCGTGGTTGCCGTTCTCGCCGAGCTTGTGGCAGGCGAGGCATCCCGCTCCGGCGACGACCTCCTTGCCGGCCTCGTACTGCGGCGCGACTTCCATCTCGATCTCGGTCGGGGGGCCGGCGGTGGCGCCGAGGAAGGTGAGGTAGGCCATCGCGACGATCGTCAGCACCCCTGCCGTGGTCGCGATCGGCCGCCGTGCCGGGTTGCGCTCCGGGCCGCGGTCGTAGAAAGGCAGGAGGAGGAGCAGGACCATGCAGATCGTCGGCACGCCGATCGTCGCGATCGGGACCAGCTCCGGCGGTTTGATTACGCGCAGGAGCTCGAAGAGGAAGAAGAAGTACCACTCGGGCCGGGGCACGTAGGTGGTCGAGGTGGGGTCGGCCTTCGGGCCCTGCTCGGCGCCGAGGATGAGCGACATCGCGATCACCACGCCAGCGACGATCAGCATCATCGTCGAGTCCTTCATCACGGCGTAGGGGAAGAAGGGCTTGCCCTTCTTCTTCAGCAGCTCGTACTCCTCGAGGTATGCCTGCTTGTCGCTGGGCTTCATCGATGATCCCCCTGGCCGGCGCATATCGGCGTCCTCGGTCGCTCGCGTGCAGAGCACGCCGCGCTCCCTGCGTCCTTGATCTGCTTGGCCAGGCGGATCATCCGCCCGTCCCATTGGCGCCAGCATCCAACTGCGAGACCGGCGTAGCGGTTTTGGGCTTCTCGGCGCGCAGCCACGGCGGCGCCGTCGTGCCCAGCTTGACCACGAGGTAGAGGTGGGCACCGATCAGGGCGATGATCGCGCCCGGGAGCAGCAGCATGTGGATTGCGTAGAAGCGCGAGAGCGTCGTCGCGCCGAGCTCGGGCCCGGCGCGCAGGAAGTCACTCAGGTAGGGGCCGACGACCGGACCGGTGCCGTTGATGTTGATGCCGACCACCGAGGCCCAGAAGGAGCGCTGGTCGAAGGGCAGCAGATAGCCAGTGAAGGACATCGTCATCGTCAGGATCAGCAGCACGACGCCGATCACCCAGTTGAGCTCGCGCGGGTACTTGTAGGCGCCGAAGAAGAAGGTGCGCCCCATGTGGAGGAAGATCAGGATCACCATCACGCTCGAGCCCCACTTGTGCATGCCGTGCACGAAGGCGCCGAGGAAGACCTCGTTGTTGATGTGCGAGATCGAGGCGTAGGCCTGGGTCGTCGACGGCGTGTAGAACATCGCCAGGAAGACGCCCGTCAGCGCCTGCACGATGAAGGCGAAGAGGGTCGCGGAGCCGAGCGTGTAGAACCAGTTGGTTCCCTTCGGCACCTTGCGGTAGAGCATCCCGGTGAGGAAGCCGGTGGCGCCGGTGCGCTGGTCGACCCAGGCGAGCACGTCCGCGGGGGCCTCTTTGGCTTTGTCGGCGAGCTTCGCCGCGTCGGAGGGCCGCTCCGGCGGCGCGCTCTTGAGGTCGGCCGGAGCAGCTCCCTTGGCGCCGTTGCCCTGGCCGGGCTTGGCCGGTTTGCGCAGTGGTGCAGGTATCAGCGAGTCGAGCTTCATCTAGGCATCAACCACTCGGCGGCGGGAAGGTGGACGGACGCGGCGGGTAGAGGTATTCCCAGATCCCGCCGGTGAACTCGCCGGGATCGCGGGCGCGCACCGGTTCTAGCTGCGAGGTGACGCTGTAACGGGGGCCGAGCTCGACCTGGCCGTTGCGGATGCGGGTCTGGAAATGGTCGAGGGGGCGGACCGGCGGACCGCCGAGGACTTTGCCGACGAAGTCGTAGACCCCGCCGTGGCACGGGCAGATGAAGTTGCCGGCCGCCTCGACGAAGCGAACCGGGCAGCCGAGATGGACGCAGCGGTTGGAGATCGCGACGATCTCCTTCGGGTTCTCGCCAAGCTCCTTCGACCCCTTGCGCACATAGGCCGTGGTCTTGCCGGCGTCGCCGATCCCCTCGGTTTCGGTGAAGACGACCTGACGATAGGTGTCTCGGGCGAAGTCGTCGACCGGCCCAACCGCCTCCCAGCGCTCCTTGCCGCGGTGGAAGATCGGCGCCACCGCGAAGCCGACCGCCGGCAGGACGATCGCGGCGCCGGCGACGCCGCCGATGCCCTGGGCGGCGATCGTGAAAGCGCGACGACGGGTCATCGACTCGCCCTCGAAGTAGCCGGGGGGTGCAGGCTTAGCCCGCTCGACCGGGCTCGTGGCCTCGGTCCCGTTTTGCTTGTTTGCCTCGTCAGCCAATGTGTGCCAGGAGGAAGGGGCCGGGGAGTTTATTGGCTCGGCGGCGAGACCGAGGTCAAGACTGTCCGCGCCCGGTTTGTGCCTGGGCTTTGTGTACGGAAGATTAACGACGCCGGCGGCTCGGCCAGGCAGGCTGGTATAAGCACCTAGAGCATTTATGCCGCCGCGGGGACCGGTGGGATTCCTGGCGAGGGGAGAAGAAAGATCTACCTAGCGGTCGCCCGCCGATGAAGCGGAGCAGTCGAGAAGACGCCGGACCCGCTGCCGCCGCATCGGCCAGCCGGATGCCGCTTGCGCTGCGCAAGCCGCGGGCGCTGCTCGCGGTCGCATTCGCGGTTATCGCCGTGCTCGCAGTACTCGGCCGGGGGGTCGAAGACGAGCTGCGGCCGACCTCGCTCAGCGTTCCCGGGACCGAGTCGGGGCGCGCCAGCGAGCTGGTGAAACGCTACTTCGGCGACACCGCCCCGTTCGCGATCCTGCTCCAGGGCCCGCCCGCCGAGCTCGACCGGCAGGGCCCGGCGCTGATCCGCAAGCTGCGCACCGACCCGGCGGTCTCGACGGTCTCGCCGTGGGACAAAGGCAGCGTCGGCAATCTGCGCCCGAGCCCGCGCAAGGCGCTGATCCTCGCCGACTTCCACGTCGACGAGGAGGAGGCGGTGGAGAGCACCGTCCCTTACCTGGACCGCACCCTCGACGAAGAGATCGAGCCGCCGGTCAGCGCGGCGGAGAGCGGCTTCGCCAGCCTCTCGCGCGCGACCATCGACGAGTCGGTCCACTCCACCAAAGTCGCCGAGCTGGTCGCGATCCCGTTCCTGCTGCTCGTCCTGCTGCTCGTCTTCCGCTCGCCGGTGGCGGCGGCGATCCCACTCCTCTTCGGCGCGGTCACGGTCACCGCCTCGCGCGGTGTGCTCGCGATCGCCGCCAACTGGGTCGTGATCGACGGCTTTGCGCTGACCGTCTGCGTGATGATGGGCCTGGCGCTGGGCGTCGACTACGCGCTGCTGATGGTCTCCCGCTTCCGCGAGGAGCTGGAGGCCGGCACGGCGCCGCTCGAGGCGGCGCGGATGACCCGCCGCACCGCGGGGAGGACCACCGCGTTTGCCGGCTCGACCCTCTTCCTAGCGATGCTGGTGACGCTGTTCGTGATGCCGGGGACGCTGCTGATCTCGCTGGCCGGCACGGCGATCGTCGTCACCGGGATCAGCGTGCTCGTCGCCGCTCTGGTCGGGCCGGCGCTGCTCGCGGTCACCGGCCACAACGTCAACCGCTGGCGGATCGGCCGCGAGAGCGACGGTGGCGGCGTGATGACGCTGGTGCGCGGCGCGCTCAGCCGGCCGGTGGTCGCGGTGGTCGTGATCGGCATCGTCGTGCTGGTGCTGGCGGCGCCGGTGGTCGCGCTGAAGACCGGCCCACCGAGCGCCGAGCAGCTGCCCACGTCCAACCCGGCCCGCGAGGAAGCCGAACTGATCGCCGACGCGATCGGCCCCGGCTGGGAAGCTCCGTTCGTCGTCGTCGCGGTCTCCAACGAGGGCCCGATCACCGAAGCCGACTCGCTCGCTGCGCTGACCCGCTGGCAACGCCGGATCTCGCGCGATCCGGGCGTGCAGGCCGTGATCGGACCAGCCCCGATCAAACGACAGGTGAAGCCGCTGCAGAAGACGGGCAACGACCTGCTCGCCGGCCGCGGCGAAGCAGACCCCGAACAGCTGACGACGCTGGGGGAGAAACTCGGCACCGCGGCCGAGGGGGTGCGGCGGCTGCGCTCCGGCGTCTCGAAGGCGAGCTACGGCGCCGGCCTCCTGGCGAACGGGAGCGGCCAGGCGGGTGACGGCGCCGAACAGCTCGAGGGTGGGATCGGGCAGGTCGCCGCGGGAGCCGCGGAAGCAGCCGACGCGCTCGACCAGCTCTCGGCGGGGTCCGACAGGCTGGCCGAGGGCCAGCGGAAAGCCCAGCTCGGCGCCTTTGCCGTCAAGGGGGCCTCGGAAGTCGTGTTCAACACGGTGAGCGAGCGCGCCCTGACCTCGGCGCGGGAGCTGCGTGACGAGCTGGAGAAACGCAGCGCCACCGATCCGAGCGTCGAGCCCCAGTTGCGCGAAGCCGAAAAGCTGGTCGAATCGCTGCTCGTCGCCACGGCGGAAGCGCACAGGCTCGAAAGCAAGGCGACGGCACTGAACGAGGGGCAGGAGAAACTCGCCGACGGCGGGGAAAAGCTGCACGGAGGCGCCGAGAAGCTGGCCAAGGAAGCGGGCCCCCTCCCTGCTGCGCTGGGAAAGCTGGAAGGGGCAGCCTCGCAGCTGGTCGACGGCTTGAGCCAGCTCGAAGGGGGCGCCGACACGCTCGAAGAGGGGCTCGCGAAAGGCTTCCATCGCTCCCGTCCCCTGCAGACCAACTTGCGGGACGGCCACGTCGAAGTTTCGGTCAGCGCCCGCAAAGTGAACCGCAAAGTCGACCGCCTTCGCAGCAACTCGCCGGGCATATTCGACTCCGGGTACTTCGTCCTCTCCAGCCTGGCGGGAGCGCCGGAGAACGAGCGCAAGCGCGTCTCCGGCATCGTCGACCTCGACAGCGGCCAGGCCGCGCAGATGATCGTCATCCCCCGCTACACCTTCAACACCGCGGGCTCGACGGCGCTGAACGAGCGGCTGAAACGGGATGCCGGCGAGCTTGCGGCGGAGACGGGCGCCACGACCGGGGTCACCGGCGCCGCCGCGGAACTGATCGATTACACCGACGTGATCTCGGAGCGGCTCCCGATCATGATCGGGGTGATCACGATCGCGACCTTCCTGATCCTCGTCGTGATCCTGCGGGCGCTGCTGCTGGCCGCGATCGCGGTCGCGCTCAACCTGGTCACGGTTGCCGTCGCCTTCGGCGTGCTGACCCTGCTCTTCGACGTTCCCGCCGGCTGGCCGCTGGGCGGTCACACCTATGTCGACGCGATCGGCGCGGCGGGGATCTTCGGGATCATCTTCGGCTTATCGATCGATTACGCGGTCTTCCTGCTGATGAGGATGCGGGAGCACTACGAGAACAACGCCTCGAACGAGGAGGCGATCACCTTCGGCCTCGAAAAGACCGCACGGGTGATCACCGGCGCGGCGGCGATCATGATGGCCGTCTTCGTCGCCTTCGCCGGCGCCAACATCGCGACGGTCAGCCAGCTCGGCACCGGCCTGACCGTCGCCGTGCTGCTCGACGCGACCGTGGTCCGGATCGTCCTGCTGCCGGCGCTGATGCTGCTGCTGGGGGACCGGGTCTGGTGGCTGCCGCGGCCACTGGAGAGAATCCTGCCCGAGATCGATCTTCATGGCTCGCGGGCGGGTTAGCACCAGTGCGGGGCATAGGAACTCATGTATTTTTCGAAACTAGGGTTGAGAGACAGGGGATCGGCTGGGGCATTGCGTCGTCGCCGGACCAGCCAGAGCAAACAGGAGGACTGATCTAGTGGGAAGCTCAGCAAGGATTTCGCGGGTGCCGGCACTCTGCTTGGCCTTGGCCGTCGCGGCGATGGCGCTGGCGCCAGTTGCGCTCGCCGACGAAAGGGCCGAATACGTCGAACGGGTCGAGCCGATCTGCAAGGCCAACACCGACGCTAACTCGCGCATCCTCAAAGGCGTCAAAGAGCAGGTCAAAGCGGAAAAGCTGATCCCGGCCGGGAAGCGCTTCATCCGCGCCTCCGGCGCCCTCGGCAAGTCGGTCACGCAGATCGCCGCGGTGCCGCAACCAGCGGCGGACGAAGCGAAGCTGACGAAATGGATCGGCTACCTGAAAGAGGAGAAGTCCTACCTGCAGAAGATCGGCCAGGCGCTGAAGGCCAAGAACAAGTTCAAAGCGCAGAAACTCGCGGTCGAACTGAACAAGAACAACAACAAAGCCAACAACACGGTGATCAGCTTCGGCTTCGACGAGTGCAGGATCGACTCCTCGAGGTTCATCTGAGTTGCGGCGCTGGGGCCTGCTTGCGGCGGTGTTGATCGCCGCACTGGGCGGCGCCGGGGCCTCCCAGGCGGAGGTTGTGCAGGAGGGCGACGTGATCGTCGCCTTCGACGGGGGGATCTCGCCCCACGCGCTGCCGCGCACCGGGATGGCGCCGGTCGCAGTGACGATCGACAGCTCCTTCCGGTCGGCCGCCGGGAACGAACCGCCGCCGCAACTGCGGACGATCTCGATCGGGATCAACCGCCGCGGCAAGATCTTCGACCAGGGCCTGCCGACCTGCCGCGTGCGCAAGATCCAGCCGACGACGATCAGCGCCGCAAAGAGGATCTGCGGCGGGGCGATCGTCGGCAGCGGGCACGTCCAGGTGCTCGTCAACCTCGCCAACCAGCCACCTTTCGTCTTCAAGGGGCCAATGCTCGTCTTCAACGCCGAGCGGGCTGGCGGAGACCGGCGGCTGCTCGCACAGGTCTACGGCCGCAAGCCCCCTTCGGCGTTCGTGCTCAACTTCAGGATCGTCAAGGCAACCGGCGAATTCGGCACCGTGATCAAGACGTCGCTTCCCCAGTCAGCGACCAAATGGGCGTATGTCACCCAGTTCGACATGAAGCTGCGCCGCGTCTACAACTATCGGGGCCAGCAGCAAAGCTACGTCAGCGCCGGCTGTGCGGCGCCGGAGGGCTTCCCGGGCGCCGTCTTCGCGTTCGCTCGGGCGAGCTTCGGCTTCACCGGCGGCGAGCAGGCGACGGCGACTCTCATCCGCGACTGCAAAGTGCGATAGCTCAGCTGCCGGCGATGGCGCGGACCGCCTCGCGCCATCGGTCCGGCGCCTCGTCCTCGCGGTCCTCGGCGTGGAGCTGGGCGCAGGTACTGATCAGGTCGGCAAGCAGAAGGACCGCATTGGTGTCGCCCAGGGCAGCGAGGCGCTCGATTCCGAGGGCGTAGAGGTAGTCGCCCGCCAGCAGTGCCAGGTCGGCGTCGTGGCCGGAGAGCAGGCGCGGCTCACCGTAGTGGAGGAGGTAGCCCTCGCGCACGGCCTCCAGCACGAGCGCGTACTCGCCGGGCGGGGCGAAGGCGGCCTCCTCGCTGGGGTCGACGACGTGGGGGGAGATCGGCGTGTCCTCGGCCCGCAGCTGCTCCGCGAGGGCGCGCAGCGCGTTCACGTCAGCGCCTCCTCGAGCGACTCCGCCGCCGCCTCGAGCGTGCGCTCGATCTCGGCCTCGCCGTGGGCGAGCGAGACAAACCAGGCCTCGAACTGCGACGGCGGTGGGTAGATCCCTCGCTTCAGCATCGCCCGGCAGAAACGGGCGTGGGCCTCGAGATCGCAGGCAGCTGCAGTTGCGAAATCGGTCACCGGCTCGGTGCCGAAGAAGAGGGTGAGCAGGCCGGGCGAGGAGACGACGTGGATCGGGTACTTCAGTGCGAACTGGGCCAGGCCGGTGGCGAGGCGGGTCGTGAGCTCCTCGAGGCGCTCGTACGCGGCGGCGTCGAGGCGCCGCAGCGTGGCAAGCCCGGCCGCCACCGCGAGGGGGTTTCCGGAAAGCGTCCCGGCTTGGTAGACGTCGCCGGCAGGGGCGACGCGCTCCATGGTCTCCCGCGGGCCGCCGAAGGCGGCCGCGGGCAGGCCGCCGCCGAGCACCTTGCCGAGCACGGTCAGGTCGGGTTCGATCTCGCAGATTTCCTGGATGCCGCCGCGGGCAACGCGGAAGCCACTGATCACCTCGTCGAAGACGAGCATCGCGCCCGCATCGCGAGTGGAGGCGCGCAGGAACTCGAGGAAGCCGTCCTCGGCGGGGACGACGCCCATGTTGGCCGGCAGCGGCTCGGCCAGCACGGCGGCAACCGAGTGCTCGGCCAGCGCCCGCTCGACGGCGGGGCGATCGTTCCAAGGCACGACGACCGTGCCGGCGGTCTGCGCCGCAGTGACGCCCGGGCTGGCGGGGATCGCGAGCGTGGCCAAGCCGGAGCCCGCCTCGGCGAGCAGACCGTCGGCGTGACCGTGGTAGGCGCCGGCGAACTTGAGCACGACCTCGCGGCCGGTCGCGGCGCGGGCGAGGCGAACCGCGCTCATCGCTGCCTCGGTCCCGGAGCTGGTCATCCGCAGCATCTCCACCGAGGGGACGCGGGCGGCGACCTCCTCCGCCAGCTCGACCTCGGCCTCGGTCGCGGCGCCATAGCTGGTGCCGCGCGCTGCTGCTGCGCTCACCGCGGCGACGACATCCGGGTGGGCGTGGCCGAGGATCAGCGGGCCCCAGGAGCAAACCCAATCGACGTAGCGGTTGCCGTCGACGTCGACCAGCTCGCAGCCCTCGCCGCGCTCGACGAAGATCGGGTCGCGGCCGATCTGCCGCATCGCCCGCACGGGGGAATTGACCCCGCCGGGAAGAACGCGCTGGGCCCGCTCGTACAGCTCGGAGTTACGAGTGTTCAGCGTCCCACCGGGCGTAGTCGTCGGTGAAGTAGTGCAGGCGGATCTTCTTGTACTCGGTCGAGGAGTAGAGGGTCGCCCGGTCCTCCGGCCCCATCCCGCACTCGGCCGCGATCGAGTCGAGGATCGCGTCGCACTCCTCTTTCGAGCGGCCGTGGGCCATGGTGAAGACGCTGTAGGGCCAGTCCTCGTAGGTCGGGCGCTGGTAGCAGTGCGAGATGCCGCGGAAGGAGGCCATCCGCCGCCCGGTCTCGAAGATCTCCGCCTCGGGAACCTTCCAGACGCCCATGCCGTTGGCCGAGAAACCTGCCCGGCGGTGGTAGAGGATCGCGGCGACGCGTCGCAACAGCTTGCGATCGATCATCGCCCGCAGGCGCTCGAGCAGCTCCTCGGTGCCGATTCCGAGCTCGGCGGCGGCGTCGTCGTAGGGCCGCTCGATCGGCTCCATCGGGCCCTGCATGGCCTTGATCGTGGCGATGTCGTCCCCGTCGTAGGGCTGGCGCTCGAGCTCGCGAGGCGGCGCCGCCTCGACCGCCGCCGCGAGCGCGTCGGTGCCTTTCTCCATCTCCAGGTTCATGTTGATCTTGAACAAGGTCAGGGTCGGCAGCTGGCGCATCGACTCGGCCCCGGTCTCCGCCATCAGCGCCTCCAGGGTCCCCGCCATCCCCAGCTCCGAGTCGGGGGGCACGGCGATCGTGAACCAGAGGTTGAAGTCGTGGGTGCGCAGGTAGTTGTGCGAGACGCCGGGGTGGGCGTTGACCGCGGCGGCCGCGCGCTGCGGGTGCTCGGCATCGACTTTGGCCGCGACCAGCATCGACTCGTAGCCGAGGGCGCGGGTGTCGAAGATCGGCGTGATCTCGCGGATGATCCGCTCGTCCAGCAGCCGCCGCGTGCGGGCGAGGATGTCCTCTAGCTCCAGTTCCGCCTCGGAGGCGACCAGGGCGAAGGGATCGGGATCGAGCGGGAAGCTCGACTGGAGCAGGTTCATCAGCCGCTTGTCGGTCTCGTCGAGCGGGATCGCCGCTCCGTCCTTGCGGGAGCGCGCCTTCGACTGCGGGACTCTTACCGAAGCCATCCAGCGGCCTCCTTTGCGTAATAGGTGACGATCGCGTCGGCGCCGGCGCGGCGGATCGCCGTCAGCGTCTCCAGCACCGCCGAGCGCTCGTCGATCCAGCCGTTGGCGGCAGCCGCCTTCAGCATCGAGTACTCGCCGGAGACATGGTAGGCGGCGAGCGGGGCACCGGTCTCCTCCTTGACCCGCCGCACGACGTCGAGATACGGGATCGCCGGCTTCACCATCAGCATGTCGGCGCCCTCGTCGAGGTCGAGCTTGGCCTCGCGCACCGCCTCGGCGGCGTTGGCCGGATCGAGCTGGTATCCACGGCGGTCGCCGAACTCCGGAGTCGACCCGGCGGCCTCGCGGAAGGGGCCGTAGAAGGCGGAGGCGTACTTGGCGCTGTAGGCGACGATCGGCGTCCCGGCGTGACCCTCCTCGTCGAGCTGGTGGCGGATCGAGCCGACCCTGCCGTCCATCATGTCGCTCGGCGCAACCGCGTCGGCCCCCGCCTCGGCGTGTGAGATCGCGGTTTTCGCCAGCAGCTCGACCGTCACGTCGTTGTCGACCTCGCCGTCGCGGACGAAGCCGCAGTGGCCGTGCGAGGTGTACTCGCAGAGGCAGACGTCAGTGATCACGGTCAGCTCGGGATGGGCCTCCTTCAGGGCACGGACCGCCATCTGCACGAT
The DNA here is from genome assembly GCA_040508545.1 of Solirubrobacterales bacterium. GTDB lineage: Bacteria > Actinomycetota > Thermoleophilia > Solirubrobacterales > 70-9 > VRUE01. Next base: position 30,353 of record JBEVMR010000065.1, read on the forward strand.
CCCCTCGTCGTCGTAGGCCCCCGAGCCCGTCTCGTCCTTGGCCGCCGGCACGCCGAAGAGCAGGATCGCGCCGATCCCGGCGCTGGCGATCTCGGTCGCCTCGGCGACCAGCTCGGAGATCGAGAAGCGCTCGATTCCGGGCATCGAGGAAACCTCTTCGCGCACGCCCTCCCCCGCCACCACGAAGGCTGGCTGGATCAGGTGCGCCGGCGACAGCTCGGTCTCGCGGACCAGGCCACGCAGGGTCTCCGTGCGGCGCAGGCGGCGCATTCGGGTGCTTGGAAACTGCATCTGGGCCGATTCTAGGGGAGGGGGTCGGGTGCCCCTCCCCTAGAGGCCGTTGCGCAGCAGATCGCTTGCCGTACTTCGATTGGCCCGTCCAGAGCCTCTATGAGAGGGGCACCCGACCCCCTCAACCCAAAGCTGCGTCTGCACCCGCTTGAAGAGCTGGCAGTACCGTTCCCGCCGTGGAAGCGCGGGGGCTGGTCAAACGGTACGGCGAGCGGGAAGCTTTGCGGGGAGTCGACTTCGCTGCTGATGCCGGAGAGCTTGTGGGGGTCATCGGGCCTAATGGGGCTGGGAAGACGACGTTACTGTCGATTCTTGCCGGGGCGGTGGAGCCGGACGAGGGTGAGGTGCGCTCTGACAATGGAAGCGTCGGCTGGGTGCCACAGCGGGCGGCGTTGTACCGGCGCTTGACCGTCGAGGAGAACCTGCTGCTGTTTGCCCGCCTGGAGAAGCACGAGGACCCGGCTGCGGCGGTCGAGGAGATGCTCGACCTGACCGGGCTGCAGGAGCGGCGGGGCGACCTCGTCGCTCGTCTTTCCGGTGGCAACCAGCAGCGGATCAACATCGCGATCGGCCTGCTCGCCCGCCCCGCGGTTCTGCTGCTGGACGAGCCCAGCGTCGGCCTCGACCCCCGCCAGCGGGCACGGCTGTGGGAGTTCGTCTCCGCGCTCGCCGGCGGCGGCACGACGGTGATCTTCTCCACCCACGACATCCAGGAGGCCGAGCGCTACGGGCAGCGCCTGCTCGTCCTCGCCGATGGCGAGGGCCTCTTCGACGGCTCGGCGGAGGACCTTCGTGAGGCAGTGCGGGGCGAGGCCCCGGAGGCCGCCGGCAGCGACTTCGAGACCGCCTTCGTCAGCTTCCTCCAGCACCGAGGGCACTGATGCGCTGGCTGCTGCTCAAGGACCTGCAGATCCTCCGCCGCTCGCCGCTGCAGGCAGCGCTGCTGATCGCCTACCCCGTGCTGATCGCGCTGCTGATCGGCTTCGCCATCTCACGCGATCCGGGCAAGCCCAAGGTCGCGTTCCTGAACGAGATACCCCCCGGGGCTCGCGTCGCCGCCGGCAACGGGAAACTGCCGGCGGTCGGTGTCAACGAGCGGATCTGCCGGCGGGTCGAGTGCGTCGAGGTGAGCAGCCGCGGCGAGGCCGAAGAGGAAGTGCGCGACGGCAACGTGCTGGCGGCGCTGATCCTGCCCGCCGACCTGATCGACCGGCTCAACTCACTGGCGACGCTCGATCCCAAGACGCCCGAAGTCGACGTGATCGTCAACGAGGAGGACCCGGTCAAGGCGCGCCTGGTCGACGACCGCGTCACGGTGCTGCTGGCCGAAGCGAATCTCTTCATCGCCCGCCAGATCGCCGCCGAAGGCGGCCGCTACCTGGATCTGGTCGTCGACGGGGGCGATTTCGATGTTCTGGGAACGCCGGTCGAGATCCTCGGCCTGCGAAACGCGGCCGCGACGCTGCGCTCACTGCGGCCAGCGGTACCTCCGGCACAGCGCGGCGAGCTCGATCGGGTGATCCGCTTCGCCACCCTCGCCCGTGACAACCTCGACGTCGCCTCGCCGCTGATCGACCGGCTCGCGCAGCCGATCGCGGTCGAGAAGCAGTCGGTCAGCGCCCCCACGGCTCCCCTCGACACCTTCGCGGTTGCGGTCGCGGCAACGCTGACGCTCACCTTCGTGACCCTGCTGCTGGTCGCGGGCTCACTCGCGCTCGAGCGCGAGGAAGGCACCTTCGCCCGCCTGGCCGGCGGCCTCCTCTCGCGTTGGGCGCTGCTAGTCGAGAAGATCGGGCTCGGGCTGGTCGTCGGGCTGGTCGTCACCCTTCTGATGCTCGGCGGCGTCGAGCTCTTCGTCAACCTCGAGTGGCAACGAGTCGGGCTGTGGCTGGTGGCAATCCTCGCCGGCGCGGCAGGCCTCGGGGCGGCCGGGGCGGCGCTGGGGGCGGTGGCCCGTGACGTGCGCGCGGTCTCCCTGCTCGCCTTCATGATCTCGCTGCCGGTGGCGCTGCTCTCGCTCGTCCCTTCCGGCGCCGTCGGCGCGGCGGCCTTCGACGGCATCCGGGTGATCACGGCGCTCTTTCCCTTCAAGCCGGCCCTGCTGGCGATGACCGCTGCGCTCGATTCCGGCGGGCCGGGGATCGGCGGGCCGCTCGTGCACCTGGCGATCCTCACCGCCGCCTACGCCGCGATCGCCCGCCTTGCCCTGCGCCGCTTTGCCTCCGTCTGACCCCCTCCCCCGCGTGGTTGAGGTTTGAACCGCTATGCGACCCAAAGCTCAACCACGGCGGGTAGGGTCCTCGCATGAGGGTGCTGTTCATCGGCGATGTCGTCGGCGGGCCGGGGAGGCGCGGGCTGCAGGCCGCGATGCCCCAGTTGCGCGAGCGCTACGAGCCCGACCTGACGATCGTCAACGGCGAGAACTCGGCGGGCGGGATGGGGATCACGGAGAAGACCGCCGACTTCCTCTTCAGAGCGGGGTGCGACGTGATCACCACCGGCAACCACGTCTACCGTCACCGCGAGGCGTACGAGTTCCTCGATCGCGCCGAGCGGGTGATCCGGCCCGCCAACTACCCGCACGCCAACCCCGGCAAGGGACACGTCGTGGTCGAGGCCGGTGGGATGCGCGTCGGCGTGATCAACCTCAGCGGCGCGATCGGCCTGCAGGTCGCGCGGCTGCCCTTCCACGAGGTCGACGCGATCCTCGAGCGGATCGAGGCCGATTGCGTCGTCGTCGACTTCCACGCCGAAGTGAGCAGCGAGAAGGTCGCGATCGGCTGGCACCTCGATGGCCGGGTCGCCGCCGTCTTCGGCACCCACACCCACGTCCCCACCGCCGACGGCCGTGTCCTCCCCGGTGGCACCGCTCACATCTCGGACGTCGGTATGACCGGCTCGCGGACCAGCGTCCTGGGCGTAAAGCCGGCGCAGGTGCTCGAGGGGATGACTACCCAGATGCCGGTTAAGTTCGAGACCGCCGAGGAGGACGTGTGGGTCATGGGGGCGGTGGTCGACGTCAACCCTCAGGGGCTGGCTGACTCGATCGAGCAGGTGATGGTGCCCGCTCCTCCTGATTGAAGGCCAAGAAGCTCCTAGGTGGGAGAGGGCGGGGTATCCCCCGCTCCGACAAACGACGATCTAATTAGATCGTCGTTTTGAGTATCCGCCGGCTCGGGGATACCCCGCCCTCTCGTCCCGCAGCTGCCATGGCTACGAGAAGCAGCGGGTAGAACCAGACTATGTAGAGGTAGAGCCAGTGCTGCGCGGTCAGCTGTAGGCCAATCAGCAGCGCCGCACCCAGGGCTGCCACTTGCGTGAGCTTCTTCTCCTTGGGCCAGAACGCCAGGGCTATCGCGAAGCTGACAACCGCCACAAGAATTGCGATGCGGAGTGGCTCTAGACCGGCTACCTGTCCCCACAGGCTGAACGGGGAATCGCGGTCCGCTTGATAGACGATGGTCCTGTCCCAGACCGTGCTGAGGCCCGGGTCGATGGCTGGCCACGCCATCAGAACCGCGATCGTGATGACGAATGCCGCCGCAAACCTTCCTCCCGCGGGTGGCGCGTTAGGGGGGACCACCCCTGAGGAAGCTTTAGCTACCGGACGGGGTGGTGGGTCCCCTGGCGCGACTGGCCCCGCGGGCCGCCAAGTCAAGAGCATCGGCGCTAACAGCACGGGCGCGAACTTCGTCAGCGTGGCCAGCGCCGCCATCACTCCCCTTGCGATCGGCCGAGAGAGAACCAGCAGCACTGCGACAAGGAAGGCCGCTACGAGCGTGTCGTTGGAGTTGGACTCGAGAGCGAAGGCCGTATAGGGATAAGCGGCCCAGCCGAAGGCGAGGGTTGCGGCCAGCTTGCGGCCAGCGGGCCCGGGGCGAATGCGGAGGCCTAGCCAGATCAGTAGGGCGAAGGTGGCTAGGTCGAAGGCGACGGCGGCGCCGTGGGCGGCCGGCAGGTCGTCCCAGTCGCCCTGCCAGGGCCAGATCGCCTCGAAGGGGACGTAAGCCAGGTAGTTGACCGGGCCATAGGTGTCCCCCTGCGATATGTCGCCGGGGAAGTTGTCGTAGAGCGGCTCGCCGTGGGCGATGCGGTCGGCGCCGACAACGCCCGCGTAGCCGACGTCGATCGCGCCCGAGTCGGCCATGTTGAGGCCGACTCGGAACCCCATCAGGAAGAGGGCGGCGATGAGCAGCCAGGTCGCCGGCCAAACCGGCGAGATTCCCTCGGTGCGCCCGCGCAGGCCGATCCAGAGCGCCCGCCCCAGCAGGTACATGAGGACCGGGTACTGCAGGGGAACCGAGACCCCGATCTCGCCGCGGTTGAAGAAGAAGTGCGAGGCGCCGAAGCCGAGCAGGACCAGCAGGTCGAGCGTCGCCACGCGCCACGGCCGCCGCCAGTCGATCAGCCCAACCAGGAAGAGAACGCAGAGGGGCAGGAAGACGTAGGGCGCGTTGAGCTTGTGGCCAAAGGCGCCCGAGTATCCGCGCGCCATCTTCCAGAGCACCTGGTACCCCGTCCACGACTCCCGCACCTCGCCGCTGTCCGGATCGACCAGGACGATCGCCACCTGTTCGTCGCCGGCGAAGTAGGCAACCTCCCAGCTGCCGTCGACCATCGACGCGCTGTGGCTCAGTCCCCCCCGCTCCTCCCGCACCTCGGCCACCTTCGAGTCCCGGCTCGCCACCCTCACAGCCTCGTCTCTGTTCAGCTCGGCGGCATTCGCCGGGGCAGCCATCACCAGCAGGAGCAAGACGGCGGCGACGTTGAGGAGCCGGGTCACGCAACCCCGAAATGCTCGAGCACAGCCGGCGCCACGTCGCGCAGCGCCCACTGCTCGCGCTCGGCTGGGTTCTCCGGCCCACACCCGACGAAGAGCAGCGGACCGATTGAGTCACCAGCGTGAAGAGATCCGTGGCTGCCGCCACCGGCATGGCTGACGCCGCCCCAGTCGACGGCCTCGTAGCCGGGAGTGAGCGAGACGATGAAGTCGCCAGCATGGGGAGCGGTTACCGCGGCGAACACGCGGGCGAGCGGATCCGGGTACTCCTCGCTGCGGATCACGCCTTCCTCGACGGTCGCCTCCAGGACCGCCGGGTCGCCTTCGAGGTCCCAGCGACCGCCGCGCAGGTCGGTGATCTGGTCACCGCGTCGGAACCGGAGCTGCTCCCCCCCGCGCTCAACCGCCGCCGTCCGCTCGTCGGCGCGCCAGCAGACCAGGTCGATTCCTTCCGTGTCCGAGAGTCGCCGCCGGACCTCGTCGGCCTCTGCTCGCTCCCCCTCCCCCGGGAGCAGGTAGACGTGGGCCGCGCGGCCGGTCGGGCTGACGGCGAGCTGGGCCAGCTCGGGCCGGTCGTCGGAAGGTGCCAGCACCGTCCAGTCGCGGGCCAGCAGGTCAGCGAGCGGCAGGCCGCGGCTGACCGGAGTCTGGGCGTGGTCGGCGACCAGGATCAGCGCGTGGTCGGCGAGGAACTCGTCCAGCCCGCCCCCCGCCTCGACCAGCTTGGCGAAGCAGTGGTCGGCCTTGGCGATCGACTCGACGCTCGCCTCCGGTCCATGTCGGTGCGAGTAATTGTCGTTGTCGGGCAGGGAGAGGAGGAGGAAGTCGTAGTCGCCGGCGCGCTCGAGCTCGGCCGCGCAGCAGGCCGAGTAGCCGTCGCGGCTACCGGGGATCGAGGTCGACTTGCAGGGAACGTCGCGGCTGGCGTAGAGGTCTCCGTAGAAGAGCTCGGCCGGCCCCCAGGTGTGGTGGCGGAACTTGAGCTGGGTCGTCTCGACCGCGCGGCGCAGCAGGCCCTCGAGCGAGACCTGGTGGCGATGGCGGCCACGGTAGATCAGGAACGGCGTGCAGGCGGTGCGAACACCGGCGTCGTCGAGGCGCTCGAAGACGGTCTCGGCTTCCGGGCTGAGGTGGGCCAGGTTCATGTTGTAGACCAGGTCGTAGAGCGCGCGGAAGACCCCCACCGTGCGGGTCGCGTCGAGTGAGGAGCCGTACTCGACATAGCGCCGCTCGAGCCGGTGGTACCAGTTCATGCCACTGATCCAATGCTCGTCGGCCGCCGCGCCGGTGACCATCTCGGCGCAGGCGACAGGGGTGACGGAGGGAAAGCTGGAGACGCAGTCTGGGATCAGGACGCCGCGCTCGAGCAGCGCCCCGAAGGTCGGCGCTCGACCCTCCCCCACCGCCCGTTCGAGCATGTCGGTGCGCAGCGAATCGACGTAGGTGAGGACCAGCTTCTTCGCAGGCATGCCGCTGCGAATGATGATGGCCTGCGTCGGTCGGCTAGCGCAGGACGCGCAGGCCGGCGTGCTTGCGCTGGGCGCGGCGATGACGCGCCACCCCGAGCCAGGCCAGGGCGACGATGACCAGCAGCGTGAGGATCGGCAGCAGTAACGCTGCCGCGGCAACGATCAGGGCGGCGAGCGAGACGAGGAAGCCGAGTGCGCCGCTGCGCCCGCCCTCGCGGCGGCTGGCGCCGCTGACCACGTCGCTGAGGACGACGCAGCCGAGGACGGCGCCGGCGGCGCAGAAGAGCGCCCCGGCAAGGCGGCCGAGGACGGCGCTGCCGGCGAGCAGGAAGCCGACTATGAGGCCGATCACCGCGGCGAGCAGGGTCATCCGGCCGCGGGCCGAGCCGCGCGTCCCGGTGGTGCCGGCCAGCATTCCGATCGCGATGCCGATGCCGAGCTCGAGCCCGGTGCCTTCGAGGAAGCTCACGTCGAAAACCTACACTCCAGGGATGGAAGAGACGCCACACCGGCGCCGCGCCCACACCCGGACCCGCGATCTGGAGCGATACGCGGGCCTCTTCGCCGCCCGCACCGGGGTGATGCGCTCCTCGGCGATGCGCGACCTGATGGCGGTCACGGCCCGCCCTGAGGTGATCTCGCTGGCCGGCGGGCTGCCCGATACCTCGACCTTCCCCGCCGGCACCTTCGCCGCACAGATGACCCGGATAGCGCAGGAGTCGACCGCCGAGGCCCTGCAGTACGGACCGACCGAGGGCTTCGCCGAGACGGTCGACTGCATCATCGAGGTGATGGGGGCCGAGGGGATGCTTCCCGACCCCGACGACGTGATCGTCACGACCGGCGGCCAGCAGGCGATCGACCTGATCTGCAAGACGCTGGTCGATCCGGGTGACGTCGTCGTCTGTGAGGCGCCCACCTACCCCGGCGCTGTGCCCGTCTTCTGCAGCTACCAGGCCGAGACGATCCAGATCGACTGCGACGAGGACGGGATGAAGATCGACGAGCTGGAAGCGGTCCTGGCCCGCCTGGACGGGGAGGGCCGCCGGCCCAAATTCGTCTACTCGGTGCCGAGCTTCCAGAACCCCGCCGGGGTGACGATGTCGCTCGAGCGGCGGCGGCGCCTGGTCGAGCTGGTGCGACAGCGGGAGCTGCTCGTGGTCGAGGACAATCCCTACGGCCTGCTCCGCTTCGGCGGCGAGCCGTTGCCGCCGCTCTACCAGCTCGACGGTGGCGACTTCGTCATCTACGTCGGCACCTTCTCGAAGATCCTCTCTCCCGGCATCCGCCTCGGCTGGGCCGTGGCGCCGCCGCCGGTCATGGAGAAGATCGTGCTCGGCAAGCAGGCTTCCGACCTCTGCACCTCGACCCTGACCCAGTACTTCGTCCGCGAGTACTTCGGCGAAGGGCGCTGGCGGGAATACGTCGAGAGCCTGGTCGAGATCTACCGTGGGCGCCGCGACACGATGGTGGCTGCGCTGCGTGACCACTTCCCGGCGGAGGCGACCTGGACCGAGCCGGAGGGCGGCCTCTTCATCTGGGCGACCCTGCCCGAGTACATCGACACCAGCGACCTGCTCGCCAAGGCGTTGCGAGAGGACGTCGCCTTCGTTCCCGGGCAGGCCGCCTACGTCGACGAGAGCCGTGGCCGCAGCTCGATGCGGCTCAACTTCTCGGGGGTGGGCGACGAGGAGATCCGCGAGGGCGTGCGGAGGATCGGCAAGGCGATCGCGGAGCAGGTCGAGCTGTACGGGGCGTTGACATCAGATTCCGCCACGTCCTCTGCTTCCGCTCAGCCGCGGGAATCAGATACGGACGCGACTGAGCTCCCGCGTCCGGGCGCGGCGGAGCCGGCGAAGGACGGCGGAGACGTGATCCCCTTCCGCAAATCGGCGGAGGGCTCAGCGTGAAGGTCGCGGTGCTGAAAGGCGGGCGCTCGCTGGAGCGCGGCGTCTCGTTGCGCTCCGGCGCCCGGGTCGAGGACGCGCTGCAACGCCTCGGCCACGAGGTCGTCGCGATCGACGCGGGTGGTGACCTGGTCAAGCGGCTGACGGGCGAGCGCCCCGACGTCGCCTTCGTCGCTCTGCACGGGTTTGGCGGCGAGGACGGGACCGTGCAGGAGCTGCTCGAGATCCTCGGCATCCCCTTCACCGGGCCGGGCGTAGCCGCCTGCGCTCGCTGTATCGACAAGGTGCTCGCCAAGCACGAGCTGCGCGGCGCCGGGGCCCCCACCCCCGACTGGTTCGCCTTCAACGAGACCGCCTTTCGCGAGCTCGGCGCCGCCGATGCGCTCGGCGAGCTCGAGCAGCGCCTGGGATTTCCGCTCGTGGTCAAGCCGAGCCGCGGAGGCTCGGCCTTGGGGGTGAAGTTCGCGGCGAGCTGGTTCGAGGTCCCGGAGGCGCTGGTCTCCGCCTTCAGCTACGACGACCGCGTCCTCCTCGAGCGCTTCGTCGACGGTCGCGAGCTGGCTGTGAGCGTTCTCGGCGACGAGGCCTTGCCGATCGTCGAAGCGATCCCGAGCGGTGGCGATCGCTATGACTTCGAGGCGCGCTACGAGATCGGGCGCACCGATTTCGTCTGCCCGGCGGAGCTCAGCGCGGAGGAGGCATCAGCGGTGACCGAGGCGGCGCTGCGTGCCTACGAGACTCTCGGCTGCTCCGGCTTCTCCCGCGTCGACTTGATCCTCGCCGCCGACGGCCCGCAGCTGCTCGAGGTCAACGCGATTCCCGGCCTCACCGACACCAGCCTCCTGCCGCAATCCGCCGAGGCCGCGGGGATGAGCTTCGAGGAGCTGGTCGAGCGGATCCTCGAGCTGGCGCTGAAGCCGGCAGCTGCTTAGGAGGTTCCCTCGGCGAAGTCGTCGGGTGAGACCTCGTCGAGGAACTCCTTGAATTTGTCGACGACCTCCTCGGTGTCCTCGACCTCGTGCTCGAACTCGATCGCCGACTCCTCGATGACCTCCTCCGCAGCGAAGATCGGGGCCGAGACACGGACGGCGAGGGCAAGGGCGTCGGAGGGGCGCGAGTCGATCTCCAGCTCCGAGCCGTCGATCGAGACCGTGATCGAGGCGTAGAAGGTGTTGTCGCGCAGCTCGGTCACGGAGACCCGCTCGCATTTGGCATCGAGCTGCTCGAGCATGTCGGAGAGCAGGTCGTGGGTCATTGGCCGCGGGGTCGAGGCCCCCTGCAGCTTCATCAGGATCGCCGCCGCCTCGGGATGGCCGATCCAGATCGGTAAAAACCGATTGCCGTCAACAGTCTTCAGCAAAACGATCGGCTGCTTGCCGACCATGTCGAAGCTGACCCCGTAGATCTGCATTTGCTGCAAAATTCGCTCCGCGCCGAGGTGGATCGCCCATTATAGGTACGGCTCTGGGCCGCTCCACCGGGCGAATCGCAGTGGCATGGCGGCAGTGGGCGATCCTGGATTCGAACCAGGGACCTCGTCCTTATCAGAGACGCGCTCTAACCAACTGAGCTAATCGCCCGAGCGGAGGCGATGATAGCGATCCGATCAGGACCGGCTGCGCCCCAACTTGCGCGCCAGGGCGATGGCCTCGTCGAGGTCGGCGAGGCGGATCTCGACCGCCACCTCGTCCCCCTTCGGCCTCACCTTCACCTCGTGGCCCAAGGCGGCCTCGAGGCGGTCGGCGGCGTCCCGCATCGCCGCCGTCTCCTCCGCACTTGGTTTCGCCGCCCCACGCTCTCGTTTTGGCTGGCTGGCCAGCTTAACCCTGCTCTCGGTCTCGCGGACCGACCAGCCACCCCGCACTGCATCCCGGGCGAGGCGGCGGCGGACGTCGTTGCCATCGGCGCCGAGCAGGGCGCGGCCGTGCCCCTCGCTCAGCTCACCGGACTCGAGCAGCTCGAGCGCCTCGTCGGGAAGCGAGAGCAGACGGATCAGGTTGGACACCGCCGGCCGACTGCGGCCGACGCGGCGCGCCAGCTCCTCTTTGGAGAGGCCGAGATCCTCGACCAGGGCAGCGCAGGCCCGCGCCTCCTCGACCGGGTTGAGGTTCTCGCGAACCATGTTCTCGATCAAGGCAACCTGCAGCCGCTCCGCCTGCTCGGAGTCGCGGACGATGACCGGGACCTTCTCCAGACCCGCCTGCTGCGCGGCGCGCCAGCGTCGCTCACCGGCGATCAGCTCGTAGCTGCCGTCGTGGAGGGGACGCACCAGCAGCGGCTGGACGACGCCGCTGGTCTCGATCGAGGACGCCAGCCCCGCCAGGGCGTCGGCGTCGAAGTGGGTGCGGGGCTGGTTCGGGTTGGGCTTGATCAGGCTGACGGGGAGCTCGCGCAGGTCGCCAACCGCCTCGCTGCTCGTCGACTCCGGCAGGATCGCCGAGAGGCCCCGGCCCATGCCGCGCTTGGCCTTACCGCCTTTGCTCGTCGTGCTAGCCACGGCTCGTCAGCTCCTGAGCCAGCGCCTGGTAAGCGGTGGCGCCGCGCGAGGCCGGCGCGTGCTCGGTCACCGGCAGGCCGAAGCTCGGCGCCTCGGCGACCCTGACGCTGCGCGGTATGACGGTGTCGAAGACCATCTCGGGGAAATGCTCGCGCAGCTCTCGCTCGACATCCCGGGCGAGCCGCGTGCGCTCGTCGTGCATGGTGATCAACAGGCCCGACACGTTCAGCGCCGGGTTGAGCTCGCGGCGGATCATCCCCAGCGTGTCGAGGAACTGGACCAAGCCCTCCAGGGCCAGGTACTCGGCTTGAACCGGCACGATCACCCGGTCGGCGGCGACCAGGGCGTTGACGCTGACCGGGCCGAGCGAGGGTGGGCAATCGAGCATGGTGAAGGCGAAGCGCTCGCGCAGCGGGCCGAGCCGTTCGCGCAGGCGCGTCTCCGAGCCCTCGAGGCGGGGCAGCTCGACCGCGGCGCCGGCCAGGTCGCGATTGGCGGCGACGAGCCAGAGGTTGTCGGGCCCGGCGGGGCGGGCCGCCTCGGCGACCGATACGTCGCCGATCAGGCAGTCGTAGGAGGAAGGGTGGGCATCGCGATCGCCGCCCAGGGCGACGGTGGCATTGCACTGTGGGTCGAGGTCGGCCAGCAGCGTCTGCGAGCCGGCGGCCGCCACGCAGGCAGCCAGGTTGACTGCGGTCGTCGTCTTGCCGACGCCACCCTTCTGGTTTGCCACTGCGTAGACGAGGCCCATGTCACCGGCAGCCTAGTGAGGTGAGGTCGGGTATCCCTCGCCCGGACTCGCGTCCGGCATTGGACTGCCGCCGAAGGGATAGAGGCCAAAGCGCCGGCCGCTCTGAGTATCCGCCCGTTCGAGGGATACCCGACCTCACCTCAACCACGCGGGCGCTTCTTGGCCATGCCGGGACGGCGTGGCAAGTCGGAGGGCGTTGGTCCCAGCTTGCGGAGGACGTGGAGGTGGCGGTGCTTGCTGCCGGCGCGGTCGCCTACGTCGAGGATCTGCTCGGGGCGCATTGCGAGTTGGTCCGCGGCTCGTTCGAGCTGGGCCTCCTCGTCTGGGTCCCGTTTGCCCTTCCAAGCAACTAGGACTCCTCCGTCGCGCAGGAGGGGGGACGCGAGCTCTGCAAGCGTCGAGAGGCGACCGACGGCGCGGGCCGTCACAGCGTCGTAGGACTCGCGAGCGTCGCCGGCGAGCTCCTCCGAACGGGCGTTGACGACGTTTGCATTGGTGATCCCGGACGCGTCGATCGCGCGCTGGATGAACTCGCACTTGCGCCCGATCGACTCGATCAGATTGAGCTGCGAATTGGGCAGGGCCACCGCCAGCACCAGGCCCGGAAACCCCGCCCCAGAGCCAATATCGGCGATCCGCGCCGCGGTGGACAGGTCGTCCACCTCGAGGCCGGTGAGGCTGTCCACGACATGGACCTGCCATGCACGACCCGGCGTAGTAACGGAGCTCACCGAAGCCCGCTCCTCCCTCAGAAGCTCGAGGACGCGTGTGATCGTCGCCCGCTGAGCCCTCGATAGAGGGGTTCCGGGTAGGGGCGAAACGTCTTGTACTTTTTCGTCACCAGCCATCGTCCGCCTCCACAGGCGCGGCACCGAAAAAGTTAAGTGAAGGCCCTACCCGGAACCCCTCACTCAGACACCAAGGGAGCGACGACCACGCAGCGGCGCGGCTCGTCCCCTTCGCTGTAAGTCTCGACGCCGGAGCGATCTTTGAGGTGTTCGTGGACCACGCGCCGTTCCTGGGCGCTCATCGGATCCATCTCGACGGTGACGTTGCCGTCCAGGGCCTGCTCGGCGGCCCGATCCGCGCGGGCAGTGAGCACCTCGCGTCGCCGCTCGCGGTAACCGGAGGCGTCGAGCACCACTCGCTTGCGGTCGCGGAGCCCGCGGAAGGCGGCCTGAAAGCAGAGCAACTGCAGCGCGTCGATCGTCTGGCCGCGTTTGCCGATCAAGAGCCCAAAGTCGTCCTCACCGGAAACGACGGCCTCGATCCGATCGTCATCCTCCTGAATCTCGACCTCGCCATCGAGGTCGAGCTCATCGAGCACGCCCTCGACAAGCTCCCGAACCCGCTCCGCAGGCTCCTCCGGCCATTTCGTCGTCTCGCTCACGCCCCGCACCCTATTCGAGCAAGCAACCACATGCAGGACACGGACGGGGCACTCCTCGAACGGGCGGATACTCAGAGCGGCCGGCACTTCAGCCCCTCGACCTTCAGTGGCAATCCGCCGCCGGACGCGAGTCCGGGCGAGGAGTGCCCCGTCCGTGTCCTACCGCCTGCGCTTCTTCTTTTTGGGCGGTGGCGGAGGGGGTTTGGCCGCGGCAACCTCTTCAGGTGTAGCCACGACCGGCGCCGGAATCAGCTTCTGGATCGTGTACTGCTGGCCGATCGTCCAGATATTGGTCGTGATCCAGTAGAGGACGAGGCCGGCGGGGAAGGTGATCACGAAGGGGACGAAGATGAAGGGCAGGATCAACATCAGCATCCGCTGGCTTTTGTCAGCCGTAACCGCCATCACCAGGCCGGAGATCAACTGCGTGCCGACGTAGAGGACGAGGAGGACGATCAGTTCGGCGCCCACCGCCTTGGCAGTCAGGTCGTTGATGAAGAGGAAGGACGCTTCGCCGCCGCATTCCCCAGCCGTGCAGCCAATGTCCGCGGGGAGCTCGTTCTTGAGCACGTAGAAGAGGGTGATGAAGACCGGCAGCTGGGCGAGGAGCGGGATACAGGAGGCAAAGGGGTTGACTTTGTTCTCCTGGTAGAAGCGCATCATCTCCTGCTGCATGCGTTTCTGGTCGTTCTTGTACTTCTCTTTGATCTCTTTCAGTTGCGGCTGCAGCGCCTGCAGCGCCCGCATCCCTTTCAGCGATTTGTAGGTGAGCGGGATCAGCAGCGCCCGGGTGCAGACCGTGAGCGCGATGATCGACATCCCCCAGCTGAGCCCGACGCTGTCGTGGAAGAAGGTCAGGACCGAGTTGCCGACGTCGATCAGCGGCTGGAGGACGTTGGCAACCACGGTGGCGACTAGCGGCGTCACGTGTGGGCTCCGTGATGCCGGTGGTACTCGGCCGGATCAACCGGCCCTACGCGCAGCGTGAAGCGGTCCGGAACCGGGTCGAAGCCGCCGTGACTGAGCGGGTTGCAGCGCAGCAAGCGCCAGCAGGCAAGCAAAAGGCCGCGGATCGGGCCGAAACGACGAATCGACTGGCCGGCATAGGCAGAGCAGGTCGGCTCGTAACGGCAGCGGCGCGGCAGCCCGGGCGAGATCCAGCGCTGATACGCCCCGATGGGGGCCAACAGAACCCGTTTCACGTGGAACGCTCCCGCCCAGCACCCGATTGCTCGAGCGCCTCTTCGAGGCTCGCCTTGGCCCCCTCGCTGCCGTCACGCTCGATCATCGCGGCGATCTCGGAGCGGGCCACCAAGACGAAGTCGTGATCCGGGGGGAGTCGGTCGGCGAGGCTCCAGAAGGCCTCGCGAAGCGTGCGCTTGACCCGGTTGCGGTCGACCGCGCCGCCGACCTTGCGGCTAACCGAGACGCCGAGCCGGATATCGCGATCGTCTTCGTCTTTGCGGGGGAAGCTGTAGAGCACGAGGTAGCGCGTCGCATGCGAGGTCCCGTCGCGGTAGACGCGGTCGAACTCGGCGCTGCGTGAGAGCCGGCGTCGCTTTGCCGCCATCACTCGAACCCGACTGTGGGGAGGGTCATCCCGGCGTGAGGCGTTTCCGGCCTTTGGCCCGACGCCGCTTCAGGATCGCGCGTCCGCCGCGCGTCCGCATCCTTGCCCGGAACCCGTGGGTCTTGGCCCGCTTACGCTTCTTCGGCTGGTAGGTGCGCTTCATTGGCCGTCGCAGTATACGGACGCGGGGGGCGAGCGGCCCGCGAGGCGTGCCGTGGGGCGAGGTCGGTCGCCAAATCATTTCTTCGGCATTTGCGACCCCCTCCGATTCAGGCGAGGGGGTCGCCGCTATGGTCGCTCGCCGGTGCCCGACGCCTTGCCAGGACAGAGCCTCGATTCCCTCTGGGGGGAAGTTCAGCACCGCCTGCGCAGTGCCGTTCCCGAGTCCACGTTCAAGATCTGGCTCGAGCCTCTGCGGGCAGTCGGGGCGCAGGGAACGACGCTCTACCTCGCCGCCCCGGACGGGATCCGGACCTGGGTCGAACGCCGTTACGTGACCTTGCTGCGCGAAGCGGTGGCCGAGGTTGCGCCAGCTCTGAGCGAGGTTGCCTTCGCCAGCTCAGACGAGGCCGGAGCGAAGGGATCGAGCCTCGACCCGGCAGTCGAGCTCAACCCGAATTACACATTCGACCGCTTCGTGATCGGCGAGGGCAACCGGCTGGCCCACGCCGCAGCCCTGGCCGTCGCCGAGACCCCCTCGGAGGCCTACAACCCGCTCTTCCTCCACGGGCCCCCCGGCCTCGGCAAGACCCACCTGCTGGGCGCGATCGCCAACTACCTGCGAGCCAACGCGCCAGGGCTCAGCGTCCGTTACACGACGGCCGAGAGCTTCACCAACGAGTTCGTCGGCGCCTTGCGCTCCTCCGGCGCCGAGAAGTTCAAGAACCGGTACCGCGACCTCGACGTGCTGCTCGTCGACGACGTCCAGTTCCTGCAGGGAAAGCAGCACACCGAAGAGGAGTTCTTCCACACCTTCAACGCCCTCTACGAGGGCGGCAGCCAGCTCGTCCTCTCGGCCGACCGGCTGCCGAGCGAGCTCTCGACCCTGGAGGCGCGGCTGCGAGACCGCTTCGAGTGGGGCCTGGCGATTCCGGTCGAACCGCCAGACCTCGCCACCCGCCTCACCGTCCTGCAGCACCTCGCTCGCGAGGCCGGGCTCGAGGGCGAGGACAGCGACGCGCTCTCCGAGCTCGCCCGCCGCATCGACGCCAACATCCGCCGGCTGCACGGCGGGCTGACCAAGGTGATCGCCCACGCCTCGCTGACCGCTAAGCCGCTAAGCCCTGAGCTGATTGCCGAGCTGATCCCGTCCCGAGCGCCGGCGAGCAAGCCGAGCACCGTGGAAGAGATCCAGCAACAGGTCGCCGCCTCCTTCGGCATCTCCCGGGCTGAGCTCGTCGGCTCGGGCCGGGCCGCCACGCCGCTGCGGGCGAGGCAGATCGCGATCCTCCTCACCCGCGAGGCAACCGATCTCTCCCTGCCTCAGATCGGGCGCCTCTACGGCGGCCGTGATCACTCCACCGTCCTCAACTCCCTGCGCCGCGCAGAGGCCTCGCTCAGCGACGATGCCGACCTGGCCCGCCGGGTCGGTGAGCTGCGCTCCACTATCCACAGCCGTCCGAGCGAATCGGCCTGACGCCGACGGCACTGTAAGAATCAGCTTTTCTCCCCAGCCCCGTCCACAGCCTGAAATTCCCTTGCTAACGCCGATT